>JBCBMN010000089.1:0-12701 GCA_039822745.1 Pseudomonadota bacterium | reverse complement strand
TTTGCGACCAGTTTCATGGATCGCGACCAGTTTCTCCTCAGTCGCCTGGCAAGTGATGAACAGACCAACGATGCCTAACTTACATTCCAATCGGCTTGACTCACCTAATCTGTCTGCTTTCGCTTCGGGCTCTCCAGCGTTTCGCCCATAGACAAATTTCTCGCCACGCGCTTAGATGCTGAAAAGCTTCGAATGATCACGCGTGGGAGAGAGCAGCATGATCCGCAAAAAGGCCCGTTGGGCTATTCCCTTTTTGGCATTTGGCGCGCTCGGCTTGTCAGCTTGTGCACCGGACGGCGTCACGGCAGACGCGCTAGTTGAGGCGGCGGCTGACGATGCCAACTGGATATCCCATGGCCGGACCTATTCCGAGCAGCGGTTTTCCCCTCTTGGGTCCATCAACTCGGAAAGTGTGGGCGATCTTGGTCTGACATGGTTCGCCGACATGGACACGGCGCGTGGACAAGAAGCCACGCCGCTTGTGATCGACGGTAAACTGTATCTGACGACCGCGTGGAGCAAGGTCAAAGCCTACAACGCCGCCACTGGTGAGCCGTTGTGGGAGTATGACCCGAAGGTCCCCGGCGAAACGGGCGTTAAAGTGTGCTGTGACGTCGTCAATCGCGGCGTCGCGGCTTGGGGCAATTCACTCTTCCTTGGGACGCTTGATGGCCGGCTGGTGAAGCTCGACCGCGAAACCGGCAAGGTTGAATGGGAAGTGGTCACCGTCAATCAGGACATGGCCTATTCGATCACCGGGGCGCCGCGCGTCATCGATGGCAAAGTCATCATCGGGAATGGCGGAGCCGAGTTCGGTGTGCGCGGGTACATCGCAGCCTACTCGGCTGAAGACGGCGAAGAGTTGTGGCGCTTCTACACAGTACCCGATGGGACCGAAGGCGAAAACGCCGCCGAGCATTTGAAGGCGGCGGCTGAAACCTGGAACATGGAAGCGCTCGCCGGCTCGGACGCTATCGGGGGAGGAGGAACCGTTTGGGATTCGATGGCCTACGATCCTGAATTGGACCTATTGTACTTTGGCGTGGGCAACGGGTCGCCTTGGAACCGCGCGTACCGTTCGCCCGGTGAAGACGGCACAGGCGAAGGTGACAACCTGTATCTCTCATCAATCGTGGCCGTTCGCCCGGATACGGGCGAGTATGTCTGGCATTACCAAACAACACCCGGTGAAACCTGGGACTACACCGCTACCCAGCACATCATCCTTGCGGACATGGAGATCGACGGATCGACGCGTAAAGTCCTGATGCAGGCGCCCAAGAACGGGTTCTTCTATGTCCTCGACCGTGAGACCGGCGAGTTCATTTCGGCTGAGGAGTACATCCCGCAAAACTGGGCAAAGAGCATCGACGAGACGGGGCGTCCGATCTTTAACGAGGAAACCCGCATTGATGTGACCGGCAAGCCGGCGCTTGTCATGCCGGGGCCGCTGGGTGGCCACAATTGGCACCCCATGGCGTTCCATCCGGGGGAAAATCTCGTTTACATTCCCGCCTTCGAGGCTGCCACCATTTACGCGCCTGAGGCCGATTGGAAGCCGGACCGCGCCCGCGGGTTTAACGTCGGGTTTGACCTGGGGGCGGGCGATCTGCCGCCTGACCTTGGAATCCGCCGCGAAGTCTATGGGACGGTCAAGGGCAAGCTGATGGCTTGGGATCCGGTCGCGCAAGAGGCGCGCTGGGTGGTGGAGCATCCCGGCCCATGGAACGGCGGAATCTTAGCCACGGGCGGTGATCTGGTGTTCCAGGGCAATTCGTCGAGCGAGTTTGCCGCTTACAACGCTGCGACGGGCGAAAAGCTCTGGAGCTTCGCGGCGCAGACCGGGGTGGTCGCGCCGCCAATGACCTATACCGTTGATGGCGAGCAATACATCGCCGTACTTGCGGGGTGGGGCGGCGCGTACGCGATCACCGCCGATGGCCATCTGATCAACCACCAAGCGCCGGTGCGGAACATCTCGCGATTGCTCGTCTTCAAGCTGGGCGGAGACGCGCAACTGCCGGACATGCCTGAATTGGCTGAGATCCCGCTGGATCCGCCACCCAGTCGAGCCAGCGCGGACACCATTGCCATCGGCAAGGAAAAATACGCCCGCTATTGCGCGGTGTGCCACGCGCCGGCGGCGGTGGGTTCGACCGAGCTGCCAGACCTCAGGCGATCCGGAACGCTTGGCAACGCGGGTGCGTGGAAGGCCGTGGTGTATGACGGCATCCTCAAGGAAAACGGCATGGTCAACTTCGACACCTCGCTGTCGGAAGACGAGGTTCAGGCCATTCGCGCTTACGTGATTCAGCGCGCCAATGAGGATAAGGCCCTCGAAGAAACCTAGGCCGGCAGGAACGCCGAAACAGAAAAGGCCGCTCTGGCATCCCGGGGCGGCCTTTTCATTATCTGGGCGACATTGTGGTGCGGGCCGCTCAGTCATTGGTTGCCTAGGCTAAGAAGGCGCTTCGACGACCTTGTATTTGACGTCGTCGCCTTGATACATTGGTTCGTACCACGTCCCATCGCAATACAGCAGATTACGCCCACCGCTAGACACCGGTTCGCAATCGTCATCATTGTCGATGGCATCGACGATCAGGCCAATAGCGAGCGCGCTTGCGGTGACCGCCGCGACGGTTTCCAGTGGACTCCAGCCATCATCCCAGTCGTCGTCCCAATATCGGCGATCATTGTAATAGCGACGGTCGTTATCAACCCGGACATCGCGATCAATATCGACGCTGTTGTCGACGTTAATCTCAACATCGTTGCCACTCACATTCACGTTTGTGTTGCCGCGGCGATTGTTGTTGTTGCTGTTCTGGTTGCTTTTTTTCTTGTGCGTGCTGGTGGTTTTCTTGGACTCATGCCGCACCTTGGGGCGACTGCGCGTACTGCTTTTTTGGGCGCTTCGGTTGGCTTTGCCTTTGGTGCGCTTCTTTCGATCCTGAGCTGCATCAGCGGTCGTCAGGACCTCAGCGGTGCTCAGCGCCAGCGCAGAGGTCGAAACTTCCGCGTCCAAAGCGATCGCGGGAACCGCATGTGTGGCCAGGAGCGAAGCGGTCGTGAAAGATCCTATTGATTTCAACACGCTCATCACTCGCCTCCCCCCTGAACCGTGACCGTGCCACCATAAGTGATCCGCGTGTCGGTTTCTTTCGGCTGATACGTGAACTCAGGCATTTCGTCATCGTCTGGATCGTTCCATCGGAAAATGACTGCGTATTGAGGCAGAGATTCATCTTCCTTGTCGGTGATCACCAGTTTGCAAGGCAGGCTTTCTTCGTTCAGCCAAAGCTGCCAATCAACCAACTCCTGGCGAAAAGCGTAATGCATGCATGTCTTACCGAGAACCAGATCGGGGCGGACGACATACCCTTCTTGAATTCGTTCAAGGATTTCTGGGTTCGATTGCCAAATGAAAAGATCGGCCACCGGTATCTCGATGTCGTAGTCATTGAGCAGCGTGGAAAAGAGCTCATTTAGCGTCGGTGGAGCCTGGAAGTTCGTCCAAAATCCCTTTCGCGGAGCGACAATTGCGAACTGTTCTCCATCGAAGTAATACTGACGCTCTTTGGCTGCAGAGGTTACGACCATCCGCATCTTATCGGGCTTTACGACATTAGCCTGCATCGTACCGCCGAACTGAATCTTCTGCCCGCTTTCGAGGACTATTTCGCTCGTGAGGGACGCGTCGAATGCGATGGTTTGCTTCGCGGCCAAAGCTTCGCCCATCTTCTGAAGCGCCTCTACCGCCTGCGCGTCGATCAGAACATCTTCGACTTCGATCTCGATGACTTCAACCTCGACGATCTCCTGCGCCGAACCCACGGACGGGATGGTCAGCGCCACTGGGATAGCGATTGCGCGTGCGAGCAAGCTTCGGTGCTTCATAGATTCTCCCCCTAATTTGCCGGCATGACACAGGGTCCGTTCGACTGGCTCTGCATCGTCTTGCCATTGATCAGCATAGTCCGGCCAGACCGGCTGTCGCAATACAGTTTCTAGCGTGCCTGCACAGAAAGCCATGTGAAGCGTCACGCCTTCAAATGTGGTGTCCGCCTTATCCCCGCTCGCTATCGATACCGGAGCTTGGCTAGGTGATTTCAACAGGCTACATCCCGGTCTAATCATAGGGGAGATTAGATTATGCGCAGCGTTGTATTGGCCTTAGCCTTAGCCTTAGCCACAGCGACAGCTTGTTCCACGACATCGGTGAATACAGATTACAGCCCCACAGCTGATTTCACATCTTTCAAGACGTACACCTGGGTGACGACCGACCCGCAACCCGGTGTTAATCCGCTGCTGTTTGGCCGCATCAAGGACACGATCGATCGTGAGATGGCCGCTAAATCCTACACGCTTTCCGATAACCCGGATTTTGCGGTCGCTATCACACTTGGGGCCCGTGATGAGATCCGGCAGGACTATGTCGCCCCCGCATATGGCGCTTATGGCGGCTTTTATCCCGGTTACGGTCTTCGTCCGTATTCATCAGCTTGGGCCTATAGCTATTCGCCCACACAGATCAGCCAGGTCACGAAAGGCACGCTGGCGATTGATGTGTATGACGCCGATTCCAAGGAGCCTGTGTGGCACGGCACTGGCACCAAGACGATTGATCGGGACAACATCAAACAGGAAAACGTCGATCAGGTGATCGCCGAGGTTCTCGCCAAGTTTCCGCCTCAACCCTAAGCGGGTCTGGGGCCGGGTGAGAACCGCTTTTGTCTCAAAGGTAAGAACGGCGTGAAGGCTCGTATGGTCCGATGGATGTTCGGTCTTGGGATCATGGCTTTTCTAGCGATGACGACATGGCCCGGCGTTTACATGATCAATCGGATTGAGCCTCTCGTGCTTGGTCTGCCGTTCAATCTGTTTGCCATTGCGCTTTTGATTGTGGCGGCTCTGGGGCTGCTGGCGGCGCTGTACCTCAGCGAGGATCAGTCGGGGGACAAGTAAGCCTTGGAACGATGGCAGATCATCGCGCTGATCATCGCGCTGTATCTCGGTGTAACGCTGTGCATTGGGTTGTTCTCTGGCCGCGGCGCCTCGAAGAGTGTGCAAGGGTATGTAGCCGGTGATCGCGATTTTGGCCTTTTGGTCATGTACTTTGTGCTGGGGGCGTCGATTTTCTCGGCCTTCGCATTTCTTGGGGGCCCGGGCTGGGCCTATAGCCGAGGGGCCGCGGCCTATTACATCTTGTGCTATGGGGTCCTGGGCATCGCGCCCTATTTTTGGATCGGGCCGAAAGCCGCAGCTTTAGGGCGGCGCCACGGGTATGTGACGCAAGCGCAGCTCATATGTGGTCGGTTCCCGTCTCGAGCGCTGTCCGCGTTGATCGCGATTCTGACGATCGCGGCCTTTATTCCCTACATCACGCTGCAGATGCGAGGCGCCGGGATTGTTATTGAAGCCGTGACCGAAGGGAACGTCCCGCTTTGGTTGGGGGCGGCCATCGCCTACGGGATTGTAACGCTTTACGTCTTGTTCTCCGGTGTTGCCGCGGTCGGTTGGACCAATACATTCCAAGGCGTCTTCATGCTCACCATTGCATGGTCATTGGGGCTCTACTTGCCCATCTCGCTGTACGGCGGTGTCGGTGACATGTTTTCGCAGATCCTGCAGGAACGCCCAGAGCTTTTATCGATGCCCGGCCTAACCGCGTCGGGAGAGCCGTGGTCATGGGGTGGGTTCTCGAGCGCCATTATCGTCTCGGCTGTGGGTCTTATGATGTGGCCTCACCTGTTCATGAAGGCGTTTACAGCGCGATCGGATGACACATTGCGCAAAACGGTAGTCCTTTTCCCTACCTTCCAACTGTTCTTGATCCCCGTTTTTCTGATCGGATTTGCGGGAGTGTTGTATCCACAGGCGCCCCCTTCAGCGGATTTTATCCTTCCCTTCATGATCCTGAACGCTGATCTGCCCGCTATTGTCGTGGGCTTGTTTTGCGCGGGCGCGCTGTCGGCTTCCATGTCTACTGGAGATTCGCTCATGCACGCCGCCGCGTCGGTCACGGTCGAGGATGGCATTCGGCCTTTTCGCTCGCTCTCGGACGAAGTGCGGCGTCGGCTCATTCAAGGATTTGTCCTACTTATTGGGGCGGTTTCTTACGCGTTCGCCATCTCGGAGGGTATGTCGCTCGTGGTGCTGTTGCTAACGGCTTATGGAATCATCTGCCAGCTTGCGCCGCCCATTGTGGCGGCTTTGTACTGGCGGCGCGCCACGACCGCGGGCGTCGTCGCGGGCTTTGTGGCCGGATCAAGCACCGCTGCGTTCTTTTTCCTGAGCGGGTATCTCGGTTTTGATCTGCGCCCTTATGATCTGCACGAAGGCATGCTCGGCTTGATGGTGCATATCCCGGTTTTGGTGGGCGTTAGCCTGCTGACGCAGCCACAATCAGCCGAGCAATGGGACGCGTTCGCATCGTCGGCAGCCTAGGCGCTGAGATGCCGGATAAGGTTGCGCATGAAGCGTGTGCCTTCAGCCACTTGGCTTAGCTTTATGAACTCGTTCGGCTGGTGCGCCTGATCGATCGAGCCAGGCCCGCAAATGACGGTTGAGAAACCCGCCTCCTGAAACTGGCCCGCTTCGGCCGCGTAAGAGACCGAATGCCGCCCATTCGCACCGGTCAGAAGATGCGCCAGTTCCGCCGCCGGATTGTTCTCTTCCGGCATCAAAGGTGGCCCATCCGCCAAGGTTTCGGTTGTGATCTCGCACTCTGGGGCGACAGCTTGCATTTCGGCCAGAACCGCGCGCGCCTCCTTGTCGAAATCCGCCCGAATGGCTTGGACACTGTCACCAGGGATTGTCCTCACGTCCCAGGTAAAGCCGCAGCGGCGGGCTAGGATATTCGCTGCCGTTCCACCTTCAATCACGCCCACGGACATCGTCGTGTATGCCGGCGTAAATGGCGAATTTGGATCTGCGTCGCTCCGACGCTTTTCGACCATTTCGGCGATTTTTGCGATGAGGCGGCCTGCGGCCATCACTGCACTAGCGCCTCGATGGGGCTGGCTGGAGTGAGCCTCGTGGCCTGTGATTTCTGTGCGGAAAACGGCTATTCCCTTTTGTCCATCAACAACTTGCATGTTGGTGGGCTCACCTACGATGACCGCTGCTGGTGAGGGCAAAAGCCTTTTGATCTCGTCGATCATTAATGGCGCGCCCAAGAGGCCCACTTCTTCGTCATAGCTCAAGGCAAAGTGGATCGGACGCGACAGGTTGGAAGCCAGCATTTCGGGCAATAGGGACAGTCCGATCGCAGAGAAACTCTTCATATCGGCCGTTCCTCGGCCAAACAATTTTTCGTCCTTCTCGACGACCTGCCACGGATCGGTTTCCCAAGGTTGCCCATCGACTGGCACAACATCGGTATGGCCGGATAAGACAACGCCGCCTTCGACGTTCGGCCCGACGGAGAAATAGAGATTAGCCTTCGTGCCGTCGGCGTTCGGCACTCTTGTCGCGGCAATTTGATGTTCCGCAAGATAAGCTTCGACGTCTTCGATGAGACTGAGGTTCGAATTGCGCGATGTGGTGTCGTGACGCACCAATCGCGAAATCCAATCGACTTGGGATTGAAGTTCGCTCACTCGAAACCTGACCTTTCAGATGGCTAGGTGGACGTGTTCCGTCTTTGACTAGTAGGCTCCATAGCCTCCGTCATATCCGTAAGGCGCAAGTATGCCCTCGGAACAGCGGTTCAGTATTGTGCCAAAGACAGGAACGGGTGAGACAAGCTGCAGGCAGGATTCCAATTGTTTGCGTGTGGTCACACCCTCTTCGACAATAAGAATGACGCCATCGAGTTGCTCGGTTGCGAGCATCGCGTCATCGCTGACGAATAGAGGCGGCAGATCGCATATGATCCATGGTCGATAGTCGACACCCTTCAGGTGAGTGATCAGTTCGCCATACCGGGCGCTCGCCAGCAGTTCGGCCGAGCGCGTAACGCGTTCGAAGGTCGGCGCTACAATCAGCCCGGTGTCCAGTATTTCGCGAGTGCATTTCATCACGTCATGCTCTTCACTCGCCAGATATTCTCCGACACCTGGCCCGCCGCGAATACCGAACAAGTCCGCCAGAGTTGGTCGTTGCAAATCCAGGTCAAGCAAGACCGTGCGTATCGAACTGAGGCGACTCATCGCCGCTGCAAGGTTCGAAGCGACAAATGACTTGCCGACGTTAGGCGAAGCCGAAGTGACACCGATGACGCGCGCATCCGTGTCCTTGAGCCGGCGCGACAAGACGGTGCGCAGCAGACGAAAGGGGCGGCCCCTTATGTCGGTTTCCTCGAAGCCGACGAGTGTGGGATCTAGTGCGAGTCCCTCGTCGGCATTATCATGGTGTTCTTCGAACATTAGCTATCCATGTAAGGGCATGTAGACAGGTTATCGGGCTGCCTCAGCATGCTATTGACTTAAGAAATCGTCGCTCATGTGGTTCTAGGCGCCCGCCTCTGCACCTCGACCGAAGAGGCCTCGAATGCGCGATGCAAACGAGACCTTTTCGGGGTCTGACAGGCTTGGGATCGAGACCAACGGTACGTCACCCGTTATCTCCCTGATATCCGATATATCGCGGATCGGACGAATGAAGAAATCCAAGATGATCGCTAGAAGTATGCCGAGGCCAAGTCCCGCGATCGGACCGCCCAACAGCCAAATGAAGCGGTTGGTGGAGACCGGGCTATCCGGAACGACTGGCGGATCAATGACCGAAAGCCGCTCACCCTTTTGTTCTCGCTCAGCACGAGCGCTGCTTTGGGCTTGCAGCAGACGACTAGAAACCCTTTCATATTGCTCATTCAAAAGGTCGAGTTTTTGCTGCTCTTGAGCTATTTGTTGTTGCACCAATGGCCCCAGCGCCATGGCTCGTTGGGCGGTGCTAAGCCTCGCGAGCTCCTGGGATTTCATGGTTTGCAAAACCTCAATTTGAGCGTTGTTGGCTTCAATCCGTTGATCGATCGTGTCTGCGGGAAGCCGCGCCTGCTGGGTTTCGGCCAGTTTTCGCGCTTCACTCAAACGACGTTGCGCGATGGCAATGTCGGGGTGGTCTTCCGAATAGCGCGCCTGAGCGGCTGCGAGTTCGGCTTCTGCGGCGGCTACGATCGGGTCGCGTTCATCGGCTGTCTGACGCGCTTCCTTCTGAGCACGCAAGAGAGAGTTGTCGCGTTGCAGGGCAATGATCTGGACATCGATACTCCCGTTCGAGCCTGACATTGCAAAAGCGGCCGGGTTAGAGAGCGCTAGGCCATTTCTAGCCTTAATTTCTTCGATCTGTTGTTCGGCGTCGGACACTTGGGCGCGAAGTGTTTGCGCTTGGTCGGTCAAGAACTGGACCGTGCTTTGAGCCTGCTTGCTGCTCGTGGTGGCGTCGAGCAGGAGGACCTGCTCCGTCATGTCCTGCGCGACAGATTGGGCTTGGTCTGCCGTTTCATAGTCAAAGCTAAGGCTGAACGCGATGGTCGATGAGCGTCCACGCGCGGACCGCTGAATCTGCGCACGAACGGGTTCAATGCGCGTGGCTTCGCGCATTTCAGCGATAACCTCGGTAAGGTTACTTTCCGTGCGCTCTTTTGTGTAGAGCCGGTGCTTCTGGATCAACTCAATCAACTGAGGGCGGCTGAGGACCTGTTGTCGAAACTTCGCAATCCGTTGATCAACGATATCGAAATCACCGCCGTTCAGAACATCGTCAGGAAGATCGGCCGATTCCACTAGAAGTGTGGCCGTCGATCTGTAGACGATTGGTAGGCTTATAGCGGCGATAACGCCGGCGATGGTCATCACAATCATACAAGCCAAGATAAGCCACTTGCGGTCAAAAATGATCGCAGGGAGCCTCAGGATTGGATTGCTGCCTTCAGGCAGCGCAATGTCAGCATCATCGTCCATTATCTTGGCGCTCCGAGCCTGATCGAGAAGCCGCCCAGAATTTGAGAGCGTGATTGATCTGTGAGTACATTGTTGTCGAAATCTGAATAGGTCGCGTTGAAGAATAAATCGACGCGCTCATTGATTTGGCGATCATATCTTCCCGAGATACCGAATGCCTCGACGTCTGAACCGAGCCCTTGGGTCGGTTCGGAGACCGAAGAGTAATCCGAGCTGAAGCTCAAACGATCGCGTGCGCTCAATCGATGCGAATAGGTAGCAGATACGACCGATTGAAGGCGGACCCCGCCAACGCCGAAGGGGAGGAAACCACGCGTTGCCGTTGCGCAAAAGTCTTTGCGATTGTCACGATAGCAGAGCGACGCTTGGCCGGTGAAGGCGGTGTCGGATGTGTTTCCGGCAGGGCCATCCAGGTCCACAAAGCCGGCCCCCACATTGGCCGTCAAGTCCCACCTTGGCGCGAGTTTGGCGTTCACCACCAAAGAAGGTGAAATCGTGTCGGCGTCCGCTTGATCCGGAGAATCGAAGTCAGCAATGCTGTAGCTTATCTCTGCACCAATCTGGATACTTTCGTTAAGGACGCGTCGGTATTGGATGCGCTGTGCCGCAAGCGTTACGTCATTGAGTAGATTGTTCTCAATGTCTTCTCGGCGCACCTCGGCTTCGATCTCAAGCCGGTCGCGCTCACTCGGCGTGAAGATCATCGAACCAGTTCCGGCGAAAGTATTCGCTCTTTGGCGCAGTCCGAGTAGTGTAATATCTTCGTTCGGGAGGGTATCATCTGGGAAAAGGGATGATCCCCCGGAGTCTTGACCTGTCGACCCGAAGGCGGTGCCCACAACCCGGCTGAAAAAACGGAATCCTCCGACTAATTCGAGCCGTTCGCTTGCTCTGTGCCGAATGTCACCGCTCGCATTGTAATTTCGGATCGTATCGTACCGATCAAGGTACTCGATCCACTCCACACCGCCAGCGATGACAATATCCGTGCGACTGCTTGAGCTCGAAAACTCAGGTATGACGCGAAGACTGATCGCTGGCGCTGCCGTTTCTTCAAGCGCCAAGAAGAAGGGGTTTGTGTCGTAACCCGCAGACGCTTCAGCTCGCAGACGCCAGCCCGAACGTTCCGCCGCAGCGTCGTTTGTGGCCGGTGCAGCGCCGCCCCCACCTACGGCCTGAACGGTCAGCAGCCCGGTCGCTAGGTTCTCCGTGTTGGGGGTCAGCCCTGAGGATGCGCCTTGAAGCCCTGCCTCGCCAAAAAAAGTCGAGAAATCGGAAGCCTGATCCAGATTTTGCTGAAGAGTTCGAGTTGGCAAACCCTGTGGGTCCAATGTCTCCATGCTCGCTTTGAAAGCAGGCGACACAAATGGACCTGGTGATGTGGTTTCTAGGCCAATGCCGTCGATTGCTATGTCCGAGAGCAGTTGCTCGCTGATATCTAGAGCAATTTCAATCGGTTCAGGTGACGGTGCGACGCTGGCTGCCGCTTCGGCGGCCAGACTGTCATCCAACAGTCCAGGACGCGATAGGTTGATGCGTTCGCTCGGAATCTCAAACTCGACCAAAGCTGTTTTCTCAGCATCGACCTCAGCGATAATCGGAATTGGCAAGATAAGACCGCTTTGGTCGAAGGCGGGCTCAACATTGGCCGCTAGACTGATCGTTCTCTGGTCGAAGCTCTCCCTTCTATTCACGCTCGCTGGGATCGATCGAACGAACTCGCGATCTCGACCGAAAGCAGGGGCAAACCATTCATTACCATTGGAAATGGTACCAATCGGATACAGCGTCTTGATCTGCGTGTTTGCGCGTTCGCTTCCCGACCCAGAAGGCGTGTGATGGTAAACAGACGACGGGCGAGAAGGACTTCGTTCGCTTTTTGAGGAGTGGTCGTTGGGTGAGGTTAAAAAGCTCGCGCCATGAACACCGCCACTAGCCCTTTTCGACTGCTCCGGTTCGTCGATTGAAAGCGAGGCAATCGCCGCTTTGCTTTGCCCCACGTCTCGGCCCATGTCGCCGAGATTGGCGTCTCTCGAGCCAACCGTATGGAGGGGCGGCGCCGGTGTCTCTTTGATCAACGCCTGCACATGGCTCTCAGAAAGCGCTAGCAGCGAAAAGGAGACCAAAGCTCCGCCAACATATCGGCAACAGGCTGCGCGCGACAAGCCGAGCCCACCAGCGTTGCTCATCACACCAGTCAGAAATCGAGACTTGATGCGCGAAAGATGCCTGTTTTCGTCTGGCTTCATTGATTTGTTTCGCACCTTGATATCAACCCCCGAGACCGTACCGCACTTCGCTATCCAACCACAATTGTATCGCATCGGTTGTGACTAAGCCCCCCATTGCTTGCCCGTATTCGATCAGCGGAGACCAGAAAACCAGCGCATACGTCTCGCCGCTGTCTCCAGCCCAGAAAGATTTTGTGGCGCTCGGGTCATGGCACGATGACCGTGTCACCGCTGCGGATGAGCGGCAGCGATCGTACCGCTTCGGGGTTTACATTCCGGCTCTTCAAGATCGACGACAAACGAACTGGAATGACCGTAGGCCCCGCTTCGGTCTTCCGAATTATCTTGACCGAGCTAAGGCTGGCAAATTCCGTCACGCCACCCGCGATACTCAGTGCCTCTAGGATGTTGATGTAACGTCCCGGAGTAAATGTCCCTGGTGAGCGGACCTTGCCTATAACTGAGAATTGAAGGCCGCTCGTGGCCGAAACAGCAACCGTCACATCGGGCACATTGCCATCGACGTACTTGTTGGCAAGTCCAACGGACACGGCCTGTT
>JBCBMN010000088.1:0-13180 GCA_039822745.1 Pseudomonadota bacterium | reverse complement strand
GCCACTTTTTGACCAGTTCGGGGTATTCCTTGATCGCCTCAGAGATCGAGAGGAAAATGACGCCGGCTTTCTTCAGCTCTTCACGAAACGTGGCTGGGCCGGGTGGTACCGGTGCGTGACAATTACTTTGCCGCGCTCAATTGCGCAGTCTTCTCCGACGGCACGTTCGTCTATGTTCCAGAAGGTGTGCGCTGCCCGATGGAGCTGAGCACCTATTTCCGCATCAATGCCGAAAATACCGGCCAGTTTGAGCGAACTCTGATCATCGCCGAGAAGGGCGCTTACGTCTCCTATCTCGAAGGCTGCACCGCACCGATGCGCGACGAAAACCAGCTGCACGCAGCGGTCGTCGAACTGGTCGCGATGGAAGATGCCGAGATCAAGTATTCGACCGTCCAGAACTGGTATCCGGGCAATTCGGAGGGCGTGGGCGGCATCTACAACTTCGTCACCAAGCGCGGGCTTTGCCAAGGGGACCGGAGCAAGATCAGCTGGACTCAGGTTGAAACCGGCAGCGCGGTGACGTGGAAATACCCGTCCTGCGTGCTCAACGGCGAAGATAGCGTGGGCGAATTCTACTCGGTCGCGGTCACCAATAACTTCCAGCAGGCCGACACCGGCACCAAGATGATCCATAACGGCAAGAGATCGCGCTCAACGATCATCTCCAAGGGGATTTCGGCGGGCAAATCGCAAAACACTTATCGCGGCCTCGTTCGCGTGGGGCCCAAGGCAGAAGGCGTGCGCAACTTCACCCAGTGTGACTCGCTGCTGCTGGGCGATGAATGCGGCGCGCACACCGTGCCCTATATCGAGGTCAAGAACCCCGGCGCCCAGATCGAGCACGAGGCGACGACTTCAAAGATCAGCGACGAACAAATGTTCTACGCCCAGCAACGCGGCCTCGACGAAGAAGAAGCGGTGGCGCTGATCGTCAATGGGTTTGCCAAGGATGTTCTGAAAGAGCTGCCGATGGAGTTTGCGGTTGAGGCGCAAAAGCTGCTGGCGATTTCGCTTGAAGGGAGCGTTGGGTGATGAGTGTGTTTGGCGAGCCCGCGACTAGATATGACTCGATAGACGTGGAGCTGGCGGACTGGGCCGATGAGCAAGGCCTGAAGTGGTTCACTGAGCACCAAGATGAGAGCGTGCGCGTGTTAGTGATGCAGTCAAGAACCAATGACCGCGTACAACTCTACGTCGCTCCGCCGCAAGGAAATCGATTTATCGTTGGTGTTGGGCGCTCGTATCCCCAGGGTGGTGAAAAGTTCGAGGTAAACGATCGGTGCCTGCGAACGGCGCTAGATAAGGCTTATGCTCAAGCGAAGGAATGGGCCGCGCAATGACCGCCTCAAAATTCCAAGTCGGCGACGTTGTGCGCCTCAAATCGGGCGGTCCGCTTATGACCGTTCAGCAGGCGACCTATGCTGACAACATCATGTGCACCTGGTTCGGCGAGAACAACAAGCGGATGACCGAGGGCTTTCACCCGCGCACTCTCCAAAATGTCGCTCCGGAGGGCGCCAATGACTGAACGCAAGACTCTGGGCATTCGAACGATTGCGATTTCCTTGGAGAATTCAGTTGGCTGAGTTCGATTCAATGACAGTCAATGAGCGCCTCTTGGTCGCAGGACTGCTCGAAGATTTCGATGCCGCTGTAGCGTCCGAAGATCTCTCTTCGATTAACGCCATCCTTGCGAAGGTTGGTCTGAGACAGGATGAGAATGGTATGAACTGGGCGCTCGAAGAGCAGTCACAGGGTTCTCGCAAGACCTTGGGCCTCAAGGACACCTCGGACGCCGAGCAGACCCTTAACAAGAAGGGGCGCGGCTGGAAGATTTCGGACAAACGTCTTGATGAATTGCACGATCGCGCGCGTGAAATGCGCCGCTTTGCCTCACCCGCTAACAAAGCGCTTGCGGCCAAGTTCGCAGGCGCGGACCTTGGTCGCTACACGTTCAAGCGCTTTGCCGTTGTCGGCAGCGCGATTGTCGATTTCAATTGCCACAATCTCGGCATGGCCATCATGATCGATGAGGAAGACGCGGACGAAGCGATTTCCAAGCGCCGCGACAAGAGCCTCGAAGCGGTCGGCATTCGGGTCATGCGGATCAAGGCCAGCGATATCATCGAGAACATGGACGCGGTCCTGCAACGGATCACCGCAGGCATGCGGATGCGTATTGATGACAAGCAGGCTGCGCGGCGCGCGCATTACTCCAACAACTCGGCAGAATAAGACAAGGAAACCCGCCGATGACCAGAACAATCCTTCTTGCACTTTGCATCGCCATGCTGGGCCACGCGCCAGCCGCCGCTCAGCAAGCCGAGAATGCGATCGAACTCCCCAGTGCTGAAGACAGCGTCCTGGGCGGTAGCGAATACACCAAACTGCCCGAAACCTGGGAGCTGTCCTACGACATTGCCATGCAACCCTATGTCGAGGACTACAAGAAGTGCCTTGGCTACGGGAACCTCATCTTTGACGGAACGGCCAATGTAGAGAAGCAACACCGTGCCGATGTTCCGCGCTGCGCCGATGAAAGGGCGGAAGCTATCGAGCAATCAAACGCGGCTCTGGTTCGTCGTGGGCGCTCCGGTTCGATGTCGCCTGCCGAGGTAGACGAAGCATTTGACGTCTTGGGGTATATCCATATTCAGCGCGGCCGAAACTTTGATGATCTGCTCAAACTGCAACAGCGCGCCGTTGAAGAGCGTCGCCTGCGTTACGAAGCTCAGATCGCCGCTCGTGATGCGGCATTTGCAGTCCAAAAGACAGCGCAAACCCCCGAACCAGTGGAACCCACCAATGCTGAAGATTGAGAACCTGCATGCATCAGTTGCAGACAAGCCGATCCTGAAGGGCCTCTCGCTTGAGGTCGCAGCGGGCGAAGTCCATGCGATCATGGGGCCGAACGGAGCGGGCAAATCGACGCTCTCCAATGTGCTCGGTGGCAAGCCCGGCTATGAGGTGACCGCCGGATCTGTCAGCTTCGAGGGCGAAGACCTGTTTGAGCTTGAGCCGCATGAGCGCGCGGCCACCGGCCTGTTCCTCGGGTTTCAGTACCCGGTTGAAATTCCCGGCGTTTCCAACGTCCAGTTCCTGCGCGAAGCCCTTAACGCTCAGCGCAAGTTTCGCGGCGAAGAGCCTCTATCCGGCGGCGAGTTCCTGAAGCTTGCCAAGGAGAAAGCGGGTCTGCTGAAAATGGACATGGAAATGCTCAAACGGCAGGTCAATGTCGGCTTTTCCGGTGGCGAGAAGAAGCGCGCCGAGATGGTGCAGATGGGCATTCTTGATCCCGGCTTTGCGGTTCTGGATGAAACCGATAGCGGCCTCGACATTGATGCTCTGCGGATCGTTGGTGAAGGGATCAATTCGATCATGCGCAGTGCCGATAAGGGCGTGCTTCTGATCACGCACTATCAGCGCCTGCTCGATGTCGTAAAGCCGGACCGGGTCAGCATCCTTGCCGGTGGCCGCATCGTGCAGACCGGCGGGCCTGATCTGGCGATACGCCTCGAAGATGAAGGCTATGACGCGGTTATGGCTGAGGTTGCCGCTTGATCCTCTCCGTTGCCCTTCTGGCCTCGGCACAAGCCGCAGCGCCGCTCCCGGTTGAGGAGCCCGCATCTGAGCCCGCATCTGAGATCGTGGTGATCGGGCGGCTGCGCTCGCTCCAGGCGAGTGTGGGGCAGGACAAAGAGGGGCGCTGGCATTGCTCGCTCAGCCAATCAACCGGACGGCCCAAGCTGGATGACAAGTTTTGCCGGGCCGTCACCAAATGCGTCCAAAAAGGCGCGACCCAGACCGATGATGTGCGCGCCTGTATTGAGGACAAACGCGCCCGCCTTGTCCGCGATGTCGAGCGCGCGATGAAGAAAGACACGAAATGACTGAGGCAAGCACTCTTCCGACCCGGCGTGACGAAGCCTGGCGCTATGCGGATATCCCGGCGCTTGAACGGCTCGGCGTTGAAGCGCTTGATGCTTGGAAAGAGGTTACTCTGCAACCCGGCGAGACAAAGCGGCATTCGATGGTGGTGGGTTCTGACGCGCCCGAATTGCACCGCATTCGTCTGATGATTGGCGAGGGCGCGCGTGCCGCGCTTTTTGTCAGCAATGTCGGGCAGGACTTCACTCGCGTCGAAGTTGAAGTGACGCTGGCCAAAGGCGCGCACTTCGAATTTGGCGGCGTGACGATCGGCGGCGGCGATGCCGTGCGCGAATTCGTGACGACCACGGTGCATGCCGAGCCCGAGGCAACCAGCAATCAGACCGTGCGCAGCGTGCATTGGGGCACCGGAACCGGCAATTTCCTTGGTGAAATCAAGGTGGTGAAAGACGCGCAAAAGACCGATGCGGCGCAGGATTTCAAAGGCCTGCTGCTCGAAGCGGGTGCGAGCGCGAATGCCGTGCCGCAGCTTGAGATTTTTGCCGATGATGTGAAGTGCGCGCATGGTGCGACGGTTGGCCAGCTTGACGAAGCGGCCCGGTACTACATGGCAGCGCGCGGCCTCTCACCGGATGTAGCTCAGCGCCTACTGGTGCAGGCCTTCATCGGCGATGCTTTCGTCGAGCTGGACGATGATGCGGAGCGCGAAGAGCTTCTGAATGCAGTGCTTGGGCAATTGGAGGGAGCGGTTTTGTGAGTATGCTGCTTATCGCCATTTTGCTTGGTTCATCGCCCGTCTTTGGCACTGTTCCAGTGCGCAATGCTGAGCTTGATCGTGCCTATGAATGCCTCGCCAAAGGCACCGGAGACCTGCTGATGGACACGCCGGAAGGGCCCGCAAAGGATGAGCGTTGGCGATTAGCCATGAAGATTGTCGATGCCTGCGATACCGAGATCGAATCTGCGGCGAACTCGAAAGAGGCTCAGCCTATGCCCAGTGACGTCTCGCATGGGGGTGTTAGCAGGCATGCCGCGCTCCGAAGTGAGGCCGGGTACTTTGTGGATCGTTTGATCCGCGAGCATTTCGAACCAAAAGGAGGGAGATCGAGATGACAATCGGGAAGACCATTTTTGGATTGCTTACCGCAGCTACGCTTTTCGCAGGAGGCGCGACCGCTCTCTCAGCCAAGGGCGACAGTGACAAAACCGCTCCACCCGCAAGCGATTTTGCGCCGATTCAGCGCTATGCAATTGCCTATGACAGACCGCGCGATCTCGCTGAGTTCTATCTGAGTGAATTCGGGCTCAAGACTTACGGCGCCAAGATCGAGCAGCTGGACCATCCGACCAACCCTGATATGCGAGTGATGTTGATCACGATTGATCCCATTGAGGACGGCTCGGTGAACGGTGTTCAGTGGCGCTTTGACCTCAGTTCAAACGGCGGCATGTGGCGCACAGAAACCGCAGGCATGCGCCGCAAGTGCTCGAAGGGCGCCAATCCGAATGAGTGGACGAGGGAAGTGTGTCCCTGACAATCGAACCTCTTGATACGCTTGATCTGAGAGCGGACTTTCCCGGCCTTGTGACCGGTGAGGGCCAGCCTTGGCATTACCTCGACACGGCCGCGACCGCGCAAAAGCCGCAGCTTGTGATCGATGCGATGACCCGCGCGCTGGGGCAGGACTATGCGACCGTGCATCGCGGGGTTTATGCGCGCTCGGCTGAGATGACGCTCGCCTATGAAGCGGCGCGCCGGCGGATCGCGACGTTCATCGGCGGTGCAGAGGAAGAACTGGTCTTCACGCGCGGCGCTACCGAGGCAATCAATCTGGTTGCCAATAGCTGGGGCCGGGCAAACCTGAAGCCGGGCGATCGCATCCTGCTCTCTCAGATCGAGCATCATTCGAACATTGTCCCGTGGCAGCTCTTGGCCGAGGCAACCGGGGCTGAGATCGACATTTGGCCGCTGACGCCGGACCACCAGATCGACCTTGATGCCGCTGAGCAGATGCTGACCTCTGCGCACAAGCTGGTGGCGCTTGTGCATGTCTCGAACGTTACGGGCGGTGTTCTCGATGCCAAGCGCGCTGCTGACCTTGCGCATTCGGTAGGGGCCAAGCTGCTCCTCGATGGCTGTCAGGCCGCGCCGCGCCTGAAGGTGGATGTGGCAGAGCTGGATTGCGATTTCTACGTCTTCTCGGCGCACAAGCTTTACGGCCCGACGGGGATTGGCGCGCTGTGGGCCAAGAGCGAGATTCTCGACGCCATGCCCCCGTGGGAAGGGGGCGGCGCGATGATTGACCGCGTGACCTTTAGAAAAACGACTTTCGCACCTGCGCCCCAGCGGTTTGAAGCCGGCACTCCGGCGATCACCGAAGCGGTCACTTTTGCGGCGGCGGCCGACTATGTCGATAGCGTCGGGCTGGCGCGCATTCACGAGATCGAGACCCGCTTGGTCAAGCGCCTGCGCCGCGAGCTTGGCGTGATGAATGATGTCACGCTCTATGGTCCGGCGGACAGCGCTGGCATTGTCAGCTTCACCATCGATGATATCCATCCCCACGATCTCGGCACTATCCTTGACGAAGGCGATGTCGCCATCCGCGCAGGGCATCATTGCGCTCAGCCGATGATGGACTATCTCGGTATTCCTGCGACAGCGCGCGCCAGCTTTGGCCTCTATTCGACCGAGGCGGATGTCGATGCGCTGCTCGAAGGGATTGCCCGCACCCGCAGGATTTTTGGAAAGGCCTGAGGCTATGTCTGATACGACAGACCAACGTGAATTCGTCGCCGCGCCCGCTCCGAATGATGAGCTGGCGCAAAAGCCACCGCGTGCGCGCGTTTCCGACGCGATCGACGATGAGGAAGAGGCGGCACCACGCCAGCGCGACTACCTCGACGGGTTTCTTGCAGCCTCACCGCCCGCTCCGGCCTCTGGCGGCGCGGGGGGAGAGCTTCAGACCGCCGTGGTCGATGCGCTTAAAGAGATTTATGATCCTGAAATCCCGGTCAATATCTACGATCTGGGTCTTATCTATGGCGTCGATGTCGACGATGAATCCGATGTGACCATCACCATGACCCTCACCACGCCGCATTGCCCGGTTGCCGAAACCATGCCTGGGGAAGTGGAGCTGCGCGCTTCTTCCGTACCCGGTATTCGCGATGCGGAGGTTGAGCTGGTCTGGGATCCGCCGTGGTCGCCGGAGAAGATGACCGACGAAGCTCGGCTTGAACTGGGGATGCTGTGATGACGACACTCAAGGAACGCCCCGCCGCTGTTCAACTGACCAAGGGCGCCGAAGATCGGGTTGCCAACCTGATGTCTGGCGCACCCGAAGGTGCCATCGGTGTGAAGCTCTCGACCCCGCGCCGCGGTTGCTCGGGCCTTGCCTATTCGGTTGACTATGTGACCGAGGAAGCCAAGTTCGACGAGAAGATCGAGACGCCGGGCGGTGTACTCTACATCGACGGCGCTTCGGTGCTGTATCTCGTCGGTTCGATCATGGACTGGGTGGAAGATGACTTCACCGCCGGTTTCGTGTTCGACAACCCCAATGCCAAAGGCGCTTGCGGGTGTGGTGAGAGCTTCATGGTCTGAATAGGCCTAAGCACGGATTCAAACTGGCAATTGGTGTGTTACTGTGGTAACGCACCAGGCGTGCCCGGCAGGAAGCTTCCCCCTCACCACAGCACAGTGGCATCGAATTGGCCCGTCTCAAGGCCGTGCGTGTCCGTATCGATGAGGAGATCAAGCTCCTGCACACAAGACGCTCGGCGACATCAGCTATGGTCGAACGGGTGCTGCTAAAGGCGGAGATCGTGCATCTTCAAGCATTGCGCAAAGAATTGGCAGAACGCCGAGGCGGAGCAAATAAACGGAAGCGCAAACCTCCCGAAGCCGGGCTGGCCATACCTGCTGTTCCGCCACGCGGTCCTCTTCCTCTACAGGGTGGCGCGGCAGCCCCGCTTGACTTTGAAACCTGAGTTCAGTCCTCCGCCGCAATCCGCGCGATCAGGCGGCGCTCCAGATCATCGATGTCACCATCGGCTTCGATCATCGTATTGAGCCACTTTTCTTCGTCATCCGTGACCACGTCGCCCGACGCTTCAAGCTCGGCATAGTTCGGTCCGGCTTTCTTCTTGCCGAAAACAACGCCCATCGAATTGGCGACTTGCGGCGCTGACTTCACCATCTGGCCAAAGAAACGGCCGACATTGGCCCGGTTGTCTGCGATGAAAGCTTCGAGTTCCAGCTTGCGATCATGGCTCAGCTGCGCGTTCTGCAGCGTGAAGCCCTTGAGGTAATTGGCCACGCCATCAAGGAACAGATCATCCCATTCGGGAGCGTTCTCATCAGCGAGCGTTTCATCCTTCAGACGGAAAAGCGTTTCGGCATCATAACGCGACACGGCCGCCGGGCCGTGGCCACCGCTGGCGAAGATCACGCGGCGCACGATCCGGCACTCCGCGCTGGAGATATGCGTTGCTGACAGCATGCCGCCACAACGGGTCGGGCCTTCGCCACGCAGCACTTCTTGCTCAACCTGGCGCAGGACGTAGTTCTTGAGTTGGACGGGCGTGTTCTCCGCGCGCTCAATGATCCGAACAATCGTCTCCAGCTCAGCAAAGCTTTCCACCACGCCGTCATGATCGACCTGTGCGATCAGCCACGAAGCCTCTTCCTGGCTGCATTGCAGGCGCGGTTCGGAGCCGTTGAGCACATGCTCGCCGATGGCCTCGACAAAGAAGTCGCACCACTCATCGCTGCGATCATCCAGCGCGTTGTTCAGCGCAAACAGAGCCTCGGCCTCGTCGCGGTGGATCACACCGTCGCCCCAGCCCTGACGGCGCAGCGCGAGCACCTCTTCGGATGAAACACGACCGTCTTCGGCGGCGCGCTGAGCGAGATCCATAAAATGCGTGGTCATGGCGTGTTGCTGTCGTCCCTGATCAATTCTCGGGCAACGCCATGCCACAGGCGTGCTTAAGGCAGAGTTACCTTTGCGCCTCGACTTCGCGAATGCAGGCAGCTTTGTCTGTGGTGCTGCCATCCTTGCGCAAGCGCGCCTCGATATGCGTGGCCACCGGCTGAGCGCCTGCAGAGACCGGGTAAAGGAAGATATCGAGCACGCAGGTCGATCCGCGAAACTGGAGCTTGCGCGCATCACCTTCGGCTAGATCGATGCGGGCCTCGCCAAAACGCTGAGTCAAGGCAGCCGCGCTTGCTCCCATCACGCCAGCCAGCCCGCCGACCTCTGGCATGGGTGGCCCGCGAAAGCTTCCCGGTGCAGGTGCGGCGACCGTTGGAGCGCGCGGAACGGAGGTAGGCGCGCTGTTCCCACTGCCCGAGGCGCAGGCCGAAACGCTCAATGCCAGTATCACCGCAGCCCAGCTACGCATCTGTCTGTTCTCCATTCGCTCGCTTCGCCCGCACGCCGTGCATCAAATGCGTGCCTGCCGCTGCTCCAATCACCGGGGCAAGCAGGTTGGCAAAGGGCACAAGCATCACGCCTGCAATCGCCCCGCCAAGCAGGACCCGCTCCATACCGGACACCGGATTGCCTTTTACATCGCCATCACAATGCCGAAGCCATGCCATGTCCGTCAGTTCCCGGCCCAATAGCACTGCATTGATGAGTAGGAAAACGACAGCCGGTCCAATCGCTGTGAACAGCAGCAATCCCGCGATTGGCAGCGCAAGTGCGTTGAACAGCAGCGCCCGCCCCGCACCCTGAAGCGAATTGGCGATGTCGCGGTGCAGCGGCAGCGCTTTGGCTGTTGCTGCAGCTTCCGGGTAGTGCCGTTTCTCAACCGCCGCCACGATCTCATCAGCGAACAGCTGCATCACAGCGAGCGCCACGATCCGAAACAAGAGCCATGACGCCAGCAGCGCAGTCAGCGTCGCCGCTGCCGCCTCCGCCATGCCGGTGCTCGACACAGAGAACTCGGTTCCGATCCAGATCAGCGCGTAATACAGACCCACACCCAGAGCGACGAAGACCAGAACGGTCACCGCCACCGTCTTTACCAGCACCAGCAGCACAGCCGGGTCGAACAGTTGGCCAAGGGCTTTGGCAAGAGCGGCGATGACAGCGAGCATAACCTCGCGAAAATGCGCGAGATGCCGCGCGGGTGTCAAACCGCTTGGCGCAGTGCCATCGTCCCGCTAGGCGATTGCCCACAGCTTTACCTCTCTTCCAACTCAGGACGACCATTCCGTGACAGAACCGCGCTACGACGTCATCGCCATCGGCAACGCCGTTGTTGATGTGATTGCCTCTTGCCAAGAGGACCTCATCCAAGAACTCCAGCTTAACCGCGGTGGCATGACCCTTATCGATGAAGCGCGCGCTGACGAGCTTTATGATGCGATGCCGCCGGCACGTGAAGTGTCCGGCGGATCGGCGGCGAACACGTTGGCGGGCCTTTCGACGCTTGGCCTGCAATGCGCTTTCATCGGGCAGGTTTCCGACGATCAGCTCGGCGGAGTTTTCCGTCATGACATGCGTGCCACGGGGATCGACTTTGACACGCCTGCGCGTTCTGGCGAGCCTGCAACGGGACGTGTGCTCATCTTCGTGACGCCTGATGGCGAGCGGACGATGAACACGTTTCTGGGCGCCGGGCAATTCCTGCCCAAGGAAGCGCTTGACGAGGACCTGATTGCATCGGCGGCGATCCTCTATCTCGAAGGCTATCTGTGGGACCCGGAAGAGCCCCGCAGTGCAATGCGCCGGGCGATCGAAGTGGCACGCGGCGCGGGTCGCAAGGTCGCTTTCACTGCATCGGAAAGCTTCGTGATTGAGCGTCACGGCGATGATTTCCGCGACCTTATTGAAAACGGCATGATCGACATTCTCTTCGTCAACGAAACCGAATTGTCGACTTTGACCGGCGAGAGCGACTTCGACACTGGCTTTGATGCCGTCGCTGCCAAAGTCCCGGTTCTGGTGGCCACGCGCAGCGAGCGCGGCGCGGTGGCTCAGGCGCATGGGACGCGCGCCGTGGTCAGCGCCGAGGCGGTCGATCAGGTGGTCGACACAACCGGCGCGGGCGACCAATTCGCGGCGGGCTTCCTCTCGGGCTATGCCAAGGGTGTGGCCCTTGAAGAATGCCTCAAACGCGGTGCCATCGCTGCGGCTGAGGTGATCTCACATTACGGCCCGCGTCCTGAGACCGATATGAAAGCGCTGATGGCGAGCAAGCTGTGACCCTTCCCTCACCTTTGCTGGCGCGCGAGGTTGGAAATTTTCTTGCGAAGTTGACAATGTAGACACGGGCATCGGGGCGGATTTTCTGATTTCCTTCGCGGTTTCAGGCACTTGTGGCAAAATTCAAAGTTGACACTTCTCCAACACGAATCACGTGTGAAAGGTGGCTTTTGAGGCGTTTCAAAGGCGAGTCATCGGGCGGCGACGATTGGAAAGAGCGGGTTGCACGCTATCAGGCCGCCCGCTTGTAGGAAAACGCTTTGCCGGGCCCGCCCCTCCCAAGGCGTCCCGGAAATACACCACGGTGGCCATTACGGCGCGGGCACATAATCCTCGCGCTGCAAGGTCACCATATACTCCGCCACCGCGCGCGCTTCCTCCTTTGAGAGCGCAAACTCCATCAGTTCGGGATAATTGTGCGCATCGATCAGCCACGCGGTCAGGCTCTCACCGGTCAGCCCCACGCTGTTGGCGATGGCATCAAAGCCCGGCGCTTGCGGGTTGGGCGAGAGGAACGGCGGCTCCACCCCATGACAATCCCCGCACACCGCCATCACCAGATTGGGCACCTCGCGTGAGGGTGCGGGCGGAGGCGGCGCGGAAGCTGCGGAGGCAGGTGCTTGCGAAGCAGAGGCAGGCGCGGGCGCAGGCGCAGCGCTCTGACAAGCCGCCAGTGCGGCGGCGAGGGTGAGGGCGAAAGGAGCGTTTCTGAGCATGCCCCCTGCCTAGCGCGGCGGCGCCGGCGCGTCGTTGATCTGGATCAAGTTTACACCCGGAACATATTGCGCAGCGCAAGGCCGAGGAGGAAGAGGAGGATTACCGACAGCAATGATTGCACCCCGCCTACAAACACGATCCAGTCGGGCACGATCCCGCCAAACAGCAAGTCTTCCCCCTGCGTGCGCGCCGTGCGGCCAGTGGGGATGAAGGACAGCAAATTGCTGGCGGCGTAGTTGAAAGCTGTTAGGCCGGAGCGCGTCTGCCCTTCGACCAAAGCGAAGGACTTGTCCGTGAACTCTGTAAAGGGCACCCGAGCCCACCAAAAGAGTGCGGAAAACAGCCCCCAAAGAGCTCCCAGCGCGATCAGGGGGCGGAGGACCGAGCGTCCGTAATTGCTTAAAGTGGCATAGAGCAAATCCAGCGTAGCCTCACCCAGCCACATTTCTTCATTTCCGCGCCGACTGCGTTTTTCCTGCGCGTTGAATTCGAGCGTCTTGGCGTGATTGTGACTGCTGGCGGCGAGTTCCTTGAGGCGGCGAAAGCGTTGCGAGTCCTCGCGATAGGTAGCGGTTTTGCGCCATTCCCACGATGGCTTGGAGTAAGGGAGGTGCTTCTTTTTTTGCTTGTCGAACGGGTGGGGCCACAGCGGCCTTGCAAACAGACAATTGCTCAGCCGTGCCGTCCAATCGGGCTGCGGCGTCTTCGCGTAGTCACAATGGATATCATGCACCACCAGAGTGTGCGCCAGCTTGGTTCGCCTGAGGTCAAGCGGACAGCCTATTCGCCCCTCATGCGAGAAGGTGAAAAGCTTATCAAAACTGCACCCTTCGAAAGAGAAGCGGGTGCATTGCTCGACGTTTTCGAGTTCGGTAAAGCGCGCGGTCCCTGCAAAGGCCAGATTGCCAAAGCTCACCGCACCCCGCCCGAACGAAGCCCAACTAAAATCGACATCGCCTTTCTCTTTGCCCAGAACGGTATTGTGGAACCAGACATCTCCCTCGCCGAAAGTGGCTTTTTCGAAGCTGACATATCCCTCGCCGAAAGTGGCGCGGTTGAAGCTGACATTTCCCTCGCCGAAAATGGCGCGGCGGAAGTCGACATATCCCTCGCCGAAATTGGCGTGATCGAATCTGACATCTCCCTTGCCGAAAATGGCGTAGTAGAAGCTGACATATCCCTCGCCGAAATTGGCCTTGACGAATCTGACATCTCCCTCGCCGAACGTGGCGAAATCGAAGCTGACATATCCCTCGCCGAAAGTGGCGCGGTTGAAGCTGATAGCGCCATCCGGGAAATGGAACTCTCGAAAGTCAATCAGTGGTGTGCCATCCCAGTGCTCGGCATTGGGT
>JBCBMN010000087.1:0-13213 GCA_039822745.1 Pseudomonadota bacterium | reverse complement strand
TTCCATCTCAAGCTGCTGGAGGTAATCGGGCAGCAGCGCGAGGCGCTCATCATAGGCGAAGACGGCGCGGGTCTGACAGCCGCAGATGCGCGAATAGTACTGGTCAGCAAAGGCCGCAAGTAACGGCGTGTTGGCACGCCCATCAGCTTGCTGGAAATGGCTGTCGATCGCCTGCGCTCCGCCGAGAAACTCGCGAAATTCCTCCATTCCAATGGCGAGCGCAACCGGGAAGCCGATACTGGACCACAACGAATAACGTCCGCCCACACTTTCGGGGAATGGCAGGATGCGCGTCTCGTCAACACCCCACGCCACCGCTTTCTCAGGGCTCGCGGTCAAGGCGACAACGCGCCCGCTGGGATCGGCGACACCTTCCTTCTCCAACCACGCCATAGCGCTGGCGGCGTTTGTCATCGTCTCGATCGTCGTGAAGGTCTTGGAGGCAACCGCGATCAGGGTCGTGTGCGGATCACATGCGGCAAAGGCCTGTTCCAGCGCGAGGCCATCAATGTTCGAGACGACATGGACATCGACCTTCGCCAGATCTCGGGTAAGCGCATCGACCGCCAAAGCGGGCCCCAGCGCTGATCCGCCGATCCCGATATGGATTAGGTGCTTGATGTCACCCAATGCGCCCTCGTGGATTGCTTCGACTAGCATGCCCATCCGCGCGAGCAGCGCCGCCGCTTCCTCGGTGTCCGCATCGCTGCCACTGCCACGCATGGCTCCGTGAATGGCCGCGCGTCCTTCGGTCACGTTGACGATACCGCCGGAAAAGAGCGCCTCTCGTTTGGCAGCAAAGTCGCAGACCGCAGCCAATTTCTCGAAAGCATCGAGCGCTGCTTCATTCAGATGCGTCTTGGAGAAATCGACGCGCATTCCGCCTGTCTCACCCTCTGCGCCGGGCCATTCGAGCCGATGCGTCAGAGCCTCAACCCGCGCAGGGTCAGCGGCGAACAGATCGGTTAGAGAAGGTCTGGCAATGCTCTTCAACTCTGCCCAAATCGCGGATGTCTCAATGGTCGATACGGTCATAGTGCACCAATCTTCTTTGCGTGATCCCCGATGCGCGCCTAAGGGTGATGGCAATGGATGTTAACCCCCAAACTGAACCCTCTGCCACTTCGTCTGCTTCCTCTGCTTCAGCCAGTGTGAGCAATGGCGTCGGGGCAGCGGCGCAAGAGGTAGAGAAGAAGGACAGTCTTCTGGGCTTTGCGTGGTTTGTCACAAAGCTTGTGATTGCCGTCCTGATCCTGCGCAGCTTTGTCTTTTCGCCCTTTTCCATTCCCTCTGAAAGCATGTTGCCGCGCCTGTGGCAGGGGGATTATGTCATCGCGACCAAGTGGTCCTATGGCTATTCACGCCATTCGCTGCCCTTCAGTCTGCCGATCCCGACAGGCCGCATCTTCGCCAGCGAGCCGGAGCGCGGCGATATCGTCATTTTCAAGCATCCCATTGACGAGCAAGATTATGTGAAGCGCGTCATCGGCTTGCCGGGTGACACAGTGTCGATGATCGGCGGACAGGTCGTGCTGAATGGCAAGATGATCTCAAAGGACGCAGCGGCTGATTTTGAAATTCCGCTGTTGGAAAACACCGTCTGTGTGAAAGGCGGGCAAGAGCGCGGCGATAGGCCGGACGACAAGGTCTGCGCTTACAAACGCTTCAATGAAACCCTGCCCAGTGGCGTAACCTATGAGGTTCTCGACCTTGGCCTGTCGATTGGGGATGCGGTTCCAATCACGACGGTGCCCGAAGGCCATTTGTTCGTTATGGGAGACCACCGCGATTACTCACAGGACAGCCGTTTCCCCGCTGCTGCAGGCGGTGCCGTCGGGCTGGTTCCGCAAGACAATCTGGTTGGCCGGGCACGCTTCATCTTCTGGTCGACCGATGGAAGCGCGCAGTGGATCGAGCCGTGGACATGGTTCAGCGCAACGCGCTGGGACAGGATCGGAACAGGCCTGTGACCCCCGCAGCAAACACTCTCCCCGCCGAAACGCAGGACTGGCTCGCAGCCCATGGCTTGATCGTGCGCGATCCGGACTTGTGGCTGCGCGCGCTGACGCATGGCAGCTTTAACGGCAATGTCTCGGCAAAGGCCGGGCAGGAGAGCGCAGGCGACTATCAGCGACTGGAGTTTCTGGGTGACCGCGTGCTGGGCCTCGCGGTGGCGAGCTGGCTGTTTCGTGATGGCGACGCGGCAGAGGGGCAATTGTCGCAGCGCCTCAATGCCCTTGTCAGCGGTGCGACCTGCGCGCGCATTGCCCGCAGCATTGGCCTTCCCGCGCATATCCGCCTTGGCAAGCAAGCGCGTGAGGATGGCGGGGCGGACAGCGACAATATTCTAGGCGATGTGATGGAAGCCCTGATAGGCGCGTGTTTCTTGGAGCATGGCTACGATACGGCGCGTGATATCGTCTATGATCTTTGGGCTAGGGAACTGGCAGGCGATGCAGGCAAGGCCAAGCATCCCAAAAGCGCGCTGCAGGAATGGGCCGCCCACAACAAGCGCAAGATGCCTTCCTATGAAGTGGTCGAGCGAAGCGGGCCAGACCATGCCATGCGCTTCACTGTCGAGGTCAGTATTCCCTCGCTGGGAACAGCGCGCGGAACAGCCAGCAGCAAGAGCGAAGCGGAAAAGTGCGCAGCAGAAGCGTTTCTGGAGGAATTCGGGTGAGTGAAGAGGTTACCCCTCAAAAATGCGGTGTTGTCGCTGTGATCGGCGCGCCCAACGCGGGCAAGTCGACGCTGGTGAACCAGCTGGTAGGGCAAAAAGTCGCGATCACGTCGGCCAAGGCGCAAACGACGCGCGCGCGGATGCTTGGCATTGCGCTGCATGGTGAGGTTCAGATGATCCTGGTCGACACGCCCGGCATCTTTGCGCCCAAGCGTCGGCTCGACCGCGCCATGGTCAATGCGGCGTGGGAAGGCACTGACAGCGCCGATGCGATCCTGCTGATTGTCGATCCTATCAAACAGCGTCGGCATGAATTGGAGCCCATCCTTGAGACTTTGGAACACCGCTCTGAACGCAAGATTCTGGTGCTCAACAAGGTCGATAAATCCAAGAAAGAGCCGCTGCTGGCGCTCGCGCAGGAGATGTCGCAGCGCTTGAATTTTGAGGAGATCTTCTTCGTCTCCGCGCTCAATGGCGAAGGCGTGCCTGAAATGAAGGACGCGCTTGCCGGGTTAATGCCCGAAGGCGTGTGGATGTATCCCGAAGATCAGGTCTCCGATGCATCAGAGCGGTTGCTGGCGGCAGAGATAACCCGCGAACAACTCTACGCCCAGTTGCACGAAGAACTCCCCTATGACAGCGCCGTGCGCCCAGAGCTGTATCAGCACCGCCCCGACGGAAGTCTGGAAATTCACCAGCAAATCGTCGTCGCACGCGAAACGCAGCGCCCCATCGTGCTGGGCAAAGGCGGCAGCAAGATCAAGGCCATCGGCGAAGCTTCGCGCAAGGAATTGTCCGAGGTTCTAGGCGTTAAGGTCCACCTCTTCCTCCACGTCAAACACTCCGTAGGCTGGAGCGAGGACAAGGAAGTGTTCGAGGAAATGGGTCTGGATTGGGTGAAGTGATGGACTTCCTGCGACCAGCGTCTGCTTAGCAGCATGCCAAGATGACAAACGGACGTTTCGCTTAAGACCCAGAGGTGGTCACGCGTGCCCCCTCCTTTTTTGATTGGGCAGGTCAGCTCTTACTTTTTCAGAGCGTACACTTCGATAATCCCGCCAAGCTTAATCGTAACATCGAAACGAAATTGCAGCCGAGCTGCCGCCAAACAGTCACCGCGGTTTCGCGAAAGGGACGCTCCCGCCCCCTAACGCTCACCCATAATTTGCAATCGGGTTCGCAAATGGGGGAAATCATGAGACTCACGACGAAGTCCGCGCTTTACGCGGGAACACTTCTTGCCACCGCACTTGTCCTCAACCCAGCCATTGCCATGGCCCAGGAACAGAACGAAGAGCGCGAGCAGGACGACAAGACGCCCTCCGCAACGCCCGAAGACGCCATTGTCGTCACCGGTTTCCGCCAAGCCTTCAGCGAAAGCCTTGAGGCCAAGCGAAACGCGGATCAGGTGATCGATGTGATCACCGCCGAGCAAATCGGCCAGTTCCCCGATCAGAACGTCGCCGAAGCGATCCAACGTGTCCCGGGCGTCACCATCACGCGCAACAATGGCGAAGGCGAAAGCGTCTCGATCCGGGGCCTTGCGCCGACTTTTACCCGCGTCGAGATCGACGGTCGCACCACGGCTATTACAATTGACAGCGCCAACCCGGAGCGCGCCAGCGTGCTTTCGCCATTGGTCTCTGACCTTTACAACACGATCGAGGTCGTCAAATCGCCCACCGCGCGCGACATTGAAGGCGGTATTGGCGGGATCGTCCGCCTCTCGACACCTGACCCGCTCGACATCGGAGAGCGCCGCATTGGTCTGGAAGCAGGTTTCCAAATCAGCGATGTGCGCGAAGAGTTCGAACCGCAGTTCACCGGATTTTTCTCAGACACCTTCGCCGACAACACGATCGGCGTCCTGTTCACCGCAACCTATGAAGAGTTTGACCGCCGGCTCGACAAGATCCAGGCCAACACCGGGTATGAAGTAGTCGACGAAGGCCTGCTTGCCGACGACACCGATCCGGCGCTGCTTGCGCTTGTCGGCCAGCGCGTTTCGGGCCGTTCACGCGCCGAACAGCGCGATGGCGAACGCCAGCGTCTCAACCTCAACGGCAAGCTGCAGGTGCAGGCAACCGACGAGCTTGAGCTGTATGTAAACGGCGTCTTCACCCGCGACGATCGCGAAGAAGACCGCTCGCGCATCCAGATCGACTGGGATCGCGGCGACCTCATCGGCGGCGAAACCGGGCCGGGAGACACTTTGGCACGCGCTGAATTCGATCGGCATCGCGTCGATCTTCGCACCTTCACCCGCCTTGCCGATATCGAGACCTATGGTGTGTCGGGCGGTCTGGTCTTCGAACCAAAAGACTGGGTGATCGAACTCGAAGGCAATATCACGAGCTCGGAAGAAAGCTTCACAGAGTTTCGTGCCGATGCGCGCGTCAACCGCGATGGTCCCGGTGGCTATGACCTCACCGCAGATCCGCGTTTCCCGGTATTCTTCCTCGAAGCGGCGAGCGCGGATCTTGCCGACCTCGACGTTCGCAGCCTTAACCAGCAGCGCCGGATCATCTCGCTTGAGGAATCGAGCTTGCGGGCCGATTTTGAGCGCGAATTCGACATGGATTTCCTCTCCTCGATCGAGTTTGGTGTGCGCTATGCCGACAGCCAGTTTGATCGACGCCAGGGGCAGATCAACAGCTCGACCGGGGGGCTCACCTGGGCTGATGCGCCCGACCAGTCTTTCGTACTCGACGGCACTTTCGGCGAAGGCGCGGGCGTGGATCTGCTGACACTTTGGCCCTCGGTCGATCCGGTCAGCTTTTACAACCAGTTCCCGTCCACTGACACCTTCACCTTCAACGATGAGAACCTCTATTTCATCACCGAGGAAACCCTCGCTGCCTATGGTATGCTCAATTACGAGACCGGCGGTGAGAATGTGAACCTGCGCGGCAATGTCGGCGTGCGCTGGGTCCAGACCGATTATTCGGGCGAAGGCCGGATTGACGTTGACACCGCCGATGCCGAGTTCCTGATCGACGATGCGCCGGCGCTCGAGCAGACCTATGACGATTTTCTGCCCTCGGCGAACTTCGCGCTTGGGTTTGGTGCGCGCGAAGATGTGATCATCCGCGGCGCGGTTGCGCGCGCTTTGACCCGGCCCACGATCAACGAGATGAACCCGGGCATCGATCTCAACTTTGAAGACCTCGAAGGCGAGCGCGGCAATCCCGAACTCGATCCTTTCCGGGCGTGGACCTATGACCTTGGCGTTGAGTATTACTTTGGACCGACCAATGAAGGCCTGATCGCCGTCAACGCCTTTTACAAGGATGTCGAGAACTTCATCGTCCCGATCCAGCTTGAGGAGACCTACGCGTTCCCCGAAGTGGGCGTGCCGTCTGCGGTCTACACGATCGACACCTTCACCAATGGCGGATCGGCAAATATTTCCGGCTTCGAGGTCGCGTTCCAGACGCCCTTTACCTTCCTGCCCGAGCCGTTTGACGGTTTCGGCGTATTTGCCAACTACACCTACACCGACAGCGAGTTTACCGATCAGTTCGGAAACACCTTCACCTTCCCCGGCGCCTCGGAGCATTCGGCCAACATCGTTGGCTACTTCGAGAAGGGCGGCTTTTCCGGTCGCTTGGCGTATAATTACCGTGACGACTTCCTCGTCGTCGTCTCGCCGGATGCGGACGGGCAAAACACCCAGTTTGTCGAGAACCAGGGACGGCTGGATTTGGCGCTGCGTTATCGCTTTGAGAATGGGCTGCGTTTCAACGTCGATGTGCTCAACCTGACCGAGGAACAGCAATATCGGTATTACGACAATATCCAGCGCCTCGAAGATATCGAGTTTGAGGGCATGATCTTCCAGTTCTCGGTCGGGTATTCATTCTGATGATGCGGCGGGTGGGCTGGCTGGCCGCGCTTGTCACTGCGCTTGGGGGGGCGTTGACGCTTTGTGTGGCGGGCTCACAGGCTGTCGCGCATGAGCGCGTGGTGCCCCCCTGGCAGATGGCGAGCGACTGGCCGGATCGTGTTGCGGCCACGGTCACGCGCGATCCGACCACAGGGTTCTCGGTTACCTGGCGCACGGACAAGACGGTTGGCGATCCGCGTTTCCAATACGTCAAGGCAAGCGCGGACGCACGCTTTGACCTTGGCCCGGTCACGACCATCGAAGCCCGGACCCAGATGCTTGACCTGGAGGTAATGAAGCAGGGCGAGCGGTCTGCCTACGCACCCTATAATCAGGGCCTTGGGCGCACGCATCACCACTCGGTCACGCTCGACAAGCTCGCGCCTGACACGCTCTACGCCTACCGGGTTGAGGGCGCGCGCGGTCATTGGTCGGAGTGGTTCCAGATCCGCACTGCGCCGACAAGCGGTCCGATGACAATGGTCTATTTCGGCGATGCGCAGAACGGCATCCTGTCGCATTGGTCGCGCATGATCCGCATGGCCGGCCGCAAGGCCCCCGATGCCCGCTTCATGCTGCATGCAGGCGACCTGGTGAACGATGCGCACCGCGACCGCGACTGGGCCGAGTGGTTCACCGCGGGCAGCTATTGGCATGCAACGCCCATGATGATTCCCGTGGCGGGCAATCACGAACATATGGGCGCGCGGCTGGCCGATGGGACGAACCGCAAGCGCGTACTGACGCCGTTCTGGCAAGCGCAGTTCACGCTGCCGGTCGAAAAGGATCTCCCCGAGAAATGGCACGAGACGGTCTATGACAGTCGCCTCACGCCCGATGTGCACATCTTCGTGCTGAGCTCGACCTTTGGCGATTTCGAGGTTCAGGCGCAGTGGCTCGATGAAAAGCTCGCCGCGTCCGATGCGCGCTGGAAGATCGTCACCATGCACCACCCCTACTTTGCGCCCGCCGCCTTTGATCGCAATCCGCGCGACGCAGATCGCCGCACTGCTTTTGCCAAGGTGATTGAGGCGCGCGACGTGGACCTTGTCCTCACCGGCCATATCCACTTCTACAATCGCAACAGTCAGGTGCCTGCGGGCGATACCCCAAGCGCTCGGGTGGCAAAGGGGCAAGGACGGATTGTCAAAACGATGTACCTCATCAGTTCGAGCGGCGCCAAGGTTGGCGGCGAGTTTCCGCGTGAACAGGTCGAGGCCGAATTTGGCGACGGCGTGCCCGATGTTGGGCAGATGAGCCTTGACCGGGTGGCCGGGAACACGCCGATGTTCCAGGTTATGCGCTTCGACGGGGCACGACTGTCCTTTACCGCCTTTACCGGCACGGGCGAGGCTTATGATGCGTTCACGCTTGAGGATATGGGAGATGGCCGCAATCAACTGGTTGATGGCGAAGCGGCTTATGGCGATTCTCGCTATTTTGGGAATACGGGGCCTTATGAAGACTGGCGTGGCATTCAGTAGGGCTCTTCTGGCCGCCCTGGCGCTGGTGTGGAGCATGGCGGTGCTGGCGCATGAGGGCGATGGCGAGACCGCTGCGCCCTGGGACACCGCGTCCGCATGGCCTGACCGCATTATCGTCACCTTGCCTGACGATCCGACAACCAGCTTTGCTGTCACCTGGCGCACCGATGCCGGAATCGACCAGACAATCGCGCAGATTGTTCTTGCAAGCGATGACAGCCGCTTTGACGTTGACGCAAGCAGCGTGAGCGCTGCGTCGGAATATTTTGACCGGGCGGCTGTCAATCCGGGCTTTGGCAAGGCCCCCGGCAATATCGGACGCGCGCCGGTGATGTATCACTCCGCTCGGTTCACCGGGCTTAAGCCCGGCACGTTCTACGCCTACCGAGTGCGCGGCGCGAAGGGCAATTGGAGCGAGTGGTTTCATTACCGCACCGCGCCAACAGACGGACCGGTCAAATTCCTCTATTTCGGCGATGCGCAGCGCGGCGTCTTATCGCATTGGTCGCGCATGATCCGCGGCGGTTTTGCAGCTGCGCCCAACGCCGATTTCGTTCTCCACGCCGGCGATCTCGTCAACAGCGGTGCGCGCGACACCGAGTGGTCCGAATGGTTCAAGGCCGGCGACTTCATCCATGCCAGCCGCGCGGTCATCCCGGTTGCGGGCAATCACGAATATGTGTCCACCAGCGAGGGGGGCGCGAGGGACAATCGCGCTGTCCTTTCTCAACATTGGCGTCCACAATTCACTCTGCCGCTTGAAGAAGGCCTTCCAGAGCCGCTCGCCGAGACCGTCTATGATGTCCGCTATGGCAAGGACCTGCACGTCTTTGTGCTCGATAGCTCGTCCCCGTCGTGGAACGAACAGCTTGCATGGCTTGCGCGGGTTGGCGCGGCGTCCGATGCACGCTGGAAGATTGCGAGCTTTCACCACTCTCCGTTCCGCCCCGGCATTCGCGACAAGGCCAAACATCTGGCGCGTCGTGATGCGTTTCTTGATGCGGCCAAGAAAGCCGGTATTCGCATGGTGCTTGCCGGTCACAACCATTCCTACGCAAGGGCAAGCTACGGAAAAGGGCTGATGGCGAAGACCACTCCTGGCGATCCTAGAGCGCTCGAAATGGTAGTCGTGGTGGCTGTCTCTGGCGGAATGACAGGGAAACAGACAGGCGAAAAATACGAGCGAGGCAACGCCGCGCTGGCCGACCGTTTGAAGCTCGACCGCTGGGCCAATAACACGCCCACGTTTCAGGTTGTAGAAATAGACGGCGACGAGCTGAGGTTCCAGACCCGTACCGCGACAGGCGTGGTCTATGACGCCTTCACGCTGACGCTTGCCAATGGTCGCATGACAGTGATCGACGGAGACGTAAGCTTTGGCCCGGTCCGCCAAGAAAGGGACTGGAGCCGCTACCCCGGCCACCATGATCTGAAGTGAAACCGATTACGGGCCGGGATGAACCGCCGCCGTTAGGATGGCCTCCTTCACCCCCACAAGCAGCTGCTATTTGACCGAAAGAGAGCTGCTAAGAGCGGTCTGACCGCTTCACTAAGCTCGCAAGGGCGGCCATTCGGCTATCGCCCCAGAAGCGGCCCCTTACGCGTCAGGCCTTCCCGAACAACAACCTGACGGTCGTCTGTGAGGATCGATCAACCATATCTTGAACGGCCAGATCGTCGAACTCTATCGACGTTTGATCGGCGCGTAGTTGAGGACAGGTTGAGTTTTCGGCGTACACTCGAACGAAATACTCGAAAGGACCCTTCTTGCGACTGACCCATTGCCTGCTCGGCGCCGCGGCGATGCTCTGCTCTTGCACCGCTACACTTGCAAATGATCTTGCGAGTGGATCCGATAACCCGTCGACGACGCCCGAGGACCTAACCCGCATTTTCGCTACACAACTAAGCAAGGATACGGATGTCCCGGCCTTCGCCATCGCTGTGGGAAGCTGCAAGTCGATCGACATCCAGATTGGCGGGCTGCGAAAAGTCGGGGGCGAAGAGCCGATCGGTTCTTCGGCGCGCTTCAACATAGGTTCCAACGCCAAGTCCATGTTGGCGACCGTTGCCGCAAGGCTTCACGACCGGGGAGTTCTCTCGCTGGATTCGACGGTCGAGGAGATCTGGCCTGAAGCCGGAAAGAAGTATCCGGACAAGGCCGACATTACGCTCACTCAACTGTTTTCGCATAGCGGCGGCCTGCCTGCATTCGATAAGGGCAGTGAACTTGATCAGGTGCCCAAGTTCCAAGGAGCCAAGCCAGAAATTCGCCGCGCGGCAGCCGAATGGTTCCTGATGCAGCCGCTGGAGAGCAATCCCGGCGGAACAACTTTATACTCCAACGCCGGCTACGTCATTGCCGGATATCTGTTGGAACAGGCTGCCGAAGCTTCTCTTGAAACGCTTCTGGAAGAGGAGGTGTTCAAGCCGCTGGCGCTTGATGCCTCGCTTGGGGAACCGCGAAACATGCCGGGAGCGCAGCCCTGGGGCCATTATGTATCCGGTGACGTTGTAATAGCTTACGAAGAAGCCGATCCCCCGATCCCGACATTTCTGGAAGCGGCTGGCAATGTTTCGCTCAGCCCGCTCGCATACGCCCGCTATTTGCAGGCCCAATTGTGCGCGTTGATTGGAGAATCGGACTTTATCGCCCCCGATACAGCGCGACGCTTGCATCGACCGATAAAAGAGGGCGGCAGCGCGCTGGGGTGGGGGGGCACCGAGCTGAACGGTGCGCCCGTCAGCTTTCACGTTGGTGGTACTGGCGACTTCACGGCGTATGCCGCGCTGTCGGGTCAACTGGACAGATCGGCGTTTGCTATCCTCAACGTCGGCGGGGCACCAGCGCAACAAGCGCTCCAATGGCTCATCGAGGTAATGAGCTTACCGGACAACGGATCAGAGTATTGATGCGACTAGAAGACTGAAGTCCGCTCCCACCCCCAATATCAGCCATTTCCGCTCGCGACCACCTCGCCTGACAGCAGACGCAATGCCCCTCACTCACCCCACAAAGGCGCGTTCGATGACGAACTGGCCGGGCTTATTGTTGGCGCCCTCTTCAAAGCCGCGCTTTTCCAGATCGGCCGCGTGATCCTTGATCATGGCCATGGATCCGCACAGCATCACGCGGTCATTCTCGGGGTCGAAACGCTGCGGGCCCTTGCTCTGTTCGAACAGGCGGCCATCGTCGATCAGGGTCTGGATACGGCCCTGCATGCGGAAGCTTTCGCGCGTCACAGTGGGCACATAAATCAGCCGCTCGCGCTGTTCGTCTTCGAGCAGCGGATCACCTTCCAGCTTGCTCTCCAGCAGTTCGCGATAGGCAAGGTCAGCGACGCGGCGGACCGAGTGGACGACGATCACTTCCTCGAACATCTCATAGACATCCGGATCGCGCGCCAGGCTCATGAACGGGGCAAGGCCGGTGCCAGTGGACAGCATGAACAGCCGCTTGCCCGGCAACAACGCGTCAGTGACGAGCGTGCCGGTGGGTTTCTTGCCCAGATAGATCGGATCGCCAACCTTGATATGCTGCAGCCGTGAGGTGAGCGGGCCGTCCTGCACAATGATCGAAAGGAACTCCAATTCCTCATCATAAGCGGGTGAGGCAACCGAATAGGCGCGCAGCAGCGGCTTACCGCTTTCCTGCGGCAGACCAATCATCACAAACTCGCCCGAGCGGAAGCGGAAGCTTGCCGGGCGCGTCATCTTCAGCGTGAACAGGTCATCGTTCCACTGATGGACATGCGTGATCGTCTCGACGGAAAGCGCAGCGCTTTCGGTGAACTGGTCGCGGTCGGTGATGGGCATGTTCATTGGGGCAGAGCCTTGGTTGGTCGTAAAGCGTATAGATTGGAATGCATGAATTGGGCGCGCAAATGGACCTTTGGCGCGCGCCTATCAAGGTGCTTTCGTCTTTTGGGGGTGAAAGCGCCTCTTCACGGCGATCCCTTGGCCCGCAGTGACCCGCGCGCCTACCCCTCGCCTTAGTTCCAACCAGCCGCGTCAAAAATAGCCACCGCTTTGCCCTGATTGGCTCCGACCGTTGCGGTGCTGAGCGTATCGGCACGGAACTCACCCAACGACTGCACAAAGCTGGTGGGGGCAATGCCTTCCACCGCCGGATATTCGTTATTGCCGTTCGCGAAATAGCTCTGCGCGCTTTCCTCGGTCAGATATTCTAGGAATTTGATCGCGTTTTCCTTGTTCGGCGCATGCTTTGTCAGGCCAGCGCCGCTGACATTAACATGGGTGCCGCTCTCACCCTCGCCCTGATTGGGAAAGATGATGGTGAGGTTGTCCATCACCTCGCTCTGTTCCGCATAGCGCGCGAGGTAATAGGTGTTGACCACGCTGACCCCGCATTCGCCATTGGCAACCGCCTCGATATTTGCACGGTCATTGCCCTGCGGCGGGCGCTTGAAATTGCCGACCACGCCCTTGGCCCAGTTTCCCGCTGCCGCTTCACCGTCATTGGCGATAATGCTGGAGAGCAGCGAGATGTTGTAGATGTTGGACGAGGAACGCATGCAGATTTGGCCGCTCAGCTCCGGCTTGGCGAGGTCGGCATAGGTCGTGATCTGCTCGCCCATCCCCGATCCTGTATTGGCGATGATGATGCGCGCGCGGGTGGACAAGCCGAACCACAGCCCGTCGGGGTGGCGCAGGTTTTCGGGCACGCGCTCGCTCAGCACATCCGATGTGATCGGCGCCAGAACATCAGCATCGACCGCGCGCCAAAGGCGACCCGCATCCACGGTGATGAGAAGGTCAGCGGGCGAATAATCGCCCTCGCTCACAATCCGTTCAATCAGAGCATCCGCGCCTGCTTCGATGCGGTTGACCTTGATCCCGGTTGCCTTGGTAAAGTCCTCATACAGCGCCAAATCGGTGTCATAATGGCGCGAGGAGTAGATGTTCACCTCGCCTGTAATCTCAACCGCGTCGAGGCCCTCTTCGCCCGAAGGAGCACAAGCCGTAAGCGCAAGCGCCGCAATGCCTACAACCGGCGCGGCGAGGTGAAATACTTTCATCAAACTTCCTCCATCATTCTTGCGAATGCGTTGCAATAGTAATTTTGCAAATGCAAGCTTTAATCGCGCGCTACCGCGTGGTGCCCCGCACAGCGAGCGTCAGAGCCTTTGCGCGCGATTAAAG
>JBCBMN010000086.1:0-13313 GCA_039822745.1 Pseudomonadota bacterium | reverse complement strand
CTTCGATCAGCTTTTCGAAGAGCGCGCGCAGTTGCCATTGAAAGAGCACGCGCCCGATATCGAAGACCCCGAAAAGCTCGACTGGTTTCTTGCCAATGTCGTTTCAGAGGAATGGCATTTTCGTCACGATCGGGGTGAGACGCTCGGCACCATGCTGGCTGAACGCATCGCGCAATTTCCCGAGCACGCCCTGTTGATCGCAGCCTATGCCGCGCGATTTAATGAGACTGTTCCCGGCCCTGTCGAAGGGACGCATGCGCTGGTTCATCGGCTCCACGATGCGGGCGTGCCGCTTTATTGCCTGACCAATTTTGGGGATGAGCTGTTTCAGCAGTTCCGGCGCGAACATGATCTGTTCGAACTGTTCGAAGACATCATTGTCTCAGGCGAAGAGCGCATCGCCAAACCTGATCCCAGGATCTACGAGATTGTTGAGGCCCGCAGTGGCAGGCCCGGCAGCGCGCTGTTCTTTACAGATGACAACCCCGCCAATGTCGAAGCCGCCAAGGCCCGCGGCTGGGAAGCGCATCTGTTTACCGACGCCCAGGCGCTTGAAGCGCAACTGGTTGCCGCTGGTTTCCTCATAGCCTGACGGTAAGCGGGCAAAAAAATCCCCCGGTCGCAGCTTTGGGGAGGTGCTGCGCCGGGGGCTTTGTATGGCTGCCCGCGTGGAGAGATGCAGGCGCCGTGGGATATCAATTCACGTTAGTGCGGTGGCTCAGTTGCCGTTGCACTTGGCAAGGCTCTTTTCGTCGAGCTCTTCGCCTTTGGTGGTGAAGCTGGTGATTTCACCGAATTCGCGAGCAAGGCCGCGGCAGATGCGCACAGGGCGGCTGGTGCCCTTTGCAGCAACGCACATGGTATCCTTGCAGGCCCATGCAACGCCACCGGCGACAGCGCGATCATCGCTTGCAGCTTCGGCCAGGGTTGCGGTGTAGTAAGGGGCAGCAGCCTGGCTCGTCATCGGGGCGACAGTAGCGCCAAGTGCCAGAGCGGTAGTGGCAACGAGTGAGAAACGGCTTGCAGCGTTGAGGGAGAGGGTCATCGCTATTTGTCCTTCCGAACGGGGGTTCTTGTTCAATTTTGTGCAACGCAGCGTTTCAAATCAAAACTGGTTGCTGATCGCTACCTAGTTGATTCGGTTTTCAGTTGCAACCTAAAACCGAAAATGTTTTGTATCGGATTGTGTTGCCGTGACGAATCGCGCTAACACGTCTCGACGAGAGGAAAGATTTATGGGTGAAGTCAGAGAGTCACTGCGCGAGCTAATCGATTGCGGCCTGCCGCAAGCTCTTGAAGTTATGGGGGAACGTTGGTCCTTTATGATCCTTCGTGCGAGTTTCAACGGCCTCAAGCACTTCGAAGAATTTCTCACCGAACTGGGAATTGCCCGTAATATTCTTTCCAACCGCTTGGCGAAACTTGTCGATCACGGCATCCTGAAACGGGAGCCCTGCGCCGATGATCGGCGGAAAATTGAGTACCGACTCACCGAAAAAGGCTTCGATTTGCTCCCTGCCATGATTGCTTTGCGCCAGTGGGGGCAGAAATATGGCAGCGAATTTGTGACCGAAGATCCTGTACTGGTTGACGAGCAGGATCGTCTGCCGGTTGGCCCTGTTTCAATGCTTTCGCATGACGGGCGCATCCTTGGCCATCTCGAACTGACCCTCGTAAAGCGCGACGATGTTGGCAAGCGCGCTGATGGCAGCACTGCGCAAGCTGGCGATCCGCTTTCGACTGGCGATGTGATCAATCTCGACGACATCAAGGCAGCGGCGTCGCGTTAAGCCTGTGGGCATTGTGTTGCCCCGTCTCAAATAGCTGGAAATCGGTGGCGGTTGCTCTTGACGCTGGCAGCGCTCGCTGTCCTGTGTTGTGACCATGACCTTGGTCGATCCTTTTGAACAGTCTCAAGTTGGTGCGGGTGAGGAAGTCTCCTCATTAGGTGCAGCCGTCTTCGACGTTTTGCGCTCCACCTTTGGCTATCCGGGGTTTCGGGGCACGCAAGAAGCGGTGATCGCACGTGTCTTGCGCGCAGAACACACGCTCGCGCTCATGCCGACAGGTTCGGGCAAGTCGCTGTGCTACCAGTTGCCTGCCCTGATGCGGCGGGGCACGGCGATTGTGGTCTCGCCGCTTATCGCGCTGATGCATGATCAGATCCGCTCGGCTCGCGCCGTCGGTATTCGCGCGGCATCGATGACAAGTGCGGATGCCGACAATGCGGTTACGGCGCAGGCCTTGCGAGATGGTGAGTTGGATCTGCTTTATGTCGCGCCAGAAAGGGCCAACACGCCCGCCTTTCGCGCATTGATTGAGCAGGCCGAGATCGCGCTCTTCGCAATCGATGAAGCCCACTGTGTAAGCGAATGGGGCCATGACTTCCGACCCGACTATCGCGGCTTGCGCCCGCTCTTGGATGATTTTGCGCATGTCCCCCGGCTCGCGCTCACCGCCACCGCGGACAAGGCGACGCGAGCGGATATCCTGCGCCAGTTGGGATTGCCGGATGAAGGCCTGATCGTTGCCGGCTTCGACCGAGCCAATATCCGCTACACAATCACACCGCGCGAAGGCGGTGCGCGCCAGATCGCAGACTTTGTCAATCGAACAAAGGGTGCGGGCATCATCTATGCGGGCAGCCGAAAGGGCTGCGAGCAACTCGCCGAAAAGCTGAAGGCTACGGGCAGACCGGTTGGCGTCTATCACGCAGGCTTGCCGCCAGAACAGCGCGCGGCAGTTCAAGCGGAGTTCGTCGCGTCCGAAGACATGGTGATGGTCGCGACAATTGCGTTCGGCATGGGCATCGACAAGCCAGACGTGCGCTTTGTCGTGCACGCCGCTCTGCCGAAGTCCATCGAGGCCTATTATCAGGAGACCGGGCGCGCGGGCCGTGATGGCGACCCAGCAGAAGCGCAATTGTACTGGAGCGCAACCGACTTTGCGCGCGCGCGGCAATGGCTGGGCGAGGTCGATGCCGAGCGGCTTGCGAGCGAGCGTGCGCGGCTCAATGCGCTCGCCGGACTGGTAGAAGCATCAACCTGTCGCCGCGCGATCCTGCTGCGGCACTTTGACGAGGAACCGGAAGAGTTTTGCGGAAACTGCGACATCTGCCTCGATCCGCCGCAGGTTCTGGATGTGACCGAGATTGCGCAAAAGCTGCTTTCGGCGGTTTACCGAACCGGTCAGAGCTTTGGCTTTGGGCATGTCGAAAAGGTACTGCTGGGCCACGAGGATGATCGCATCCGACAGCGCGGGCATGATGCTCTCTCGGTGTTCGGCATCCTTAGTGAAGAAGAAGCCCCCTTGCTGCGCCATGTTCAGCGCGCGGCGATGGCGCAGGATATGCTGGCGACAACCGAGCATGGCGGATTGTCCTTGGGCCCCGGTGCACGACCAGTCCTCAAGGGCGAGCGCGAGGTCAGCATCACCGAACCGCCGAAGAAAAAGCGCCGTCAGCGCAAGACCTCCGAAGCCAATCCAACCGGCGATCCTCTGTTCGAAGCCTTGCGAGCCAAGCGCGCGGAACTGGCCCGGGCCAATGGCATTCCGGCCTACATCATTTTCCATGACAGCGTGTTGCGAGAGATCGCGGCGGCCAAACCAGGTTCGCTGGATACGATGGCGCATTTGCCGGGCATCGGGGCAAAAAAGCTTGAGACTTATGGCGAGGACTTTTGCGCGGTGGTGCGAAGCTTCGGATGACGCCGGGTTCTAGCGTTAGCGTCAGCGCCGCACCGCAATCGTATAATCGATTCTGATCCGCACCCATGATCCCACTTGTGATCGACCTCCGATCACAGCCGGGCGCACTCGGAATTGCCATGCTGCGGCCAGAGCTGCTCTGCCGATTTGGGAGCCGCGCGGATTCTCGCCGAGCAGTTCGCAATCCTCGACATAAAAGTCGGGCACCGTCCGGCACACGATGAGGGCACTTGAAGGCGGTGTCGCAGTTGACAGATAGCCTGCCAGTTCCTGATCGGTTGGCTCGCGATACCAGCGCGCGGCATACATCGGTTCACCATTGGGTGCTGTTCCGACGCGCACGCTGTCATTCGAGCTATAGGATGGGCCGGTGTCAGGCGGACCATACGCAGGGGCTGGCGGTCCGGCTTGTGGTCTGGGCGTAGGTCTTGGCCTTGGCCTTGGAGGCGGCGGGGGTGGCGAAGGCCTGGCCGTGGGCAGCACAAGGGGTGGCGGATCAAGCGGTGGTGGTTCGGGCAGTTCGGGGACCTCAACCGGCTCGGGGTCCGGTGGCTGGGGAGTCGGTTCGGGCTGCTGTTCGCTCGCCTCCTCAATAGGTTCCTCAGGAGCTGCGGGAGGGGCGTCAGAAACATTGCGCGCTTCAAAGGTGACGACCGGCGTGGGGTCGGGCTCTTCCCCTGCAAGGTTCCAGCCAAGCGTCAGCAAAAGCGCGATGATCACGATTTCGGCAAGCAGGGTGGCCGCAATCCCGGCGAAACGCTGTCTCAGCGAAAGTCCATCCGTCCCGCTTTGGGCATACCCGATAGTAGCCTGGTCGGCGGGAGTGGATGCGGATTGGGACAAGAGGGAACTCTATCGAGAAGTAGGGGACGAGAGGGCTATCCTTAGCGCACCTTGCGCTGTGATGAACCATTTGCTGCGCGGGCAATTTGATACAAAACGCTCAGCCTGATCGGATGCTCTCGCTTAGCGCATTCCCACGAATTGCCGATAGCTTAATGCCTCTGCGATGTGCGCGCGTGCGATGTGTTTGGCACCTCCAAGATCGGCGATCGTTCGCGCGACGCGGAGCATCCTTGTGTAGCCTCTCGCGGACAAGCGCAGCTTTTCAGCCGCTCGCATCAACAAAGCGCGACCTTCTTCGTCGGGGCTGGCCCAGTTTTCAAGCATTTCGCCTTCGAGCTCGGCATTGGCGCGCACGCCGCGCTCCTCGCATTGTCTTCGAGCGGCGGCGACCCGCGCGGCGACCTCTGCGCTCCCCTCGCTTGGCGGCGGAAGTGACAGGTCCATCGCGCTGACAGCAGGCACTTCGACATGCAGATCGATGCGATCAAGCAATGGGCCGGAAAGCCGCCCCTGATACTCGCCAATGCAGCGCGGGTGACGCGAGCACATCATCGCCGGATCGCCCGCATGACCGCATCGGCATGGGTTCATAGCCGCGATTAGCTGCACGCGCGCCGGGAAGGCGACATGCGCGTTGGCGCGCGCGACATCGACTTGGCCAGTCTCAAGCGGCTGTCTCAGTGAATCGAGCACTTGTCTTTGGAACTCGGGCAGTTCGTCGAGGAATAGGACGCCCAGATGTGCGAGGCTGACTTCGCCGGGACGCACTTTCAGCCCCCCGCCGGTTAGGGCTGCCATACTTGCAGAGTGGTGCGGGGCGCGAAAGGGTCGGGCACGGCTGATCTGCCCGGCTTCCAGCGTTCCGGCGACCGATTGCACCATCGACACTTCGAGCGCTTCGGATGGCGTCAATTCGGGCAAGATCCCGGGCAGGCAGGATGCGAGCAGGCTTTTACCCGAACCCGGCGGCCCGACCATCAGGAGATTGTGCCCGCCCGCAGCCGCGATCTCGAGTGCACGCTTGGCGGTTTCCTGACCTTTGACCTGTTTGAGATCGGTTGCCTTGGCCATATCGGCAACGCGCCCGCGTGTGGGTTCATCAAGCACGGTGGAGCCTTTGAGGTGCGACAGCAGGCCAGACAAATCGCGTGGCGCGAGGACGGGAACGCCGCTCGCCCACTTAGCCTCTGACCCCTGATCAGCGGGGCAGATCAGCCCGCACTCAGCTTCGCTCGCGTGCAAGGCCGCAATCAGGACGCCGGGCGATGCGACGATCCGGCCATCAAGGGAAAGCTCACCGACCGCGATCCAATCACCCAATTGTTCAGCATCGGTCACGCCCATCGCAGCGAGCAGGGCCAAGGCAATTGGCAGATCGTAATGCGAGCCGTCTTTGGGCAGGTCCGCTGGCGAAAGGTTGATAGTGATCCGCTTGGGCGGCAGCGCAAGGCCCATGGCTGCAAGCGCGGCTTGCACACGCTCGCGGCTTTCGCTCACTGCCTTGTCTGGCAGGCCGACTATCGAGAAGCGCGGTAGCCCGCTCGCCACCTGGCATTGCACCTCAACAGGCTTTGCCTCGAGGCCGAGATAGGCAACAGTTCTGACCAACGCGACCATTCGCGTTAACCCCCTCTGCAAGGGCCCAAGCCCTAAATCCTCCCCCGGATTCCTGAAGCTTGTGCAGAGTTAATAGAAGCTTGTCGAGTATTTAAGCACGGCTACGCAAGCTTTTCGCAAGTATAAATCTTCGTAAAATCCTCAGCAGAGCGGCTGCATCTTGCCGGGCATGAAATGGATTGCCGCTCTTTGCCTTATGTGGCCCGCTCTCGTCTTGCCGGGCACCGCTTTTGCGCAGGATGCTTTCGGCCATCGCACGGTCCGTTCGGTCAGCTGGGTCGAGGAATGGGATCCGACCACTCGCAGCTGGGTTCGCGTTGAGGAAGGGGCACAGACAGTTGTCGCTCAACCGTCCGCAATGCCGAAAATCAGCAAGACCGTTATCCAGCCTGAGGCCAATACCCTCGTCACGACCCGTACTTATGAAGCGTGGCGCTATGCCGATCCGGTGGCACGACCTGCGCGGGTTGAGGCGGTTGCGCAGTACGGTCCGTTTCAAGTGGTTGATGCACATCGCGTTGTGATGAACGGATCAACGGGCAGCCAGACTCCAGAGCAGTTCGACGCGATGATGCGCGACTTTCCGCAGCTCACAATGCTCGACATGGTGGAAGCGCCGGGGACCACCAATGATATCGCCAACCTCGCTCTGGGGCGCCGTATCCGGGCAGCCGGATTGACGACCCGGGTGCCGGCCAATGGCTCTGTGCGGTCCGGCGCTGTGGAATTGTTCCTTGCCGGCAAGACGCGCCAGATTGCCCCCGGAGCGCAGTTCGCAGTGCATGCCTGGCTCGACAATTACGGGCGCGAGCCAGACGATTTTGCGCCTGATTCGCCAGCAAACCGCCTGTACCTCGATTACTATCAAGAGATGGGTATGAGCGAGCGGCGGGCCCGCGACTTTTATGCGATGACAAACTCGGTTCCGCACAAAGCCGCGCGCTGGCTGAGTTCTGATGAAATGCGCGGTTGGATCGCGCCTGAGCAACTTATCGTGGCGCAAACGGTTACGGCACCTGCGCTCCAGCGTCCCAGTCCTGTGATCGAGCTTCCCGTTTTCGAGGTGGTACCTGCGATTGCCTATAGCGATCTTGGCGCCGTTTCGCTGGCGAGCCTGACGCAGCGCCCTGCCCACGCTTTTCTTGACTCGTAGAGCGGTTTTCCATAAGTGCGCGCGCCTGATCACGACAAAGTTGCGGGAAAAGCGCAACGGAGTTCGAACCTTTCGGCGATTCGGCGGAGCCCCTGCGGCGCAGCCATAGACCCGAACCAGATGATTTGAGGATAGAATGAAGCGGACTTTCCAGCCCAGCAATCTTGTGCGCAAGCGTCGCCACGGTTTCTTCGCACGCAAGGCCACCGTCGGTGGTCGTAAGCTACTCCGCGCGCGCCGTCGCCGCGGTCGCAAGAAGCTCACGGCTTAACTCCTTGCGCACCCCTTCAGGGTGCCGACACTTCGCAGGTTTGCGATGGCGCTAACGGGCTCCCTTTCGGGGCCCGTTTGTCGTAAGAGGCTGCCATGCTCTCGGTCTTGACCAAACGCGCCGATTTCGTGGCGGCCAATAAGGGTCTGCGCAATGCCAAGCCCGGCTTTGTGCTGCTGACACGGGCCAATGGCGGGGCCGGCACTCGCTTTGGCGTTACCGTCACCAAGAAGATCGGCAATGCTGTCATCCGCAATCGGATGAAGCGGCGGTTTCGCGAATTGCTCCGAGCGGCCTTGCCGACTAACGGACTGGCCGATCACGATCATGTGCTGATCGGGCGCGCTGGCGGGGTGGAACGGGACTTTGCGACGATGGCTGAGGAACTCGAACGCGCGCTTGACAGAGCCGCGCAAGGCAAAGGCGATCCGGCACGCGGTCGCCGTCCGCGCAAAGGTGACCGAGCCTTGGGCAATCGAACTGGCAGCGGTCAAGCACAGGCGGGCAAACCATGAAGTACATTTTCATCGCCATTGCCCGCGCATGGCAGCTGGGTCCGTCGCTGATTTTGCCGCCTACCTGCCGCTACCATCCCTCATGCAGTCAATATGCGATTGAAGCGCTCCAAAAGTATGGCGCTCTCAAGGGTGGATGGTTGGCGATAAAGCGGCTAGGGCGCTGCCATCCTTGGGGAGGGCATGGGCATGATCCTGTGCCTTGATGAGGGTATGAAGCTGGAAAGCCCGGCCTTCATGCCTACCTAAACTCAAGACTACAGCCTAACTCACGTCAGGGATCGTAAAGACTTGGACAATTCGCGCAATCTGTTGCTGGCCTTCGTGCTATGCGCCCTGCTCATTTTTGGTTGGGGCAGTCTTGTAGACTATCTCTATCCGCAGCCCGACACGCCGGTTGAACAGGCAGATGCTCCGCCGGGCGGCGCGCCGGGCAGTGCAGGTTCGTCCGCCTCGGGAACCGCAACCGGATCATCAGGTGACGGCATTGGCGATAACGACGCGCAGTTGGCCACTGGTCCGCTGGACTTGGACACCGCTTTGGCTGACCCTCGGCGTGTTAAGATCGATGCACCCAAGATTGGCGGTTCGATCAACCTGGTTGGTGCACAGGTCGATGACATTGTCCTGAAAGACCACCGCGAGACCGCTGACAAGGATTCAGGACCCGTCCGGCTTCTTGCACCTGCCCGCACGTCAGGGCAGTATTTCGCGGAGTTCCGCTTCATCGCCAATGGCAAGCGCCTGCCCGACGGCCTTGTTTGGGACGCGGATGGCGAGCAGCTGACCCCGGACAGCCCGGTCACGCTCACGGCTGAGCAAGGTGATCTGCAATTCGCGATCAAGTTCAGCGTCGATGATGGCTATATGATCAAAGCCGAACAAAGTGTCACCAACACGGCTGAAGAGGCTGCTGCGGTGATCCAGCCAGTTGCTCTGATTGATCGCACCGATGCCAATGCAACCCGCTGGGAATGGCTCGTCCACTCAGGCCCGATGGGGGTTTACGACGATGCAGCCGATTATGGCCAAGACTATGAAACACTCGCCGAGGAAGGCAAGATTGCCGTATCCGGCGCTGTTTCGTGGCTGGGCTTTTCGGACCGCTACTGGCTCTCGGCTGTCATCCCCGGCGATGGCAGCGGCATGGATGTCGCTGATGCCAGCTACCGGTCGCTGGGCGACACGGTGTTCCGTGCAGGCGTCGCTTATGACGCAGTGCCGCTCGCCCCCGGTGCCTCGATGAACCAGACCACGCAGCTGTTCACAGGGGCCAAGGACAGCGTCATTCTCGACGACTACGAAGAGGCTGGCATCACTCTTTTCGGCAAGGCTATCAGCTGGGGCTGGTTCGAGATCATCGAAAAGCCACTTCTTTGGCTGCTGCGGACGCTGAACGGTCTGATCGGCAATTTTGGCGTTGCCATTGTCTGCATGACGCTGATTATTCGCGGTCTTCTTTTTCCCATTGCGCAAAAGGGGTTTGCATCGATGGCTTCGATGAAGGCCATCCAACCCAAGATGAAAGCGATCCAGGAGCGCTACAAAGACGACAAGCAGACCCAGCAGCAAAAGATCATGGAGCTGTACAAGGAAGAAAAGGTCAATCCGGTCGCCGGATGCCTGCCAATGCTGCTTCAGATCCCGGTTTTCTTTGCGCTGTACAAGGTGCTGATCCTTGCGATCGAGATGCGGCACGAGCCCTTCCTCTATGTCGCTGACCTCACCGCGCCTGATCCCGCGAGCCTTGCCGGCGCGATGTCGCTGATTGGCGTCACCGTGCCTGAATTCCTGATGTTCTTCTTCGGGATTGGCGTGCTGGCCGTTCTGCTGGGTGTGACGATGTGGCTCACTTTCAAGCTTAACCCGTCGGCGATGGATCCGATGCAGCAGCAGATCTTCAATCTGATGCCGTGGTTCCTGATGTTCGTGATGGCGCAGTTTGCCGCTGGCTTGCTGCTCTACTGGGTAACCTCGAACGTGCTCACGCTGGCGCAGCAGAAATATCTCTATTCAAAGCACCCGCAATTGCGCGCGCAGGCTGAGAAAGAGAAAGCAGAAATGGCCAAGAAGATCGAGCGCGAGAAGGCGGAAAAGAGCGAAGCTTGAACGCCGGGCTAACTCCAGAGCAAGAACGCGAGCAATTGTATCGCGAGAAGGAAGCATCGCGCCTGTTCTCAGGCCGCGTTGACTTCCTGCTGTCCGCGCCGCAACTGAAGTTTCTGCCTGAGCCCACGGTTCCCGAAATCGCCTTTGCTGGCCGTTCCAATGTCGGCAAATCGAGCCTGCTCAACGCGCTTACGGGTCGCAAGGCCATAGCGCGCGCATCGGTTACCCCGGGGCGCACGCAGGAATTGAACTTCTTCGAAGTCGGCGAACCCACGCAGTTCCGGCTGGTCGACATGCCCGGCTATGGTTTTGCGAAGGCTCCGGTCAAAGTGGTCGAGCGCTGGAAAAACCTAGTGAAAAGCTATCTGCGTGGTCGCCAGGTGCTCGCGCGCAATCTTGTTCTCGTTGACAGCCGTCATGGTCTGAAAGACGTTGACCGTGAGATGATGAAAATGCTGGACGAAGCAGCTGTCGGCTATCGCATCGTCCTCACCAAGACCGACAAGATCAAGGCAAGCGAGCTGGAGCGGGTCGCAAACCAGACCGCTGACGAAGCGAAGAAGCACCCGGCCGCCTATCCTGAACTGCACCTCACCAGCGCCGAAAAGGGCATGGGCATAGCAGCGCTGCGGGCCGCCGTGGTAGCCGATGCCTTGGGTGTTGACGCGCTCGATCGATGAACATCGACGGCTCATCATGAGCGTTGAGTCCATCTCCACCCAACACCCGTAGCGCCGAACGATCACGGACTATAAGCGTACTTTATGATGTAGTTGATCGACATGTTGAGGGGGCGGGTTTCGTGCCTGTCGACCTTGTTCTTGGGGGCGCCCTCATTGACGTCGTCGATCTTCACAGCTCCGGAATCGTCCTTCTCCGACACAAGTTCGACCTTGGCGCTTGGCCCGTCTGTGGAGACACCGACACTCCTAGTTCCTGGCGGTTCGGAACCAAGTTCGAGGGTTTCTACTTCGTGAGTGTGTTCGATAAGCGCGTCTGATTGGATCACGCCGATAGTTCTTTCCTCGGGCGATGTGTCATCCCGAGCCAATAGCCCTTGAGGACTGACGCTCGCACCGAGATCGGCCCCGCGAAGGAAATAGCCGCGATAGTCGGGAATTCTGAAAGTGTCATCGCCGCCGCCGTAGTTGTAACCAAGGGCGCTAAACAATTCGGGATACAGCTCGACGTCCAACAGGCGCCCATCGCAAAGCATCCATCCCGATGCCTCAAGATTGTTGCGCACATTTTTCGCATTCGATGGAAGCGTGACTGGAGGCTCAGCGGTGGCTGGAATGGGCTGCCCAAGGTTACCGGCATAAGCCATGACGGAACCTACGGGAATAAAAGCATGCGTAAAGCTCGAATCGGTCATGTGTTTCTCCCAATACCATGGTGTTACCTAGCAATAGAGAACAATAACGGAACCTCAGCAAATATTTGATGTTCCATCATTTTCCGAATCTTTATGCTAAGAACAGAGCCAATTGTTATTCTAAAGAATCGAATTTCTAATTCAGCTCATTTGATGCAATTCCCGTGAGAAATCATCGACATCTAAAAAATGGATAAAGCGACTGAAAAAAATCCATAGTAAGATTCTGAAATATTTTGGAACACAATTGATTGCGATTGATTACAAGTAATGCACCGACGGGAGAGAAGATAGTTTTGGGGTTCTGTTGAGATTTAGATTTTCGGCTTTTTGAAAGCTAGCAATCGAAGATCCGCTGTATTTTCAAACCAATTATAGGTGTGCCGGCTTTTGCCGGGGTATAATCGTTAATGGAGAAAAACATGCAGACTCCTTTTGATACCTATTTGACCAAGCTCATGGGCGATGATGACGCTCTCACCGCTTTTCTGTCTCACCCGATTGAATCTTCTGAAGAAGCCGGCCTGACCAAAGCAGAGCGCACGGTCTTACGCCGCGTCCTGATTGGGGCGTCGACCAATTCAACAAACGGTTACGCGGTCGTTCGTCCCTTGTCGGCCTATCGTCAGGCCGTTCGTGTGCTGCAGAATGTCATGCATAACAATATGGGCTCGGCCTTGGCGGCAGGTGCGCAAGGATCGGCGGCGCTTGTCCTCTATTATAGCGGCAACCCAGCAGATCCCGGCAGCTATCCTTACAACAACTATCTGGTTTGGTACGGCACGGGCAGCACCATTGGCGAACTGATGTCCAGTATTTCAGGGTCAGGAGCGCCGGATACAACGGGCCAGTACAAGCTCGTTTACACGGATTCGCCGGTCTTCCTTGGCCAAGGCAAGCACATTATCGAGAGTTTCACTATTGGCACGGCGGTTTATACCGCCCCGCCTCATGATGCTTCGACCAGTCGTGATCCGTTCTGGTTCTTCAGTGTTAACGGCAGGGCTGTCGTCTCCGGCTCGAAGAACCCGACTGCCAAATATGGTGGAGTGGGCGAAAGCTATTATGATTATCCGATCGTACCTGGAGATACAGTCTTCTGGCAAGATATCGCACCAGATATGAACTACGGCTTTGCCAGCTGTAAGCCATCCACCCATAACCACGCCAAAGCGCTGGTCTAACCCGCGCCGGAACTTGGGAGCCCTCCGGGAAACAGTCCCGGAGGGCTTTGTTCTATGCGATCAGGAAGGCATCTTACGCCTCTCCCTCAATCAAGATTACCTGCAAACTCTTGGGCCCTTGCGGTGAGGTAGCGGAGCTCATGCAGCATGAGTGGCGTCGATTTGGCCTTTTGTTCTAGCTCGCCTACCCATGCAGTATCGCGAGCTGTGATGTGCTTGGTGAGAACCTTGATCGCTTGCGCCCTAATTGCCCAACCGGATTTGTCCGACCAATGCCTCTCCAGGCTCGCACGGGCCAGTCTGACCGCGTCTTTGCCTCCCCATGCGAAAAGCACTTTGAGCGCCACTGACTCAACGCCCTCCCATTTGGTGCTTAGACTGTGCTCGACCATCTTGAGCTTGGCAGGTGAGGGCTTGTCATTGGCCAGCTTGCGCAGTTTTGCGACTTCTTCTTCGATCGTGCTCATCAGTGATCTCAGGTCGCAAAACTGCGCAAGCTGGCCAATGACAAGCCCTCACCTGCCAAGCTCAAGAT
>JBCBMN010000085.1:0-13472 GCA_039822745.1 Pseudomonadota bacterium | reverse complement strand
AGGCCCGAGGAAACAATCAGCGCAAGAGCAAAGGGCGCATAATGGTCGAGCAGAATCAGGATGCCGCCGCGAAACAGCGCTTCCTCGCCGATGCCTGCGCAAGCCGCGATGAAGATGATGGCTCCGGGGCCAAGCGGGTTCTTGAGAAATCCAAACTGCTGAACCTGATCGCGGATAAGCTGTTCGCCAAACTCCCGAAATCCGCAAAATAGGCCATAACCAAGGACTATCATCCCCGCAGCAATGCCAAGGCCAAGGGCGACTTGTTGCACATCCAGAGTGACAAAGGCGAGCGGATTGCGGCCAATCAGGGCCCAGATCGAAAGGCCGATCACCACGAAGATGACTGTCTGCAAAGCGGTTATGCCAAGGATTTTGTGAACCGGCAGATCCGCTATCGCTTCGCTTGGGTGGCTCACTGCATTCTCAACGCAACGTCATTCATGAAGCGAACATCATCGCCTGCCGCAAGCCACTCGGCTTCGCCAGCCATTGCGCCCAGCATATCAGCCAGCGGGTCCATTTCTGCCTTGGCATAGTTTCCGAGCACATGGCCGTGCACGCGTTCCTTGTGCCCCGGATGGCCGATGCCAATGCGGATGCGGCGAAAGTCTGCGCCCAGATGTTTGTCGATGGAGCGCAGGCCATTGTGGCCCGCTGTCCCGCCGCCTTGTTTCACCTTCACCTTGAAGGGGGCAAGGTCGAGTTCGTCATGAAATACAGTGAGCGCGTCGAGATCGAGTTTGTAGAACCGCATCGCCTCGCCCACGCTGCGCCCGCTTTCATTCATGAAGGTAGAGGGCTTGAGCAGCAGCACCTTTTGCGTTCCAATCCGCCCTTCGCGCACCAGCCCGGCAAACTTCTTTTGCTCCGGGCCAAAGCTGTAAGTTTCAGCAATCGCGTCCACGATCATGAACCCGACATTGTGCCGATGCAGCGCGTATTTAGCGCCCGGATTTCCAAGGCCTGCCCAGATTTGCATCGCTTTCCCTTAGCAGGCTTCGCCTCCCCCTCAAGCGCCGGGCGCCCCCCGCAAAACAAAACACCGGACTGGTTTCCCAGCCCGGTGCCTTGGTGATTGCTTTGTAAGAGCGTCGAGTAGGCTTACTCGTCGTCGCCCTTCTGATTGGTGGCTTCGACTTCGCCCGCAGCGGGGGCTTCCTCGGTGGTGTCGCCTTCGCTCTTCTTGAGAGACGACGGTGCCACGAAGGTTGCAATGGTGAAGTCGCGGTCCGTAATCGCGCTGGTCGCGCCTTCAGGCAGAGTGACTTCGCTGATGTGGATCGAGTCGCCCACGTCCTTGCCGGTGACATCGATTTCGATTTCACCGGGAATAGCGACTGCAGGGCAGACCAGCTCAAGCTCGTGACGGACCACGTTCAGAACGCCGCCCTTTTTGAGGCCGGGTGAGGCTTCTTCATTGATGAACACAACCGGGATCGAAACCTCGACATTGGCATCGCGCGAAAGGCGCAGGAAGTCGGCATGAGTCGGGCGGTCAGAAACCGGGTGCAGCGCCACATCCTTGGGCAGCGTGCGCACGCTTTCGCCGTCGACTTCGATCTGCACAATCGAGTTCATGAAGTGACCGGTCATCAATTGCTTGACCAGTTCCTTTTCCTCGATGTGGATTGGGGTGGGTTCTTCCTTGCCGCCGTAAATAACAGCGGGAATCCGACCTTCGCGGCGAAGTGCTCGGGAGGCTCCCTTGCCAGCCCGTTCGCGGCGTTCGGCCGGCAGTGTAAGCGTATCGCTCATAGCACAATGCCTTTCGAATGCGTGTTATAGAGTATGTCCCAGCGCCCCGCCTCCAGGGATGACCAGAGCGCCGAAGTGCGGGCCGTTAGAGCGCGAGGGTGGTTTTGGCAAGCGAATTTGGCACGCGGGCGGCGAAAGCAGGCACAACCATTGCGCTCGCTATCGAATGCGTTCGACGCCTATCTCGCGCTCATTCAAATAGTGCTGAACGCTGTTCTTGCCCGCAAGGTGGCCCGCGCCGACTGCCATGAAGACCGTGCCGGGTTGTTCGAGGCGGGTCTCGATCCACTGCGCCCAGTTGGCATTGCGATCATAGAGCAGCGGCTTTTCAAGGCCGGATTCGGTGGTCGATTCGTTGAAGATGGCGGCCAGTTCTTCAGGATCGCCTTCAATCCATTCGGTGACCATCATGTCAAAGGCTTCCTCGAGTTCATCCGGTTCGACGAACGATCCCATCAATTGCTTCATCTGACCCTCGAAAGGCACAGAGGCGAAGGCACCGAATTGCAGATCAACCGTCTCAAGCCCCGCGCGCGGTGTGTCGGGCACTTTGGTATCCAGCACCGCTTCCACGCCCTTGCTGGAATCGATGCCCAATGCCTTGAGCCGGGCAAGGACAATCCGCGTAGAGGCGAACCAAGGCTGGGAACGGTCCATCGTTTCAGGGTCCATTCCCAGTTCTTCCATCTCGGCTTCGAATATCTCGCGCTGCTCCTGCGTCATCCGTTCGCGCAGAGTGGGGCCTTCGGGCAGCAGGCCGTGAGTGATCAGCGCTGCGCGCAGTTTGCGCGGAGCAAAGGCGTCTGGCCCCAATTCCTTGACCACCAGATCAGCCGATTCCAGCGCTTCAGCGATCTCCTCATCATACCAGTCGAGACCATCAGGAAGCACATGGATCGTGCCAAACAGGTAGATCGTCGTATCTTCATCCGCGACTTTCCACAGCGCGGGTCCATCCGCCTCGGCAATGGCAGCGGGCTTCGGTGTGGCCTCATTTTGTGCAAAGGCTGGGGGACTGAAAAACAGCGCCAGAGATGTTGCCATGGCGGACAGGAATTTGAGCTTCATGATCGGGTTCTTTCGGGGGAAGAGGACGCTTTGCCTATGCGTTCACGATGATGCAACGAGGCTTGTGGGTTATGCGTTACGTGCGCCAGCGGATGAACAAGTAAGATCCGAGCATGGCAACCACACCCACCGCCCAAAGACCAAAGGCATGGGGTGCCGGAACAAATCCTCCTGCGTGCAGGACGACCCATACAGGAAAGCACGATATCACCGCGGCCAGACCGCCAGTGTAGCTTATAAAATTATGCTGGCGCTGGTAATCATCGACCTGAGTAAACCCCCACAAGGGCACGACCAGGAATCCCAGCAACAGCCCAATCGCGAGCAAAATGGCGACAAATGGGGGCAGCGCAAGTGTCTCCCACCCACCAGAGAAGATGTTGCCATCGCCCTGATCATAGAAGCCGCCGAAGAACCCGGTCACGCCGCCAATAAGACCAGCGACTATCAGATAGAGTGTTCTCTTTCTTTGGCGTTGCCTTGTGCGTGCTTCACCGGGAGTGAGTTCGTCGTTTGGGTCAAGGTTCACAGGGCTTCTCCGTCGTCAAATATATCTTCAATTTGCATGTCGAACAGGCGCGCAATCCGGAAAGCCAGTGGCAGTGAGGGATCGTGCTTGCCGGTTTCGATGGCGTTTACAGCCTGGCGCGAGACATCGAGCCTTCCCGCCAGTTCCGCCTGGCTCCAGTCGCGCTCGGCGCGCAGAACTTTGAGGCGATTCTTCATGCCTGACCTCTGAGACGGCGCCACAAATAGCCTCCGAAAAACCCGCAGGTGAGGACCGCGAACGATGCTTCGTGAGGGAAGTGCGGGGTTGCAGGCTTGCCCGAGACGCCATCGACGAACCCGGCAAATGTTGGTCCCAGAATGGCCCAAAACGCCATGGTTACAATCGCTGTCCCCGCGCCGGCATGCCAAAGGCTATTGAGGAACTCGTCCTTGTCTTTGGAAGGCTTCAGAACCACCATTCTGATCACCGCAAAAGCGTTGCCGATCAGCACCATGGCTTCGTCATCAAAGACCAGATGGCCGCTAAGAGCGAGCAAGGCGGCTAGAGCTCCGATCACGCTCAGGGTGAGATAGAAGGTCGCGTAGCTGTCGCGATTGGGCTGGGTCGAATAGGTCATTATCGGTTTCTCGCAATATGTCGTCGCGCAAGCCAAAGTTCGCGCGATGGGTGGTGTGCAAGGCTCAGATCAACACGCCACCGAGATAAAGCGCGTGGCCCGCGGCTGCGCCCAGATGGAAATTCACGAGCATCAGGGCCGAAGCGCTGATCGAAGTGACAAGAGCCAGTGCGGGTAATGCGTTGGGTGTTTTGGGTTTGCCGGGCATGGATAAAATTCCTTGGAGTGATGTTCGGAGAGCCTGACACTATGTCAGGTATGCATGACTATATGTCGTGATTCACTGACTATGTCAAGAATACCTGACTTCAGGTCAGGGTGAGGTGACAATGCTGCGGTGCACCATTGACCGCGATACACCCATGCGCCAAAGGCCACGCGCCATGACTGATCAAGCCGCACAAGCGGGAATCCCCGCGCGCGATCCAAGCCGCTCGTTTCAGGATATGATCCTGACGCTCCATGATTTCTGGAGCGAGTCCGGTTGCGTCATCCTTCAGCCATATGACATGCGCATGGGGGCGGGCACGTTTCACCCCGCAACCACTCTGCGGGCTTTGGGGCCAGAGCCATGGAATGCTGCCTTTGTGCAGCCCTGTCGCCGCCCAACCGACGGTCGCTATGGCGAAAACCCCAACCGCTTGCAGCATTACTACCAGTATCAGGTGATCCTGAAGCCAAGCCCCGGTGACATTCAGGACCTCTATCTCGGCAGTCTTCGTGCGATTGGCATCGATCCGCTCAAACACGACATCCGCTTTGTCGAGGATGACTGGGAATCGCCCACGCTGGGCGCCTGGGGTCTGGGCTGGGAGGTGTGGTGCGACGGTATGGAAGTCACCCAGTTCACCTATTTCCAGCAAATGGGCGGCTTTGACTGCAAGCCGGTTGCGGGCGAGCTTACCTATGGGCTTGAGCGACTGGCGATGTACATTCAGAGCGTCGACAACGTGTATGACCTCGCCTTTAACCAGCAGGGCGTAACGTATGGCGAGGTGTTCCTTGAGAACGAACGCCAGATGTCAAAATGGAACTTCGAAGTCGCCGAAACGGATGCCTTGTTTGACCTGTTCAACAAGGCCGAGGCTGAATGCCGCAACGCGCTTTCCAGCGACGTGCCGATCGCCGCATATGAGCAGGCGATTGAGGCAAGCCATATCTTTAACCTGCTGCAAGCGCGCGGCGTGATCAGCGTTCAGGAGCGCGCTTCTTACATGGGCCGCGTGCGCGACCTCGCGCGTTCGTCTTGCGAGGAATATGCCAAGGCGATGGCACCGCAATGGGAAGCGAAGTTCCCGGGTTGGAGTCTCGTCTGATGGCTGATTTCCTGCTTGAACTGCTTTGCGAAGAGATCCCGGCGCGTATGCAAAAGGGCGCGCGCGGTGAAATCGAAAAGCTCTTTCGCCGCGAACTGGATGCCGCTGGTATCACTGCTGGCGACATTACCGTGTGGTCCACTCCGCGCAGGCTCGCGCTTATTGCGCGCGGATTGCCGCTGGAAACCGAGGCGGTGCGCCAAGAGGCCAAGGGGCCACCCATTGGCGCACCCGATCAGGCGGTGGACGGTTTTTGCCGCAAGAACGGCATCACTCGCGGTCAGCTCGAAACGCGCGATGTCAAAGGCCGCGCGACCTATTTCGCGGTGATCAACAAGCCCGGTCAGGCTGTGAGCACACTACTGGCCGAAGCGATCCCGGCGATCATCGGCGATTTCAGCTGGCCCAAATCGATGCGCTGGGGAGATGCCTCGATCCGTCCGGAAAGTCTCAAATGGGTGCGCCCGCTCACCGGCATCATCGCGCTGCTTGATGGCGACGTGGTGGAGTGCGAGGTCGAAGGGATCATCAGCGGCCGCGAAACGATGGGGCACCGCTTCCATTCAAGCGGTCCGGTCACGATCAAGAACGCCGATGATTACGCCGATGCGCTCGCCAATGCGCATGTTCTGGTCGACCATGAAAAGCGCGCCGGGATCATTCGCGAAGGCGCGCGCAAGGCGGCTCGCGCGCAAGGGGTGAGCGTGATCGAGGATGAAGGGCTGGTGGTCGAGAATGCGGGCCTGACCGAATGGCCCGTCCCGCTGCTGGGCCGCTTTGATGAAGCGTTTCTCGACGTGCCGCCCGAAGTCATCCAGCTTACCGCACGGGTGAACCAAAAGTACTTTGTGTGCGAGGAAAGCGGGCCGGACGGTGCGACGCTCGCCAACGCTTTTATCTGCACTTCCAACATTGCCGCGCACGATCCCGCCGTCGTGGTCGACGGCAACCGCAAGGTGCTTGCCGCGCGTCTGGCCGATGCGCGTTTCTTCTGGGAGCTGGATCAGAAAACGACCTTGGCCGAGCATGCGCAAAAGCTGGAGCGGATTACGTTCCACGAAAAGCTCGGCACGGTGGCGGACAAGGTTGACCGGGTGGCGAAGCTGGCGCGGTGGTTGTGCAAAGAGGGGATCGTCAAGCCCGGCGTCACCCCAGCGAAAGCTGGGGTCTCAAGCGTTGGTGCACAAACGCCCGAGATGCCAGCTTCCGCTGGCATGACGAAGGAGGTTTTGGCCGACCTCGCCGAACAGGCCGCGCGTCTGTGCAAAGCGGACCTTGTCACCGAAATGGTCGGCGAATTCCCAGAGCTTCAGGGCCTGATGGGCGGCTACTACGCCGAAAAAGAGGGCCTGGACCCACAGGTCGCGCACGCGATCCGCGATCACTACAAGCCGGTGGGGCAAGGCGACGAGGTGCCGACCGCTCCGGTGACTGTGGCGGTATCGCTGGCGGATAAGTTGGATACGTTGGCTGCGTTCTTCTCGATTAACGAAAAGCCAACAGGCTCGAAAGATCCATTCGCACTAAGGCGAGCCGCAATATCGGTGCTTGCATTACTTCAAGTGAATGCAATCCGTCTTTCAGTTGTGCAGGCGGTCGCCGCTTTGGTCTTCGCTGGCATGGTCTTTCCCCGTGGATCAGCTAACGCTGCATCAATGACGAAATTTCTCGATAAGTGGCGAGGCATCGTCGTTAGTTTGAGTCCGTTTGGGATCGTTGAGTTTTTCGATGATTTTAGAGTGAAGTCAGTTGAGTCCGCAACATCGAACGACATCCTAATTGGTATGTTCGAGAGTTTCCTGCGAGCGTGTAATGAGTTGCCGGAATTCCTCGCAGACCGCCTCAAAGTCCAACAACGCGAAGCGGGCGTTCGTCACGACCTGATCGATGCCGTCTTCGCGCTTGGCGGGGAGGACGATCTCGTCCGGCTGCTTGCCCGCGTCCATGCTCTCCAAGCCTTCATCGAAACCGAGAACGGCGCCAACCTGCTCGCCGGCTACAAGCGTGCGGCGAATATCCTCAAGAAAGAGGGCTACAACGTCACCCCAGCGGAGTCGCAGACGGCCAAAGGCCACCCTGGGGACTCTGGCGACAGCGCTTCGACGCCCGAGATGCCAGCATCCGCTGGCATGACGAAGTTTGAAGTTTCCTACACGCCCGAACCCAGCGAAAAGGCTCTGATCGACGCGCTTGAAGTCGCCGAGCCAAAAGCCGCTGCCGCTATCGAAGCTGAAGACTTTGAAGGCGCCATGGCTGCCCTCGCGACTCTACGCAGCGCTGTCGACCGGTTCTTTGAAGATGTCATTGTAAATGCCGAAGAGGCCGAGAAGCGTGACGCGCGCCTTGCGCTGCTCGCGCGTTTCCGCAATGCGGTCCACCGGGTCGCTGATTTCAGCCGGATTGAGGGATGATCCGTGTTGGAAAAGTGTCAACTTCGTCTCGGGGCCTTAACACCCTGAATATGTGCAATTTCTAGCCCAAATGGGCGCTTGACACAGTGTCACTTGTGTCAACTTGTTAGGAAATTTTATGTCGCTGCAAACGGTCTATCCCTTCGGCGGAAGCGCTCCGCATGATGACCCCCGCCAGAAAGACAAGACGATCACCGGCGGGAAGGGCTCCAATCTGGCTGAGATGGCCAGCATCGGTTTGCCCGTGCCTCCCGGTTTCACGATCACGACCGAGGAATGCGTGCGCTACCTTCAGGAAGGGGCGGATTTCGGCCCAAAGCTGCGCAGCGATGTCGCCACAGCGCTCAGCCATATCGAAGCGTCGGTGGGCAAGAGTTTTGGCGATGCTGGCGACCCGCTGCTCGTTTCGGTCCGTTCAGGCGCAAGGGTTTCGATGCCCGGCATGATGGACACGGTTCTGAACCTTGGTCTCAACGACGCAACGGTTGAGGGGCTTGCCGCAACTTCGGGCGATGATCGGTTTGCGTGGGACAGCTATCGCCGCTTTGTCCAGATGTACTCAGACGTGGTGCTGGGGATTGATCACGGCCTGTTCGAAGAGGCGCTTGAAATCTGCAAGGAAGATAACGGTTTCTACGCGGATACGGAGCTTTCAGCCGATGACTGGCGAGCGCTGGTGGCCGAATTCAAAGGGATCGTGGAGCAAGAGCAAGGCAAGCCGTTCCCGCAGGACGTGACCGAGCAGCTGTGGGGCGCCATTGCCGCAGTTTTTGACAGCTGGGACAGCGACCGCGCGAAGGTCTATCGCCGCTTGAACGACATCCCTGCTGATTGGGGCACGGCGGTCAATGTGCAGGCCATGGTGTTCGGCAATATGGGCGAGACGAGCGCCACGGGCGTTGCCTTCACCCGCGATCCGGCAACGGGCACGCGCGCATACTACGGTGAGTATCTCATCAACGCGCAGGGTGAGGACGTGGTTGCGGGCATCCGCACCCCGCAATACCTTACCAAGGCTGCGCGTGAGGAAGCGGGGGCAAAGCCGCTCTCGATGGAAGAGTCGTTGCCGGATGCTTATGGCGAACTGGCCCGCGTGTTCGATCTGCTGGAACGGCATTATCGCGACATGCAGGACATTGAGTTCACCGTAGAGCGCGACATGCTGTGGATGCTTCAGACGCGCTCGGGCAAGCGCACGGCCAAGGCGGCGCTCAAGATGGCGGTCGATATGGTTGACGAAGGGCTGATCAGCAAAGAGGAAGCGGTGAAGCGCGTTGATCCGATGGCGCTTGATCAACTGCTCCACCCGACGCTTGACCCGGATGCGCCGCGCAATGTGCTGACAGCGGGCCTTCCGGCCTCTCCGGGCGCGGCTGCGGGCAAGATCGTTCTTGATGCAGATACGGCTGAGCAATGGGCCAATCGCGGTGAGAAGGCGATCCTGGTGCGCGTCGAAACCTCGCCGGAGGACATTCACGGCATGCATGCCGCGCAAGGGATTTTGACAGCGCGCGGCGGCATGACGAGCCACGCAGCAGTTGTTGCGCGCGGAATGGGGCGCCCCTGCGTTTCGGGAGCGAGCGCGGTTTCGATTGATCGTGAGAGCCGCACTTTGCGGATCGGCGCGCACGAGCTGAAAGAGGGTGACGAGATCACGCTTGACGGTGCCAATGGTCAGGTGATGCTCGGCATCGTGCCGACGGTTGAACCAGAACTGGCAGGTGACTTTGGCATACTCATGGAGTGGGCCGATGAAAGCCGCCGCATGAAGGTACGGACCAATGCCGAGACTCCGGCGGACTGCAAGATGGCGCGCCAGTTTGGTGCAGAGGGTATTGGTCTGTGCCGTACCGAGCACATGTTCTTCGATGCTTCTCGCATCAGCGCAGTGCGCCAGATGATCCTTGCCGAGGATGAAACGGGCCGGCGCAAGGCGCTTGATCAGCTGCTGCCTGAACAGCGCAGCGACTTTAAAGCGATCTTTGAAGTCATGACCGGTCTGCCTTGCACGATCCGCCTGCTCGATCCGCCGCTGCACGAATTCCTGCCGCATGGCGATGCCGAGTTTGCCGAACTTTCTGACGCAACAGGGCTGGGCGTCGACCACCTCAAGCGGCGTGCGGGCGAGCTCCACGAGTTCAACCCGATGCTGGGCCACCGGGGTTGCCGTCTGGGGATCACTTTCCCGGAAATCTACGAGATGCAAGCGCGCGCGATCTTCGAAGCAGCTTGCACAGTGCAGAAGGAAAGCGGCGAGGCACCTCTGCCTGAGATTATGATCCCGCTGGTGGCGACGCAAAAGGAGCTCGCTATCCTGCGCGTGCTGGTCAACCGGGTGGCGGAAGAGGTCTTTGCCGAACAGGGCGTCTCGGTCGCGTATCTGGTCGGTACTATGATTGAACTGCCGCGCGCTGCGCTGATGGCGGGAGAGATTGCCGAAGAGGGCGAGTTCTTCAGCTTCGGCACCAATGACCTGACGCAGACTACGCTGGGCGTGAGCCGCGACGATTCGGCCCGGTTCCTTGCGCCTTACGTGGACAAGGGCATCTTCCCGCGCGATCCGTTCGTCAGCATCGACATTGATGGGGTTGGCCAGCTGGTCGAAATGGCAGCCGAAAGCGGTCGCACGACGCGGCCTGACATCAAGCTCGGCATTTGCGGCGAGCATGGCGGCGATCCGGCCTCGATTGAGTTCTGCGAAAGTGTGGGCCTCGATTACGTCAGCGCCTCGCCCTACCGTGTGCCAATTGCGCGTTTGGCAGCAGCACAGGCAGCGCTCGACTAGGTTCCGGCGAGTGATCGTCGTCCGGTGAGGGTGACGATCTCGAAGGTCTCTGTGACCTTACCGTCGGCATCCGCGCGTTCAAGGAAAGCGGCGCGCGCGCGGGCGAGAGCGGCTTTACCGAGCGGCGGTCCGGGATCGGCAAGCGCGCTGCCGAGTCCCTGATCGCGCAGATCGTGCACCAAACGGTCGAGCGAGGGATAGCGGACCTTGAGCGCATGCGTGTCGACCACCGGGTCTTTCCAACCCGCACGCTGGAGCAGGCCTGGGGCCGCGCGCGGATCGACCATAGGATGCATGCGCGCCGCCGGGCGGTCAGGCTCTGACGCGATCATGGCTGCGCGCAAGGTCTGAAGGCTCGTTCCACCGATGAAGCTTGCAATCGCAAGTCCGCCGGGCGCGAGTGCATTGCGGATATGGATGAGCGCACCGGGCAGATCGTTAACCGCATCAAGCTGCCCGAGGACAGCGATGAAGTCGAAACCGTCATCTGGATAGGGCGCTTCGGGATCAAGCTGCGTTGGGCCGGTTTGGAGTTTGGAGCTGAGAGCTTGAGGAACTGCTCCGATCAGCAAGGGATTTGATGGTTCGTGGCGAACAAATGCAAGCCGTTCGAGCACATCCTCAGCCATCTCTTCAGCGACGAATCGAGCCGCATCCGGTTGATATGCCCGAGCCTCTGCGCGTGCTTCCCGCATGGCGCGACGATGCTGGCTGAAGATGCGGGGGACGCCGGGGTTCGTCATGGCAGCTCCACTGCCGTGCTTGCCTCCACTGTGCAAGCCATGCGACACTTCGCGAGATGCGTTGGAGCACCGAACTCAAGGCTGGCCTCGCGCCGATTGTGGACCTTGTCTATCCGCCACGCTGCCCGTCATGTGGCGTAGCCGTGGCGGCGCATGGCGGCCTGTGCCTTGAGTGCTGGAGCGAACTGGAGGAGACGTCGCAGACCTCTGAGGTCATTGCCGCAACGCGCTACAACGACATGTCGCGCCAGTTGGTCCTGAACTTCAAGCATGGCGGCAAGATCGCGCTGGCAAGACTGCTGGCGCAATTGATGGCGGCCAGACTGCCGGATGTGAACCGTGGAGAGGCTCCGCTGCTGGTGCCGGTGCCCTTGCATCGCATGCGTTTATGGGAGCGCGGCTATAACCAGGCGGCTCTTTTGGCAGAGGAATTGGCGAGACTGGGGCGCGGAGAGCTCAGCGTGGATGCCCTGAAGCGAACAAAGCGGACGCCCAGTCTCGGCGGTCTGGGTAAGGACGAGCGCGATGCGGCGCTCAAAAACGCAATCGCTGTGTCAAAGTCGCGCCGCCAAAAGATCGCTGGCCGGGATATCCTGTTGGTCGATGATGTTTACACCAGCGGTGCGACAAGCTCTGCGTGTGCGGAAGTGTTGCTCACTGTCGGTGCCAAGTCAGTTCGCACGATTTGCTTTGCGCGCGTGGATGCCGGCTAAACTTGGAGGTCGTCTGAAAAGCGAAACGCCCGAGGCCATAAAGACCCCGGGCGCCACGTGACGAAACGGTTTAGATCCGCTCAAAAGAGCTCAGATAGCGACCCCCTAACTTCGCTATCAGGATCATATCCCTCATCGTTCAATCGGCTGCTCCAACACCCCGCTGTTGGCTGCTGACCGATCACCCCCTGAACCAAGTGCTGCAAGCAAATTGTTCGGTGGGCAAGCTCTCGCGAGCCTGCGGTGCCGTTCTTCCACCCAGATTACCGATCGGGAAGATGTAATGAATACTTACGCATATTTTCGAGTGCATCTGTGGTGATCTTGCAACAAATTTTTCATGTGGCAGCAGACACGCATTTCTTTCCTGACTGCGATAGGTCAAAGGGCTTTCGGATTGTTGCGGAATAGCCCTTTCGCAGCGTGGATTATCAGGAGTACGCCCCGATGGCGAATTGCGATCTGACCAAGCACGAACATGAACACGGCGCCGTGTTTGCGCCGAAGTTCGATTCGAACGGTCTCGTGAGCGCAGTGGTGCTCGATGCCAATTCGCATGAAGTGCTTGTCGTTGCCTTCATGAATGACGACGCAATCGCCGCGACTCGGAAGAGTGGCAATGTGACGTTCTGGTCGCGCTCCCGGCAGCGACTTTGGATGAAGGGGGAGACGAGCGGTCACGTGCTCAAGGTCGTTCGGATACTGGTCGACTGCGATCAGGATGCGCTGGTGATCTATGCCGAACCTGCGGGTCCGGCATGCCATACCGGAGCGCGCTCCTGCTTTTATCGCGAACTTGCATTGGACGCTGATGATGAGGTTGCGCTGAGTCCTCTCTGACCGCTCAACTCTCGTAAAGGTCAAGACTTGACGCTCACGTAAAGGGAAGGTATTGAGCGGTCATGGCTACCGCATCAGTGCAATCCAAAGCCGTTAAGGCTGCAACCGATCAGCGCCATCAGGGTGCGCATATCGACACACCTGACGAGTTTGAGCGGGAACAGTTCTCGATCTCCGATCTCACATCGGAGTTTGGCTGCACGGCTCGGGCGCTTCGCTTTTATGAGGACGAGGGGCTTATCGCACCCGCTCGAGTCGGATTGACTCGGGTCTATTCAAAGCGTGATCGCGCGCGGCTCGCCTGGATCATGCGTGCAAAGAATGTCGGGTTCAGCCTGACTGAAATTCGCGAGATGATCGATCTTTACGATCTCGATGATGGGCGCGTCGAACAGCGGCGCGTCACAGTCGAGAAATGCAAATCTCATATAGCGAAGCTCAAGACACAGCGTGATGATATTGACAGTTCAATCAACGAATTGACTGAATTTGTTTCCAGAATTGAAGAATTGCACCTCGGCTGATTGAAGCACCTGTGGCCTTTGGCCAGCCAAACCAATAGACCAAAACCACGATCACACGATGGGGATCAAGTGATGCCAACATACACAGCACCGACGCGCGACACGCGCTTCGTCATCAATGAAATGCTCGACCTTGCCAGCTATGGCAATCTGCCGGGCTTTGAGAACGCCACGCAGGACATGATCG
>JBCBMN010000084.1:0-13777 GCA_039822745.1 Pseudomonadota bacterium | reverse complement strand
ACGTGTGTCTTCGATCTACGCAATCAAAGTCTGTGAATGCGCAATATCCATGTACTCCATTAACGGTGGTGAGGGGAAGGCGTTTCCATCCACTTAGGAACGCTTTTGAACGTGTGCCGCCCACGTCCTACCAAATGAGGTATTTCGAAAGCCGGGATCGCCGCCTATAAACTGACGATAAGCACGTCGCCTCAGGAGAGCAGCGCTATGACAAGCGACCCGAAAAATCCGGCCGAAGGAACGGATCCCCTTCGGGCGCTCTTTGACAATCCATTCTTCAAGATGCAGGGCGAAGCGCTGCAGGCCATGTTCTCAGGCGTGTTGCCGATGACGGACGAACCCGGCGCAAGTTTAGGCCCTGCGCAGGCTATGCCCTTTCCCGAAGGCGTTGAAGCGGGCGACCTTGGCGAATGGTTTAAGGCCGGCGCGCAAATGCAAAAAATGTGGCTCGAATTCGTGACTGAGAACGCCCAAGGCGCCGCTCAAAGGGCCACAACCGACCTTCAGAACCCTGCCAATCTGCTTAATCCGGCGCAATGGCTGATGATCTCGCAAAGCATGGTGCAGCAAATGCCGAAGGGTCTATTTGAGGCTCAGGCCAAGCTGGCGCAGGACAGCTACGAAATGTGGCAAGGCGTCCTGGGCCGCATGACCGCAGGCCTCGGCACCGCTGACAAGGAGGAAGCAGCCCCGCAGACTTTCGCGCCACTTCCCATGAAGGATCGTCGTTTCTCTGATCCGGCCTGGCAGGAACACCCGGCTTTCGCACTGCTGCACCAGACCTATCTCATGCTCACCGAGTATTTTCGCCATTCAGTGAAGGCGATGGATGGGCTGGATGGCGAGAAGCGCGCGCAGCTTGAGTATGCCGTCAATGCGCTGACAGAGGCGATGAGCCCCGGTAATTTCCTGGTGACCAACCCTGTCGTCATGAAGCGCACGATTGAAACGCGCGGACAAAACCTCGTCAACGGAATGCGCCATCTGATTACAGACCTGAAGCGCGGGCAGCTGACGCATACGGACCCGGATGCCTTCAGGCTCGGTGAGAACCTTGCCACGACACCAGGCAAGGTGGTTTATGAAACGCCGCTCTATCAATTGATCCAATACAGCCCTTCTACCGACGAGGTCTATGAGGTGCCGCTGGTGATCTTCCCGCCCTGGATCAACCGGTTCTACATCCTCGATCTCAATCCGAAGAAGAGCTTCGTCAAATGGGCCGTCGATCAGGGCATCACGGTCTTTGTCGTCAGCTGGAAGTCAGCCGATGAAAGCCTCGCTGATGTCGTTTGGGATGACTATATCCGCGGACAAATGGACGCAATCGATCAGATCCGCGCCCGCCTGAAAGTGCCGCATGTCCATACGATCGGCTATTGCGTTGCAGGAACCACGCTCGCCGCGACCTTGGCGATCATGGCGCGACGCGGGGAGGCCGAGAGGGTAAAGAGCGCAACCTTCTTCACCGCACAGGTCGATTTTGAACGCGCAGGTGATCTCAAACACTTTGTCGATGACACACAGATCGACATGATCGGCCAGCTTGGTGGCGAAGGCTACCTCGACGGGCGATATCTCGCGGCGACATTTAATGCCCTTCGCGGCAAGGATCTGATCTGGAACTATGTCGTCAACAACTACTTGCTGGGCGAGGACTATCCGGCATTCGATTTGCTCCACTGGAATGGCGATGTGACCAATCTGCCAGCGAAGTGGCACAACCAATATCTGTGCGACCTGTACCGCGACAACAAGATGGTTCAGCCTGACGCGCTTGAAGCTGATGGAACTCCGATTGATCTGACGCAGGTTACAGTGCCAACCTTTGTCCAGGCCGGGCGCGAGGACCATATCGCGCCGGCAGAGAGCGTTTGGCGCATCACCGATCATTTCAAAGGGCCGGTTGAATTCCTCCTCGCCGGGTCCGGGCATATCGCTGGCGTGGTCAATCCACCCGCGGCGAAGAAGTATCAATACTGGCTGGGCGACAAGGATGCTGCGAGCCTGGAGGAATACATTGAGAGTGCAACCGAGCATCCGGGCAGTTGGTGGCCGCATTGGCTCGAGTGGTTTGAGGGGCAGGACAGCGCCAAAGTGCCCGCCACCGGCAAGCGCAAGCCGGGCGGCAGAGGTGACCGCATTATCGAAGATGCGCCTGGCCGATATGTGAAGACTCGCTAGCCAAAATTCAGAGTGCTGCACCGCAATATATCACATTAAACTCACTATTCCTTTAGATATCAGTATTTTGCCGTATTTTTGTGCAGTGCACAAAAAACTTGACTTCGCGTCAGCAATGCCTATTTTGTGCACTGCAACATGACACGAGGACATTATGGCTGAAGCCACTAACCAATCGAAGATCGACGCTGCTGCAGAGAAGGCATATGCCGAAGCAGCTGCCAAGAAAACGACCGCTGCCAAGGAAGCGGCGCCGGTAAAGACGGAAGCTCCCAAAGCTCCTGCTAAGAAGCCTGCTGCCAAAAAGGCTCCGGCTGCGAAACCTGCGCCTGCAAAGGCTCCGGTAAAGACTGCCGCTGCCAAGAAGCCAGCCGCTAAAAAGGCACCGGCGACCACCGCAGCCAAGAAAGCTCCGGCAAAGGCACCAGCGAAAACTGTCGCTGCAAAGAAGCCAGTCGCGAAAAAGACACCTGCAAAGAAGGCTCCCGCCCAAAAGGCTCCAGCCAAGGTTGCAGCGAAGACCACCGAGACCACGACAACCAATCCCGTTATCAAACTCAAGGACACTATCATGGCTACTGCTGAAAAGACTGATTTCACCGCTCAAGCCAAGGAAATGGCTGCTGACGTGCAAGAGCGCCTCAAAACCGCCTACAGCAAGACTGGCGAGTTCGCTGGCGAGTTTGGCGAATTCAACAAAGCAAACGTTGAAGCTGTCGTCGAAAGCGGCAAGATCTTTGCCGCCGGCGCTCAGGAACTGGTGAAGGACAATGTTGAGACCGGCAAGACCGTCGTCGAAACCGTCACCGAAGACGCCAAGAAGCTGGCTGGTATCAAGTCACCGACCGAACTGATGCAGCTTCAGGGCGAACTCGCTCGTCGCAACTTCGACGCTGTCGTTTCTTACGGCTCGCAGCGCACCGAAGCTTGGGTCAAGCTGTACAACGATGCTTTCGCGCCGATTTCGAACCGCGTCAGCGTTGCAGCTGAAAAGATTTCGAAGGCTGCCTAAGCCCTCGATCTGAATTTCTGGACCGGGCCTCTCCTCTCTCTCCCAAAACCCGGTTCAAGAAAGCGCGCTGAAATATGCGCATGGCCGGACTTTCCAAAGCGGAAAGTCCGGCCTTTTTCTTGGCAAATTTGTATGTGTTCCAATGTTCAGGTGCGTTGCACACCAATCCTTAGGTGCAATTTGCAAGAAGCCACACCTTGCGCACCAACGAACGAATCCCATAATGGAGGGCCAATGGCTGATATCCTGCCCACCCTGCCCCCGCGCGATCTGCCAGTTGCGGCGACCTGCCCCTATGCGGCGGACGATAATCAGGATTCCGACACCGATGGCGAAGTCGGCATCTCTACCAAGACGCGGGCAAAACCAAAGAAGCCCAGCCAGTACAAAGTGCTGATGCTGAATGATGACTACACGCCGATGGAGTTCGTCGTGCTGGTTCTCAAACGCTTCTTTGGAATGGACCTGGAACAAGCGACCCGTGTAATGCTTCACGTCCACCAAAAGGGTGTGGGTGTTTGCGGCATCTTCCCCTACGAAGTGGCCGAGACCAAGGTGAACCAGGTGATGGACTTCGCCCGCCAGAACCAGCACCCTCTCCAGTGCACGCTTGAGAAAGCCTGAAGCCTTAAAGCGATGACCGTTTTGGGCCATCCTAAACCCGATCCCGTGGGACCAGGGCAGGAGAGTGTCTGGGACTATCCGCGTCCCGCCATTGCAGAGCCTACCAGCCGCCGGATACAGATTATCCATCGCGGAGTTAAGCTGGTTGACAGCCGCAAGGCATGGCGCACGCTCGAAACCAGCCACCCGCCGACCTATTACATCCCTTCCGATGACGTCTCGACGGAGTATCTTACCGCCAATCCCCGTCGCACCCTATGCGAGTGGAAAGGACAGGCGCGTTACTGGGATATCATGATCGGTGGCGATCGGATCGAAGCGGGCGCATGGGAATACTCTGACCCGACGCCCAGCTTTGCCGGTATCCGCGACTTCCTTGCCTTCTATCCCGACCCGCTTGATCAGTGCCTGGTGGACGGTGAGGTCATCACCCCGCAGCCGGGCCAATTCTATGGCGGATGGATCAGCCAATATGAGGCAGGGCCTTTCAAAGGTGGGCCGGGCAGCCGTTTCTGGTAGCGCCTTTCAAAAGCGCAGGTCTAAGAGGCCTCGTAACAAAAAGAAGACCATGACCGCGATGAATTTTGTCGCTAAGGCTTTCGGGCTTGACGGTTGCAGCGATAGGCAGCCGAAAACAAACCGCCTGTGACGAAGGTTGACGATCAGCCGTGCTGAATATCCTACCCAGTATCGACCGCTATATTTTCCGGCTGGTCATAGTCCCGATGCTGGGTGTGTTTGCGCTGGCAGCTTCGCTGCTCCTGCTCGACAAGATGCTGAGACTGTTCGACTTTGTCGCGGTTGAAGGCGGGCCGGTTAGCGTCGTGTTCAAGATGCTGGGCGCGCTGATCCCGGAATATGCGAGCCTTGCCATACCGATTGGCCTGTTGCTGGGCATTCTGTTTGCCTTCCGCAAGCTCGCCACATCATCAGAACTGGATACGATGCGCGCGGTGGGCCAGTCCTACTGGCGGCTGCTGCGCGTGCCCTATGCGATCACGATTGTCATGATCGCGGTCAATGTCGCGCTTGTGTTCTACGTCCAGCCGCTCAGCCGCTATTATTACGAGCAGATGGAATATGAACTGCGTTCCGGTGCACTTGGAGCCTCGATCAAGGTCGGTGAATTCACCACTCTGGCGGACCGCATGGCGCTGCGGATCGAGGAGAGCGAGGACGAAGGCCGACGTCTGAAAGGCATCTTTGCGCGCATCTCGAACGACCGCAAGCAAACGCTTTCCATCAGCGCCCGCGAAGGCGCGTTTCTTGCGACAACCGATAGCCCAGACACGATCATCCTGCGCCTCACCGAAGGCACGATTATTCAGGACACTGGCAGCAAGACGCCCCGCGTGCTCAGCTTCAGCCGGCATGATCTGCCCATCGATTTGCCCGCCATCGAGGAATTCCGAGAAAGAGGCGATGCAACGCGCGAATACATCCTCCCCGAACTGCTCAAGATCGGCTGGAGCGAAGAGACCGAACCCTCAGAACGCGATGCGAGTTTGGCCAGCTTCAATTTCCGACTGGTCGAAGTGGTGATGATGTTGCTGATGCCGCTTCTGGCCGTGGCTCTGGCTATCCCACCCAAGAGATCGACAAGCGCACTTGGCGTGTTTGTCTCGATCGTGATGGTGGTCGCCTATCACAAGATAAATCAATATGGCGAAGACGTCGCAGCGCTGGGTCTGGTTGATCCGATCCTTGCGCTATGGGGGCCATTCGTGGTGTTTGCCGTGCTGATCCTGTGGATGTTCTATCAGGTCGCCTATGTTCCGGGCGGACAAGCGATTGGCTGGCTTGAGAACGGTTTTGCCAAGATAGCCAAACGTATCGGAAAGCTGTTTGCTGGCAAGCGTCCGGGCATCCCAGCAGCAACCGACGATCCCGTTCCTTCGCTGGCGCCAGCCGAATAAACCTGACCGGAACCAATGCAGCTCGACTTTTTCCCTTCGCGCACGCTGACGCTTTACCTTGCCAAGATGTTCGTGGTGCGGATTCTGGCCGTGCTGGTGATGCTGGTGCTGGTGTTGATGATGCTCGACCTGTTGAGCCGCACAGGCGACATCCTGACGCCCGAGGGCAATGGTCAGGCCGAAATCTGGAAATATGTCTCGTTGCGAGTGCCCCAGCTCATCTCCCGATTTCTGCCCTATTCGGTGCTGCTTGCGACACTCATCACGCTGGTCACCCTTAATCAGAATTCCGAGGTCGTCGCGATGAAGGCCGCTGGGCTTTCCGCGCATCAGGTTCTCTCCCCGCTCCTTCTGACAGCGGCGCTGATTTCGGTGGTGAGTTTTGCCTTCAACGAGCGGGTCGTCACGCGAGCGAACACGACCCTCAAAGCGTGGGAAGCGGTCGAATATGGCGAGGTTCCGCAAGACAGCGGGGTGCGCGCCAATGTCTATCTGACCGATGGCGATAATATCCTTGCCGCTTCTTCCATGGTCGGGACGGGCGAGGACATCATCCTTGACGATGTGACGTGGTACAAACGGGCGCCGGGAGGGCTGATCCTGCAGCGCGTTCGAGCAACACAGGCGACCTATGCAGGGCCAGGCTGGCAGCTAGAGAACCCGGTTCAGTTCGATGTTGGTGAAGCCGAAGTGGTCGAGCTTGAAGAGTTGGTAGTCGGGCAAACGCTTACCCCTGAAAGGATTGAGGTCCAGTCGGCCGATCCCGATGGTCAAGGCTTCTTTGAGCTCGGCGAGACGATTGAGGCGTTTGAGGCATTGGGTCGCCGAACCTCAGAACTTCGGGCAAAGTGGTGGCACCGCATCGCTGGCCCTCTCTCCGCTTTGCTGATGCCTTTGCTGGGTTCGATTGCCGCCTTTGGCCTTGCAAGATCTGGCCAGCTCTTTGTGAGAGCGATCATTGGGATGGGCTTGGGATTTGCCTATTTCGTTGTCGACAATGCCGCGTTGGCGATGGGATCTTTCGGTGGATACCCACCATTCCTCGCCGCATGGGCACCGTTCATGCTGTTCCTTCTGGTCGGTGAGACGGTGCTGATCCGGACCGAAGAGTGAGCGGCTGGTCCCTACGCCTTGCACGTCCGGAAGATTCAGAGGCGCTCCCTGAAATCGAGATCGCGGCAGGCAATCTGTTTCGAACCCTTCCCGAATTGGCAGGGATTGCCGGTACGCAAGCCATTTCCTCAGAGCGTCATCGCAAGCTTATCCGCAAGGGGCACTGCCTCACAGCCTTTCAGGGCGAGCGCGCAATTGGCTTTATCGCGACCGAGCCCTTCCGCAGAGAATTGCATGTCTGGGAAATGTCCGTGCACCCCGATGCGCAGCGGCAGGGGATCGGCGCCGGCCTGGTGCGGGCCTGTTTGATTGATGCGCGCAATTCGGGCTTCAAGGCGGTCACGCTCACCACCTTTCGCGATGTGGAATGGAACGGGCCCTTTTATGCACGGCTCGGGTTTGAAGAAGTTACCGCGCTTGATGCACATCCACGGCTCGCCGGAGAACTCGCGCTCGAAGCGGATCACGGTCTGCCAGCCGAGCGCCGATGTGCGATGATTGCGTTTCTGGACTAAAACTGTTGGGATAGGATCAACTCAGGAATTGGAGATACAGGCATGACCTACACGCAGATCACCGCGAGCCTTGCAGCGGGGCTGGCTCTGACGCTGACCGCGTGCAACACCGAACCGGCGACGGGCGACGCTGTCGGGGAAATGCTGGAAGAGGTGCCTGCCCCGGTGGACACGCCGATAGAGGCCACTGGCGACCTGCCCACCCTGCCCGATGCTGAGGCCGGGAAAAGCGACAGCACCTCAACACCATCATCGGGTCAAAGCGATGGAATGGTCAGCGGCAGCAATGAAGATGCAAGCGCGCGCAAGCCGGATCCCAAAAACAGCAAACTGATTAAAGCCGACCCGCAATAACTCCGCGAGGCCTGTGCCGCAGCCAATCAGCCGCGCGACACCATAGTGCTCTTCGCAATGCGGGCGACGAGCGTCAGCATGCCAGGATGGTTTGCGCCCTCATAAGTCGATCCTGAGCCCAATTCGCTGGCGAGGCGCCGATGCGCTTCGGGAAGGTCGTGATAGGGCATTGATGGCATCAGGTGGTGCAGTGCGTGGTAGCGCAGGCCCACAGGCGCCCAGATCTCTGCTGCAATCCCCGGAGGCGGGACATTGACGCTGTCTAGGAATTGTGCAGTCACTGTCATGGGCTCGCCTTCATTCTCCCACAAATGCGCCACCAATGTGCGCAGCTGATTGAGCAGAGCCGTGACGGATAAAATGGCGAGCGCGATCAGCAGCGGACGCCAGCCGATCCAATAGGTGCTTGTCAAAAGCGCGATTGCCCAAATGCTTGCGACTGTTTCCTGCCACAAAACCCGCTTGGCAAAGTCACCTTCAGGTGGCTTGCGGCGGAAATCGGGATTGATCGAAAGCGAGGAAAAGCGTTCCCATGCAAATGTCCGGATCGCTGGAAAGAGCGCACCAAGCGGCACCAGAACGGCAAAGCGAACGAGCAGCGCAAATGGCGCCAGCAGCGCAACGATCACAAAAGCAGGCAAGCTCCAAGGCTTCATCAGCGCGAGCGGCAAATATTCCGGGTCTTCGACTGTGCCATATTGCGTGCGCTTGTGGTGGATCGTGTGGACGCCTTCATACATGAAACTGGGCGTCAGCAGGATGCAGCCGACCATCACGTTCCAAGCCGTACGAAATCCGGGCAGCGCATCGCGATGAATATGCGTGAGCTCATGAATGAACATCAGCGAGCGATAGAGCGCCAGAGCACCAACAATCCCGGCAGTCAGAGCAACGGCAAGGCTGTCAGTCAGAATGGCAGTCGCAATCGCGCCATAGCCGATCGCGGTTGAGATCAGCATGTCAGGCCAATAAATGCCGGGGCGCGCTTCGCCCAATCCTTGCGTCAAATCACGCGCAGCACGCAGCATCGCCTTGTCATCATTCGTTTGAAAATCAGCACGAACGGCCCGCTTGGGATGCACGGGCGCAGCGTCAGCATTGGGGAGAGATGTGGGTTGCATATTCATCGTTCAAACTTTGCCTAAGGCTCGCATTTATCTCAGAACTGGCCCGATTGCCAATTGCTCTTTCGTGCACTCAGTAATCGGGAAAATGATCGTGTCGGGTTGCGCCCGCTAGCGCGGCAATCCAAGAGGCGCTTTGATGCAGAACAACACTTCATACAGCAATACGGGGCGCAGCGCGTGACAGTTTCACAAACCTCGGGCGATATTTCGGTCAAACCCATCAGCGGCAAAAAAGAACGCGGGCAATTTGTCGATCTGGGCCGCGCCTTTGCCGCGAGGATGCCCCATTCTGTCCCGCAATTGCGCAGCGAGCAGCTTGAGCTGATCGACCCGGGCAAAAACCCCTTCTTCGGCCATGCGCGCGCGCAGCTCTACATCGCATATCGTGGCGGAAAGGCTGTGGGCCGCATCTCCGCTCATATCGATGAAGAGGCGCTCAAAGTGCCTGCAGAGCAGGGCTTTGGCCCCGGCACTGGCTTCTTCGGTTATCTGGATGCCGAGGATGAGGAGGTTGCAAAAGCCTTGCTCGAACAGGCTGAGCAATGGCTGAGCGATGAAGGCATGACCCGCGTACTCGGGCCGATTTCGATGTCGATCTGGGAGGAACCGGGCCTTCTTGTCAAAGGGCAGGACCATCCGCCCATGATCATGATGGGGCATCACCCGGCGCACTATGCCGGATGGATCGAAGCATCGGGCTACAAGCTGGCGAAAAGGCTCTTCACGTACGACATCGACGTTACCCTAGGCTTTCCGCCGATTGTGCAGCGGATCGTCAAATCAGGCGAGCGCAATGCGCGGATCAAAGTGCGCCGGGTCGACACGTCACGATGGGACGAAGAGGTCGAGATCATCCTCTCAATCCTCAACGATGCGTGGTCGGACAATTGGGGCTTTGTCCCGTTCACGCCGGCAGAAGTCGCTTATGCGGGCCAGAAATTGAAGCCCATAATTCGCGAAGAATTGAATATGATCGCCGAGGTCGAAGGGCGGCCCGTCGCCTTCATGCTGACCTTCCCGGACATGAATCACGTTCTCAAAAAGATCGACGGAAAGCTGTTCCCATTTGGCTGGATCTCCATGCTGCGCTGGCTTCGCAATCCTGTTGAAGCTGGCATGCGCGTTCCCCTGATGGGCGTGTTGAAGGAACTGCACAATTCCCGGCTCGCCAGCCAGCTGGCCTTCATGATGGTCAATACGATCCGCGAAGAAGCCATCGCTCGATACGCGACGCCAAGGGCGGAAATCGGTTGGGTGCTCGAAGACAATCAGGGCATGGTCGCGATTGCGGACGCGATCGAAAGCAATTGCAACCGTGAATATGCGATCTTTGAGAAAGCTCTCGGCTAACCTCGCTCAGGCATTGAACCAAAAAAGGCCTCCACTCGGAAGAGTGAAGGCCTTTCGGGATCGTATCACCAGCCGCTTGGACGGGAGGGGGGTCTCGGCGGTGACACTGGATTAATGCGCGGGCCAATCTGGGGTTCCCGCGGGTTTGAAGATTTTTCGCATCACCCGGTGGATGGGCCACCGTGCAAGTGTTTCGGCTATGGTTCATGAGCTAGAACTTCGCAGTTTTCGTCGCTTTGCCAGACCTGTAGCGGTGTATGCAGGGGGCGACTTGGCCCGGCTTAGCCGCTATGTGCCCGCTATTACGAGTCGCGCATCCAGCTTTGGAAAGAAGCAATTATGGCCCTTGGGCAATATGTCGCCAACAACCTTCCCTATCTTCGCCGCTACGCCCGCGCGCTGAGCGGTTCGCAGGCGACGGGCGATTCCTTCGTACGCGCAACCCTTGAAGCGGCACTGGCTGATGAGGAGTTGAAGCAATCGCTCGAAGGTGGGCGGATCGCACTGTATCAGGCTTTCCACGCAGTCTGGGCGAGCGCGTTCCTCGATGCCGAGCCGGGCGGAACAGGCGATGGCATAACGGGCGAACACGAAGCGGGCGCACAGGCCAAACTCGGCTCGATCACGCCGCTCAATCGCCAAGCGCTGTTGCTGACCACGCTGGAAGACTTCTCTGCGGCGCAAGCTGGCGTGATCATGGGCATCTCGACACAGGAAGTCGAAGCGCTCGTGGCCGAGGCGGTGAGCGAGATTGACCAAGAGCAATCCACCTCGGTACTGATCATCGAGGATGAGCCGCTTATCTCGATGCAGTTGGAAGGTCTGGTTACCAGTCTCGGGCATGAGGTTTGCGGCACTGCAGCTACCCGGACCCAAGCCGTTGAATCGGTCGCGCAGGCCCGGCCCGGCCTGGTCCTTGCCGATATCCAGCTGGCTGACGGTTCTTCAGGCCTTGATGCGGTGGATGATATCCTGGCGATTCAAAGTGTGCCGGTGATCTTCATCACAGCCTATCCAGAAAGGCTTCTGACCGGGGATCGGCCCGAACCAACCTATCTGGTCACCAAGCCGTTTCAGGAAAAGACAGTGCGCGCAGCAATCAGCCAGGCGCTGTTTTTCGGCTCCAGTCGCCCGCTCTAGGCCTCTTCGCGAATTCGGAAATCGCGATCGGGCCGCACCGGCACGCGCATCACGCAGCGCACGCCTTCGGGTTCGAACTCAAGCAAGACGGGCTGCTTCAATTCGTGCGCGACGATCTTTTCGATAAGCTGCGTGCCGAACCCTCGCCCGCGATCTGATTGAACCTCTGGCCCGTTGCTTTCGCGCCATTCAACCTCGGCCATGTTTTCTTCGACCAGTGACCACAGGATCGTGACGACACCTTCATGCACGCTGAGCGCGCCATATTTGGCGGCATTGGTGGCAAGTTCGTGAATGGCGAGGCCAAAGGACAAGGCATCGTTCGGCGCCAGCTCCACCATCGGGCCCTCGATCCTGATGTCATGTTCATTGGTACTACTGAAGTGCCGCAATTCCGCTTCGACCACCGATTGCAGCGGCGTTGCTCCCCAGTCCCGACCTGTCAGGAGATCATGCGTCGCAGAAAGCGCGCGGATGCGCCCCTCCAAACTGTCGGCGAAGTCATCAAGACCGCTTGCACGGCGGCGCGTCAGAGCCAGAATGGAAAGGACATTGGCAAGTGTATTCTTGACCCGGTGGTTCAGCTCGCGCGTCAGCGAGTTGCGGATCGAGTGTTGTTCTTCAAAGAAGGCAAGCCGCGCTTGATCCTCAAACGCCTGTTGCGTCAGCAAGCGGGCCAACAGCATTAAAAGGCTGGCAAGCGTCAAGCCGAAAACGAGCGAAATCATCGACAGCGAATCCAGAAAAACTCCGCTTGGCCCTTCGACAACCAGCAGAAAGCCGCGATTGGCAATGATAAGAGCCTGCTCCAGACGCGCTCCACCTCCACCAGAGATAGGGTGAGAAACCAGCAAATCTCGGCTGGGTATAAGATCGTCATAGAGCTCAACGCCTAGCGCCTTGAACTCACCAGATTCCATCGCTGCATCGAGCACACGGTCGGCATTGAAAGGGCTGTAAACAAAGCCCGCCAGTCTGCGATCCTCCGGACTGTTCTCTGGTGTTGGCCGATAGACCGGCATGAAGATCACAAAGCCGGGCGCATCACTGCTGCCTTCCTGAGCCAGAACAATGCGCGCAGACGCTGTGGGCTGAACGGTCCGCTGCGCTTCAACCATGGCCGCCCTGCGGACCGGATCGGAATACATGTCAAAACCCAGCGCACGGCGATTTCGGGTCGTGTCGGGGTAGAAATAGGTCACCGGCGCCGCTGCCGACCCTTCGCCGGCAATCGGCGGGCGAATTCCAGGAAAATCAGGCTGTTCGCGGCGCTGCTGCTGAGTGAAAGCGGGGATTTCGTCGCGGCCAACGACGCTAACCCATCCAATACCTTCAGAGCCGCGATAACTCTCGTCCAGTCGCAATTCACTGACGAATTGTCGGAAGGTTTCAGGGTCGACATCGTCGCGCGCAGTGAACAAAGCCGCGCCTGCCCGGAGATAGGATGAGAAATTGTTGCCGCGCCGCTCAAGTGCGAAGGCGATGGATTGAGCCGCCCCACGCACCTGCGCCTGCTCGCGCTCACGCGCGTTACTTTCGATCGCGAAAACGCTCAGCGCGGTGATCGCAGCGATAGCAAAGAAGATCGCGAGCGGCACTGCACGCGGATAATTGACAAGCCAACGGCGCACATGGCTGATCGAAGACCCGGAGGCCTCGGTCGTATCATCTGCCAGTTTCGCCGCTTTGTTTGTCATGCCTTATCGAGTTCATTGTGCATGCCTTGGTATCACCCAAGAGCGTGTCGACGGAACCAAAGACCCATGGCTTCGTTCCCAAAGTGCCTACCAAGTATTTGCGCGATTGCACACAGGGCGCTTACTTGGGCGCATGGGCATGCATTGCATTAAATTGGTGCAATGTGGGATCAGAGGTTTACAGCACACGTCATGACATCCGGAGTCTCCCCCGGCGACGATACGCCTGACCGGTCAGAGAGCGCTGCAGACACGCAGCGTCCTGATTGGGCGGACGGTCTGCGCCAGCTCTACGACTCGGTTGTCGACGAACCACTTCCGGACAGCTTTAAGAATTTGCTCGATCAACTTGATGCGAGCAATGCCGGCGGCGGCGGATGCGAAGCTGATAGCTCTGATGAAAGCCCCGGTTGATGGCGAAGAGCGAGCAGCCCAAGAAAACCCCACCCAAGCGCACACCGGCAGAAAAAGCGGCCTTCAAGCGTGAGTTGACCGAAGTCGTCCCCCACCTGCGCGCCTTTGCCCGCGGGCTTTGTGGCCGACCCGACATGGCCGACGATCTGGTTCAGGAAGCTCTGCTGAAAGCCTGGGCCGCGCAGGATCGGTTTGAGCCGGGCACATCCATGCGGGCATGGACCTTCGTCATCCTGCGCAATGCTTACCTTACCGATATGCGCCGCAATCGTTTCCGCGGTGAATATGATGAAGGTGTGGCTGAGCGCATTCTGACCGCACCTGCTGGGCA
>JBCBMN010000083.1:0-14043 GCA_039822745.1 Pseudomonadota bacterium | reverse complement strand
AAGGCGATGAACCGCAGCTTCATCAGCGTGATTGCGGGCGGCTTTGGTGCAGATGCTGGCGGGGGTGCCGGTGACGGAGCCCCGCGCGAACAGCGTCCTTACAGGCAAGGCAGCGCCGATGATGCGGCCTTCATGCTTGAACAGGCAGAGAAGGTCATCATCATCCCAGGCTACGGCATGGCGGTGGCGCAGGCTCAGCACATCCTTCGCGAAATGGCCGATGCGCTTAAGGAAAAGGGCGTCGACGTCAAATATGCGATCCACCCGGTTGCTGGACGTATGCCGGGCCACATGAACGTGCTGCTCGCCGAAGCCAATGTGCCCTATGATGAGGTGTTCGAGCTGGAGGACATCAACTCTGACTTCGCGCAGGCCGATGTTGCCTTCATCATCGGTGCGAACGACGTGGTGAACCCGGCGGCCAAGACCGACAAGGCCTCGCCAATCTACGGCATGCCGGTGTTCGACGTGGACAAGGCCAAGCAGGTCTTCTTCATCAAGCGTTCCATGGGCGGTGTCGGCTATGCCGGTGTGGACAATGAAGTGTTCTACATGCCGCAGACCGTGATGCTCTTGTCGGATGCGAAGAAGATGGTCGAGGAAATCGTAAAGGCGCTGGATTAAAGTTCAGGGCCGATGCGGGGGTTTCTCTTCCTGATCGCAGCCATAGTGTTGGCAGGCGTCGCCTATATCGTATTGCGCGATGATGGCCTGCTGGAGCAGGTCACGGCCAAGCGTGTCGAGCAGGCCTTGGCAGCCAATGGCGCGCCGGAGCCTCTGGCACAGTGCATGGGCGAAAAGCTCGCAGATCGTCTTTCTATCGAGCAATTGCGCAAGCTTGAAGCGCTTGCTCCGCGCGAGGGTGAGAGCCGTGTGCCCCAAACCACGCGCGAAGCGCTCAGCCGAGTGAAGCGCGTGGACGATCCCGAAGCGGTGCGCGTCCTTGGCGAAACCGGAGCGTCATGCACCACCGAAATTCTGCGCGCGCAGATCGAAGCGGAATTCGAGCGTCTGAAAGGCAAGTAAGCGCATCGAATTGCACGTTGGCCAATCAGCTTAGCTTGCAATCCCTGATCTTCGCGGCACAATGCACAGCGGAGAGGGAGACACACAACATGATCAGAACCGCTTTTGCCGCTGCGCTGCTTTGCGCCACTGCTTTGGCCGCTGCGCCGGTCCTTGCTGACAATCACACGATCGCACCGGGCGAAGGCGCGGCGGAGCGCTTGCAGGAAGCGCTGATCCTGGCTGAGCCGGGTGATACGATTGTCCTTGAAGCCGGGCGCTATGAATTGACCGAGGGGCTGAGCCTCGACGTCGAAGGCGTGACCATCAAAGGCGCCGGGATGGAGGGCGATGCGCAGAGCATCCTCGACTTCACCAACCAACAGGGCGCGGGCGAAGGCCTGCTGATCACCAGCGACAATGTCACCCTGCGCGATTTCGCGGTCGAAAATGCCAAGGGGGACGGGATCAAGTCCAAGGGCGCGGACAATATCATCTATCACGCGCTGCGGATCGAATGGACCGCCGGGCCAAAGGCCTCCAACGGCGCATACGGCATCTATCCGGTCGAAAGTTCCAACGTGCTGGTGCAAGACAGCTTTGTGCGCGGTGCCTCGGACGCTGGGATTTATGTCGGCCAGTCGGAAAACATCATCGTGCGCCGCAATCGCGTGGTTGAGAACGTCGCCGGGATCGAGATCGAGAACTCGAACTTCGCCGAGGTGACCGAGAACCTGACGACCAAGAATACAGGCGGCATTCTGGTGTTTGACCTGCCCGGCCTGCCCAAGGTCGGTGGCGGCAGCGTGCTGGTGGCGCGCAATGCGATCATCGCCAACAACACCGACAATTTCGCACCCGAAGGTAATATCGTCGCCAGCGTACCGGCGGGCACGGGTGTGATGGTGATGGCCAACACCAATGTGCACGTGATGGACAATGCGCTGATCAACAATTCCACCAGCCACGTGATGCTGATCGCCTATACGCAGGAATATAAGGACGATCGCTATCAGCCGCGTCCGGTGGACGTGGTTGTGGACGGCAATGTCTATGGCTCTGGCGGGACCGCGCCGGACTTTCCCGGCGGCGATATGCTGGCCGCCGCTGTGGGAGGCGCCTTGCCGCCCGTGCTGGTCGATGGTTTGCAGCAGGGGCTTAGCGTGAGCGACACGGTGCCGGTGCTGAGCCTGGGGCTGACCAAAGTCGGGCAACAGCTCACCGATGCGCAGCCGCAGCCATGGAAAGCCGAGGAAGGCGGCAAGTCAACGAGCCTTGCCGCAGTGACGCTGCCGGCAGAGATGGAAGCGCGCCTCCAGTGAAGCTGAGTTCCGGGTTCTTTTTGGGAGCGCTGGCAGCCTGCGCGATCTCGATTGGTGTGCAAGTCCTGCCAGCGAGCGCCCTCCCGCCGCCGCGCGTCAATGTCGAGGCGATCCTGGGCGTTGCGCAACTGGATGGGAAAGTTCGCAAATATCCTCGCACTCTGAGCGAATACGGCTTCTTCCTTGATGGAGCAGGGCGCGTGCCCGATGCGCGCGTGGTCCCTTACGAACTCAACACCGCGCTCTATTCCGATGGGGCGGACAAGCTGCGCTATATCTTCCTGCCAGACGGCGCGCAGATGGTAGCGGGTGAGGAGGGCGGCTTGCTCGATCTTCCCGTGGGCTCGGCGATTATCAAGACCTTTGCCTTCGGTGAAGGAGAGGATCAGCGCTATATCGAGACCCGCCTGCTGCTCCACCGCGCGGATGGCTGGCTGGCGCTGCCTTACAAGTGGAACGAAGAGCAGACCGAGGCGAACTTGGCTCTGGTCGGTGCGCGGATGGAGTTGACCCGGCCTGATGGCGAGACGATCAGCTATCAAATCCCGAACAAGAACCAGTGCAAGAATTGTCACCAATTGAACGACGTGGTGACGCCGATTGGGCCGAAGGCGCGCAATCTGTCCAAGGGCTGGCTCGAAGCGCAGGTGAGCGCCAATCGGATTGCGGCCCTACCCGCTTTGCATGACAGCGTGCCGCACTGGGATCAGCGAGCGCAGGTCAGCGACGCAGACGCGCTCGCGCGCGGCTATCTCGACGTCAACTGCGCGCATTGCCACCAGCCGGGCGGGAGCGCGTCGAACAGCGGGCTGGACCTGCGCTGGGAGCAGGATGACCCCTACGCCATTGGCATTCGCAAACCTCCGGTCGCTGCCGGGCGCGGGGCGGGCGGGCACAAGGTCTCGATTGCGCCGGGTAATCCTGATGCATCCATCCTCGCATTCCGCATGAGCTCGACCGAGCCAGGCGTGGCGATGCCGGAACTGGGCCGCTCTACCAATGATGCGGAGGGCATTGCCGCCATCCGCGCATGGATTGCAGGGATGGAGCCCGCTTCGTGATCAAGTGGCTGTTGCGCATCCTTGGCGTGCTGCTCGCGGCGCTGGTTATCCTGTTTCTGATCTTCCGCACGCCTGACACGGACCCAGAGGAAATGCGCGTCAAATATGGCAGCGCGCCCTCGCAATTCGTCGCGATCCCAAGCGGAGTGGAAGTCCACTTACGCGATGAGGGGCCAAGGGACGGCGGTGCGATTGTGCTGCTCCACGGCTCCAATGCGGACCTGCACACATGGGAGCCGTGGGTGAGCGAACTGGCCAAGACCCATCGCGTCATCCGCTTTGATCAGGTGGGCCATGGGCTGACCGGACCGGACCCACAAGGCGATTACAGTCGCGCCAATTTCACCGATGACATCGCTGAAGTGATGGATGCACTCGACCTGCAAAGCGCGATCATTGCGGGCAATTCGATGGGCGGAAAGCACGCGCTCAGCTTTGCTGTCGCCTATCCCGAACGGGTCGAGGGCCTTGTGCTGGTCGATGCCAGCGGCCCGCCTGAACAGGCAAGCGAGGCCGATGAAGAGGACGACAGCGGCAATATCGGTTTCGCGCTGGCGCAGACCCCCGGTGTCAATCTGCTGATCGAACAGATCACCCCGCGCTCGCTCATCCGGCAGAGCCTGGTGGAAAGCGTTAGCGTGCGCGATGTCGTGACCGAGGAAGCGGTGGATCGCTATTGGGAATTGCTGCGCTATCCGGGCAATCGCCGGGCGACCCTTGCGCGTTTCTCCGTGCCCTATGAGCCGATCGATCCCGCAGACATCGCCGCGATCAAGGCCACCACGCTGATCGTGTGGGGGGATGAGGATCGCCTGATCCCGGTTTCGGCGGGCCGATGGCTGGATGAGACCATGCCCAACAGCGAGCTCGCTGTATATGAAGGCATCGGCCATTTGCCCCATGAAGAGGCCCCCGAAGCGACGCTGGAGACCCTCAAAGAGTGGCTTCTTAACCTCAAAGAAACCACACAAGAGCCGGAAACGACGTCGTAATTCCAACCCTATGGACGCGCGCGCCTGATCCTCGCTAAACCTCGTATCAGGGACAATCGGATTCGAGGGACTAGGCCTTGCGCAAATTGGGTATGATCGGCGGGATGAGTTGGGTGTCGACAGGCATCTATTACGACCGCATCAACCGCATCGTGCAACGCCGCGCCGCCCCCATGGCGAGCGCGCCGCTGCTGATCGAAAGCCTCGATTTCGCGCAACTCTACGCCATCCGTGAAGACAAGGATTGGAAACGCGCGGGCGAAGTGTTGTGCGAAAGCGCGAAGCGGCTCGAAGCGGCAGGGGCGCAAGGCCTGATCATCGGCGCCAATTCGATGCACAAACTCTACGATGAGGTTGCCGCCGCGGTCGATATCCCGATCCTGCACATCGCCGACTACATCGGGGCCTCGCTCAAAGCCTCTGGCCACAAGACGGCTGCCCTGTTTGGCACGCGCAATGTCATGACCGAAAGTTTTTACCGCAAGCGGCTGGTGGCGCAGGGGATCGATCTGCTGCCGCCTGACATGGCCAATGTCGAAACGCTCGACACCATCATCTATGATGAACTGATGGTTGGCAAAGTGACCCGCGATGCCCAACGATCACTCAAGACCATGATCACCAACAAAGCGCAGGAAGGGGCCGATGCGATCGTGCTGGCCTGTACCGAACTCGATCTGGTTGTTGATGTTGATGCAAACGTCTTGCCGGTGTTTGATTCTACCCGAATCCACTGCGAGGCGGCTGCCAACTGGGTGCTTGAGCAGGAATAAGTGCATTTTCATGCATTTGATCGCCGAGGCGAAACGGTTGGTCGATTGTTGCATTTGCAGGGCGTGCAACTCTCAAAACTCGACACTAATTGCGCGCTCCAACTTGTCATTGAAATGTAACAGGCGAGTTTCGGGTCCTCGGGTCGCAATCCGATGATCCGTGGGGCCACCTGCCACCCCCCAAAGCACCCGGCGGGTGGCCCCTTACTTTCTCTCTCACCAAACTGCGCCGCTAGGACCCGCCTTGTGCTGGCTGGCGAACTGTCCACTTCTATCGTCGGTCCGGCGGTGGGGTTTACGTTCTGTTCCCGTTGAGCGGGCGCGGCGGCGCGACTAGTTCGGTGTGCGTGACATTGCGCGCTCCCTTTGCTGCTGATCCCAACGCCCATGGCGGGCGCGAATACGGGCCTGCTCCGATCAGGACTGCCGCCACCGCGACATCCTCTGGCGCTGAAATTCGCGGCCCGCGTAGCGATTTCCAGCGTGACCGGGACCGCATCATCCATTCGATGAGCTTTCGGCGGCTGAAATCAAAGACACAGGTCTTCATCTCTCCTGAAGGTGATCACTATCGCACCCGCCTGACGCACAGCCTTGAAGTGGCGCAGATTGGCCGCGTGATTGCCCGTGCGCTGGGCGTGGATGAGGACCTGACCGAAGCGATCTGCCTGTCGCACGATCTTGGCCATCCGCCCTTCGGACATGCGGGCGAGGATGCGCTGAGCGAGGCGATGGAGGGCTTTGGCGGATTTTGTCACAACGCTCAGGCGCTGCGCACCGTGATGCGGCTGGAAAACCCCTATCCCGATCATGACGGGCTGAACCTGACCTGGGACCTGCTCGAAGGGTTGGCCAAGCATAATGGCCCGGTCACCAATCCCGGCTGGGCGCTCCAACAACTGGATGCGGATTTCCCGCTCGACCTTGGCACCTGGCCCTCGCTCGAAGCGCAGGTTGCCGCGGTCTCGGACGATATCGCCTATGACAATCACGATATCGACGATGGCCTGCGTGCCGGCTTTCTGGGGCTGGATGACCTGCTGGAGCTGGATTTCCTCGCAGACCAATGGCGGGCTGTCGAAAAACGGTTCCCCCACGCGCCCAGAGACCGCCAATTGCGCGAATTGGTGCGCGATCAGATCGGCCTGATGGTCAATGATGTGCTGGAACATACGCGCACGCAAACTGCCGGTATGGGGTCGGTGGCTGATATTCGCGCAGCGGGTCATCAGCTGGCCGGGTTCTCCCCAGCCATGGCAGAGAATGAGCGGGCGCTGAAAAAATTCATGTACAAAAAGCTCTATTACCATCCCGAGCAGGTTTCGGCAGCGGAGCGCGCGCGCGATGTGGTGGCGCGGTTGTTTGCGGCCTATTCGCAGGATGCCAGCCTTATGCCGGAGCATTGGCAGGCTGAGCTTGCGCCTGAAGAGCCAAAGCGTTCGCGCATGATCGCCGATTTCATTGCGGGGATGAGCGATCGGTTTGCGATGGATGCGTGCGAAGCAATTTATGGCACGCGGCCTGAGGGGCTGATCAATGTCTGAGCGGTTTGATCCCCGAGACCATGATCCGCGTCGCCATTCGGGCGCGCCGCAGCGGATCGGGCTGGTGGGGGCGACAGGCCTGATAGGATCGACCCTGATAGAGGTTTCCAGCGCTGGCGAGGTTGCGCGCATGGTGGGCATTGCCCGGCGCGAGATTGAAATGCCCGAAGGCGCACGCATGGAGCTGTTTGTTGCCGAGGCGGACAAATGGGGCGAAGTGCTGGCAGCTGTGCGGCCAAGGGCGCTCATTTGCGCGCTCGGCACAACGTGGAAGAAAGCGGGCAAGGATGAAGCGGGCTTTCGCGCGGTTGATCAGGACTTGATCGTCAACACTGCCAAGGCCGCCAAGCGAGCGGGCGTTGACAACATGGTCCTGATCAGCGCGGCGGGCGCCAATCCGGCTTCCAAGAACCTCTATCTGCGGGTCAAGGGCGAGACCGAGGCGATGGTGACGGCGCAGCGCCTCAAACGGCTCGACATCCTGCGGCCCGGCCTTTTGCGCGGTGAGCGTGTAGGTGATTTTCGTTTTATGGAGCAGGTGGCGTTGGCGCTCAGCCCGATTATCGAGCCTTTGCTGCCTCAAAAATATGCCGCTTTCCATTCGATTGACGCGACTTTGGTGGCAGAGGCCGCTTTGGGTCTGGCGATGCGGCGCGCGGCGGGACGGTTCACGCATGACAACGAAGCGATGCGCCGTGCCGCGCGTGAATGGCGCGCAAAAGCGTAAACAGGAACGGGAGAGGGACGCAGCATGGATTGGAGCATTGTCTTTAACGCGGTGAACATGGCGGCTCTGATCGCATGGGTCGGGCTGATCCTGCTGCCGCGCTGGCCTGCACTGCTTTCTGCCATTCTCTATCTGGGCGTCGGCGGGCTGTGCGCGCTCTATGCCGCTTTGCTGATCAGCGTTTTGAGTGGGATTATCCCGGCGGGGAATGAAGGCGCGGACTTCACCACGATTGAGGGCATTCGCTCCATCTTTGGCAGCGATGTGGGTGTGGTGATCGGTTGGACCCATTACCTTGCCTTTGACCTGTTTGTGGGCGTCTGGATTGCGCGCGATGCCGATGCGAAGTTCTTTTCGCGCTGGGTGCAGGCACCAATCCTCTTGGCGACCTTTATGGCGGGGCCGATTGGCCTTCTCGTCTGGCTGTTGGTGCGCGAACCGCGCGCGCGGGCAAAAGGCCGCTTCCAGTAGCGTCAAAAGCGCTGGACGGGGCGTTACTCGCTGCTACTCTTTCGGGAAAACAAAAATTCCTTCAGGAGAGAGGTGATCATGGCCAGCAGCGCGAATGCGGACTTCACGACTTTCGACGAATTTCTGACCTTTTGGGCGAGCGAGAGGCCTGATGGCATTGCGCTTGTGGATGGGGACCGGCGTACCACCTATGGCGAGGCGGACCGGCTGTCGCGGCAACTGATCGCCTTCCTGCAGGCCAAGGGTATCGGGACCGGAGACCGCTTCGCCTATCTTGGAAAGAACTCCGATTATTATTTCCTGCTGCTCTATGCTGCGGCGCGCATGGGTGCGGTGATCGCGCCGATCGGGTGGCGGCTCGCCGGGCCGGAGATCGGCTATATCCTCACCGATACAGGCTCCAAGCTGGTGATCGCTGCCGAGGAGTTTCTGGACACAGCCAAAGCGGTATCGGCGGGCATGGACAATGGTCCCGCCGTGTTCGAACAGGCCGAAACCTTCGCGGTCGCCGCGGGCATGGAGCCTGCCGAATTCACTCCCGCGGACCCCGATCAGCCTGTCCTGCAACTCTACACCTCGGGTACGACCGGCAATCCCAAGGGCGCGCAACTCTCCAACCGCAACCTGTTCAGCCTGCGCAAGCCCAGCCTCGAAGCGGACCAGCCGTGGCAAAAATTCGAAGCGCATGAATGCGTGCTCGGCGCGATGCCGATTGCGCATATTGGCGGCACCGGCTCAGCCCCGATTGCGGTGGGCAATGGCATCCGCATCCATATCCTTGCCGAATTTACCCCGCTGGGCGCGCTCGAAGCGATTGAGGGCGGGGCGACCTTGGTGTTCCTCGTCCCCGCCGCGATCCAGATGATGATCCAGCATCCCAAGGCGGCTGAGACCGATTTCTCCGGCCTGCGCTACATGATGTACGGCGCGGCTCCCATGCCGCTCGAACTGCTCAAGGAAGCGGTGCGCACCATGCCTGAAACCGGCTTCATGCAGGTCTATGGCATGACCGAGACGACCGGCACGATCTCGATGCTCCCGCCCGAAGATCACGATATCGAAGGCAATCAGCGCATGCGCTCGGCAGGCAAAGCGGTGCCCGGTGTCACGATCGAAGTGCGCGGGCCTGACAACACAGAGCTTCCGCTGGGCGAGATTGGCGAGATCTGCATCCTTTCCCCTTCCAACACTGCCGGTTACTGGAAGCTGCCCGAGGCGACCGCCAAGACTATCGACCCTGATGGCTGGCTGCACACCGGCGATGCAGGGATTATGGATGAGGACGGCTATGTCTACATTCAGGACCGTATCAAGGACATGATCATCTCCGGCGGTGAGAATGTCTATCCGGCCGAGGTTGAGAGCGCGATTTACGGCCACCCGGCCATTCAGGAAGTCGCGGTCATCGGCATTCCGTCCGAACGCTGGGGCGAGGAGGTCAAGGCCTGCGTCGTCGCCAAGCCGGGCATCGACATCGAGGAAGGCGACGTCATCGCCTACACGCGCGAGCGGATCGCTCCGTTCAAGTGCCCCAAGAGCATCGACGTGATCCCCGAAATGCCGCGCAATGCCTCGGGCAAGATCCTGCGCCGCCAACTGCGCGCACCGTATTGGGAAGGGCAAGAGCGGCAGGTTAATTAAGCCTGCGCACACCCTCCTGACCATGAAAAAGCACGCCCCCGCCACTCTGCGCAATCGCGAGGCGATCCTTGCCATTTTGCGCGAGGAATTGCCCGGCAGTGGCACCGTGCTCGAAGTGGCTGCAGGGTCAGGAGAGCATGCGGTGTTCTTTGCGCAGGCGTTGCCCGATCACCATTGGCTGCCCAGCGATCCGTCAGCAGAGGCGCTCGCCAGCATTGCCGCCTATCGCGCCGAAGCGGACCTGCCCAATTGTGCAGCACCCATCATACTGGATGCCAGCGCGTCCGATTGGCCGGTGGAGGAGGCTGATGCAATTGTGTGCATCAACATGGTCCATATCAGCCCATGGGCGGCGACATGCGGACTGTTCGCGGGCGCTGCCCAAATCTTACGCGGCAAAGATCTGCCGCTCATCGTGTACGGCCCATATTTTGGGCAAGGCGCGGAGCCAGCGCCGTCCAACCTGCAATTTGATGAGAGCCTGAAGGCGCGCAATCCTGATTGGGGCATCCGGCAGGTCGAGGATATGGACACGCTGGCGCAGGCGCATGGCTTTACCCGCACCGCTCGCCACGCAATGCCCGCCAACAATCTGACGCTGGTGTACCGCGCGCTTTAGGTGACGTCGTCGAGGACTTCTTCGCCGGTTTCACCGACCGATTTGATGTCTTCGCCAAGCCCCTGAACCGTGTTGCAGGAGGCTGCGCCAAGCGAAAGCGCGGCAAGGGTGATCAGCGCAAGACTGCGCATGGTGCTGTTTTGTGTTGTCATGCTGGCAGACTAAGCCGCTTCAACCTCAGCCTGCGCTTTTCGTGCGAGGAGGCGTTCCCGATATGCGATAAGCGCCCCGGCAATGATGATCAGCGGCGCCCCCAGCCACAAGGTCGCCGGCGCCGCGCGGTCAAAGATCGTATAGCCATACCACGTCGCCCAAAGCAGCGAGGTGTAGTCCATCAGCAGGATCACCGCCGCCGATCCAAAGCGCAGGGATGTGGTCAGCAGGATTTGCACAATCCCGCCCATCACCGCGGTCGCGAAGATCAGACTCCACGCCCAGGCGCTGTGCTCTGCCCAGAAAAAGGGCAAGGCGATCAGGAGCACAGGCAGGCTTAAAGCCGTGAACCAGAAAACGATGCTCCACGGGCTCTCGGTCTTGTTGAGGTCCTGAATCTGGAAGCTGATCAGCGCCACCATGAAGGCGGCGATCAAGGCAACGGTGACGCCCCAGAGTGAGACGCCATCCGCAGAACCGCCCGGCTGCATCACCACCAGCACACCGGCAAAGCCCAGCACCACGGCGATCGAGCGATATTTGCCGACCCGCTCCTTGAACAGAACCACTGCGAGCAGCACGGCAAAGAACGGCGCGGAAAAGCCCAGAGTGGTCGCCTCCGCCAGTGGCAGCAACAGCACTGCGCCATAGGTGAACAGCATGCCTGTGACGCCCATGGCCGCGCGCATTCCGTGTGATTTCAGGCGCTTGGTGCGAAGCAGAGCGCTTTGGCGCAACAGGACGAGGCCACCCCCGATCAGCGTAAATGTGACTGCCTGGCGCCAGAAGATCAGCTCCACCAGATGCGCGCCATGCTCTCCGGCGAGTTTGACCAGCATACCCATTGTCGCGAGCGCCAAGGCGGTGAGCAAGCGGATGCCGAGCGCAAGAAACGGCCGAGGGCGGGCGATTGATCCATCCATTGTCCGACGCGCTTGGAGCAGGCAGCGGGATTGCGCAAGTTGGAGTTTTTGTCCTGTGTCGTGCGTCCGCACGACGGGTGGGTGATCGGTGAGCGCTAGCGAACTCGAAGCAAGAACGCCCAGCTTCCCATTAGCGGGGCTTCATCATAAGGCGCTCGGCGCAATGAAAGACCTCTTCACCCAATGGGCCTTTGCCAATGATGCCTTGCAGCTTGCGCTGGTGGGCGCTGGCTTCATGGTGCTGGCGGGAATGGCCTTGCTGATGGAGTGGCTGCGAGGGCGCAATCGCTCGCTTGATCGGCTGGAGAAAGTGGGCTGGGTGCCGTGGACGCCGATTTTCCTTGGCTGCGCCTTTGTCGGCGGGGGATGTCTGGCGATGAGCCTGCCGGTTGTGCTGGCCGGAACCTGACGCAGAGCTTTCCTACAGGTCTGGAATCATGCGAGAAAGCGGGCGCTCTTTGACAAGTGAAGCCCGCAAATCCGCATAAGGCGCGTGCGAAACCGTGTTGGAGAAGTGTCAACTTCGCATTTTCGCCGCAAGATACTGAAACAATGGAAGGATAGCCCGAAATCCGCGCATGACACGGTGTCAACTATGTCAACTTCGGTTTTTTGCAACAGCCACGCATGCTGGCCGGTAAAGGTGTATTGTCAGCCTTACAGGCAGGCTTCCAAATACGCTTGGTCGAAGCCAAATTGGCGCGCTTTTTCAAGTGTGTAAGGACGCAAGCCGCTGGAACGGAATTCGCCGAGGATCTTGCCGTCCTCGCTCTCGTCCAGATATTCGAACTTGAACAATTCCTGCGTGACGATGACCTCGCCCTCCATCCCGATCACTTCGGTGATGTTGGTCGTGCGACGCGAGCCATCGCGCAGACGCTTTACCTGCACGATAAGATCGACCGATTCAGCAATCTGACGTGAGATCGCCTCTTTCGGGATCTTGATGTCGCCCATCAGGATCATGTTTTCCATACGGCCCAGACACTCGCGCGGAGAGTTGGCGTGCAGCGTACACATAGAGCCATCGTGGCCCGTGTTCATTGCAGCGAGAAGGTCGAAACATTCTGCGCCACGAATCTCACCCAGGATGATGCGGTCAGGACGCATACGCAGGGCGTTCTTGACGAGGTCACCGATGGTAATCGCGCCCTGGCCTTCAAGGTTGGGAGGGCGCGTTTCGAGCGGCAGCCAGTGCGGCTGTTGCAGACGAAGCTCAGCGGCGTCCTCGATCGTAAGGACGCGCTCACCCGGGTCGATCATTTTCGACAGGGCGTTGAGCATGGTCGTTTTACCCGAACCCGTACCGCCTGAGATAACGATGTTCATCCGGCAGGCGCCAGCGATTTTGAGCGCCGTACACATCTTGTCCGACATCGAGCCGAATTCCTTGAGCATGTCCAAGGTGATCGGCTTCTCGGAGAATTTACGAATTGAGATGGCGGTGCCGCGCAAGGACAGCGGCGGCACGATGACGTTCACACGTGAGCCGTCTTTCAAACGGGCGTCAGCAAGCGGGGTCGTCTGGTCAACACGGCGGCCGACCTGGTTCACAATGCGCTGCGCGATCTGGAACAGGTGCTGTTCGTCGCGGAACCGGATCGGCGCGATGATCAGCTTACCCTTTTTCTCGATGTAGGTCTGGTCGGGACCGTTGACCATGATATCGGACACGTCCGGATCGTTCAGCAGTTCTTCGAGCGGACCGAAACCGAGCAGTTCGTCGATCAGAACCTTTTCGAGAGCGAATTGCTCGCGGCGGTTGAGCGTGACCTTAAGCTCGGCCAGCACTTCCATGATGATCGGGCGGAACTCTTCGGAGAGTTCTTCTTTCGAAAGCGTCGCCGCGGCTTCGGGGTCGACGCGTTCGAGCAGGCGTGGGAGCACCTGTTCCTTGATCTTGTGGACGCTGGCCTCAAAGCCTTCAGGCGCGCCAGTGGCATTCTCGACAGCCGCAGCGCGCTCGGCGAGACGGTCCATAGCCTCAGCGGTGCTGCCTTTGGCGGGACCAGAAGAAGCTGATGGTGCAGGTGCAGCGCTTGGCTTTGCGCTTTCACCGTCTGTGGGAAGCGGCGGGAATTGTTCCCCACCAGATGGCTGCTCAGCGGCCCGTCCGCCGCTCTTCATCGGGCGAGCGACGCCAAAAGCAGGGCGGCCGCCAGGCTTCAAGCCCCCAGCGTTGCCCTTTTTCCCGAATGCACTCATTCCAAGCCCCCGAGGCCGTTTAACATTTTGAAACACCAGAGCACTTGTTAGCGAAGGGCGTCTCTCGAAATTTGGTGAATAGAGAAGAAAGCTTATTTTTTCCCTAAGGGCTGTGAACGGTGAGACTCGCGTTTCTGCGCATGGCAAGGGGGAAGTTTCCGTTGGATTTCGGGAGCTTCGGTGCCGATGACGTAGAGGTGATAGGCGATCCCGTCATAGCCACGCTCGACGCTTGCGATCGGTGCGATAAGCTCTGGATCGAAGCCTTCGAACTCCATGTCGGAGAGCAGGTAACCGCGCCCGTTGGCCGCGATGTCCGCCTGAAGCGCCTCCTTGAAAGCGTCTTTCGAGGCGATAGCGGAATAGGCGTGATCCCACCGCACAAAGCTAAAAGTGCAGTCTTCACCCAGCCGCTCAAACACGATGTCGCTGCGGCCAGATAGCGATGGTACACGCCATTCCGGGATGGCGATCCAGCGCTTGCCAGCAAGATCGCGCCGCTCGATCTCGGCGATGACCTGCGCTCCGTTGTCGAAGCCCTGCGTGGTCGAGATGGCACCGGTGGCAAGCCCGCTCAGCGTCAGGACAATGAGCCAGATGCGCCATG
>JBCBMN010000082.1:0-14216 GCA_039822745.1 Pseudomonadota bacterium | reverse complement strand
ATGCCGGTCTGCTGGACGCGCGCGACGTGTGCCAGCGTGCCGAGACCGAGTACCGCGAAGGCCGCGCACCCATTAACGCGGTGGAGGGTTTCATCCGCCAGATCCTGGGCTGGCGCGAGTTCATCCGCGGCGTGTACTGGCTGAAGATGCCCGAGTACGCCACGCGCAATGCGCTGAACGCCACGCGCCCGCTGCCGGAATTCTTCTGGACCGGCGAGACCGATATGCGCTGCCTTGCCGATTGCATCCGCTCCACGCATGACAACGCGCATGCGCATCACATCCAGCGGCTGATGGTGCTCGGCAATTTCTGCCTCATCGCCGGGATTGCGCCAAGCGCGGTGCAGGACTGGTATCTTGCCGTCTATGCCGATGCCTATCAGTGGGTGGAGTTGCCCAATGTCTCGGGCATGATCCTCTACGCCGATGGCGGGAAGCTTGCGACCAAGCCCTATGCGGCGAGCGGCAATTACATCAACAAGATGTCCGACTATTGCCGCGAGTGCCGCTATAAGGTCAGCCAGAAAACCGGCGAGGATGCGTGCCCCTTCAATCCGCTGTACTGGCACTTTATGGACACCCACCGGGATCGGCTGTCCAAGAACCACCGCATTGGCCGCATCTACGCCACTTGGGACCGGATGGGCGAGGACAAACAGCGCGAATACCTTGAGAGCGCCAACAATTTCCTCGACAGCCTAGAGCCAGCGCGCAAAGGCTGGGCGCGAGACGACTAGTGCCCGCACCAAGGGGCGCTTGGCTGGAGGGATAATGAGCGCAACCGCACCCATCGGATCATCCGAACGTATCGGCGAGCTCGACGTGCTGCGCGGCTTTGCTTTGTTCTCCGTCTTCTTCGTGCACTTTGTCGGCGGTGTGTTTTACCAGCTCTCCGTCGATCCAGACTGGCAAGCAGCTCAAAAAGCGGACCCGCTTCAGTATGGTGTGCTGTTGTTCAGCGATCTTGTCTTCACGGACAAAGGCAACACACTGTTCGCAACGCTGTTCGGTATGGGCTTTTGGGTGATGATGGAGCGGCTTCAGAAACGCGGCGCCGCGTTTGGAAGGATCTATTTCCGCCGCCTTGTCGTCTTGCTTCTTATCGGGCTGATCAACGTCTTCCTGATCTTTCCAGGCGATATCCTGCATGTCTATGCGCTACTGGGCATGCTTTTGTTGGCGCTTCGCAGGCTTCCAGCCAGTGTAAAGCTCGCTTTAGGCCTGGTCCTTGTGGTCGGGGGACGCGCGATTGGCGAGGTCCTTTTGCCGGGCGCGAAGATTGGCTGGAAGAATTTCGAGGCGGTTCAGGCGGCCACTTTTGCCCAAGGCGACTATTGGAACTGGGTGCTCACAACCGGGCAGGCCTTTGTGTTGCGAGAATTTGTCTACGGTGCCTTTCTTGGCTGGGGCCTATATATCTTCGGGCGCTTCCTCATCGGCGCGTGGATCGTGCAGCGCGGCTGGATGGAACACCTTGGCGACTATCTCTGGACCATTCGAGTTATCGCTTTGCTTGTCCTGCCGCTGGGCCTCGCGCTTGACGCCCTTGCGCTGGCCATTGACCAGAAGTTCATCGCGGGACCAGATGGCAGTTACAAATACATCCATCCCTTCTCGGTACCTCTGCAGGCGCTTGGCTATGCGCTGGTTTTGATCTTGCTGTTTCATTCGCGCTGGAGGCGGGTTGTCCTTGTCTTTGCGCCGGTGGGTCGCATGGCTTTGACCGCCTATGTTCTGCATGGCGCGGTGTTGATGGGCCTCTATTCCCCCATCGGCGCAGGATTAGCCGGCGTGTGGCCTCCGACGAGGTCTCTTGTTTTCATGTTCGGTTTCTTTGGCCTCACGACCATCGCCTGCCATTGGTGGCTGGAGCGCTATCGTTATGGTCCGCTTGAATATCTTTGGCGCTGGGCGACCTATGGCGAAAAGCCGAAACTTCGGCTCGCCCCCGATCCGGTTGCCGCTTAAGACGCAAGAGCACGAGGACGAGGACGAGGGAGAGAATCGAAGAACCATGCTGACCATCCACCACCTGCGCATTTCGCAATCCGAACGCATTGTCTGGCTGTGCGAGGAGCTTGGCCTTGAATACGATCTCAAGCTCTACAATCGCGATCCCGAGACCCGCCTCGCACCGCCTGAGTTGAAAGCGCTGCACCCGATGGAAATCGCACCGCTGATCGAGGATGGCGACACTGTGCTGGGTGAGAGCGGTGCCATCGTCGATTACATCATCGGCAAGTACGCCCCTGATACCGATCTCGTGCCCGGCCCGGACCATCCCGATTTCGCTGACCACCTTTATTGGTTCCACTTCGCCAATGCGACTTTCATGACCAATGGCATGATGCAGATCGCGGTGGGCGCTTTGGGAGCGGACATGCCGCCGCCGCTGATGAAGCGCGTCACCAATGCCTGGGCGCAGATTGAGCAACGGCTGGGCGAAGCGGACTATTTCGGCGGGTCGCAGCTGACCACGGCGGACATCATGATGGTGTTCCAGCTCACCACCAGCCGCGCGTTCCGTGAGCAGCCGATCGACGACAAGCCCAACCTTAAGGCCTATCTGCAACGCATCGGCGCACGCGAGGCATACCAGACCGCCATGGCCAAGGCCGAGCCGGGCTTCCCACCCAAGCTGGACTAATATTCGCGCAGCACCGCTTTGCAAAAATTTTCCACGAAGTTGACACTGTCAAGCAGCGTCATAGCGCGCTTTTGCACCTATCCGTCTGATTTTAAACGATTATGGTGCTTCTTGCGAAGTTGACACTTTTCCAACTCGCTTTCGCAAGGCGGCGCACAATAGAGAGAATTCAAACTTTGAAAGAGCCGCGGCCAACATAGCGTTCCCCTGCCTTGTAGGAAAATGCTTCGCAAGCCGCGCCTTGATCGCGCCATGATCGCGCCTGTGATGGATCAGGCGGCCTTTCCACCGCCCATTCGCCAAGGTGTGACACCGCGCAATCACTGAAACACAGTGAAACCGCTTTGGCGATTTTTGGAAAATCCTCGAAACAGTCGGCCCCTAGTCAGACTGCATGGCCCAATAAGGAGACTATGCCATGCACAAAACTATCGCAGCCCTTTCAATCGCAATGCTTGCAAGCGCCGCCCCCGCTTTCGCACAGGAAGAACCTGGCGAAATGCAGAGCCAGTACCAAGGCGACTATGTCACGGTGGATCGTGATGTCGGTCAGGAAGACGGCGTCAGCAGCGGCACTGTCAGCGTTCAGACAGAAGGTGGCAAAGGCGCCGAGCGCAGCTTTGAGCGCGGATATGACGCCGAAACCCAGTCTGCATCGCGCAGCAGCGAGACGGTGACCAATGCTGGCCAGAGCGTTGCCAGCGGCTTTGACGCCAACTGCGACGGCAACGGCACCTGCTCAACCGAGCGCAGCGCAACCGGCCCTGAAGGCCAGACGGTCGCAAGCAACCGCTCGCTCAGCCAGACCGAAGACGGTTATGAGCGCTCAGGCGGCGTCACCGGCCCCAACGGGCAAAGCACTCAGACCCAAGGCGCGGTTGGTTACACCGATCTCAATGGTGCAGAGCGCAGCTCAGCGCGCACTGGTCGCAATGGCAATTCGGTTGAAACCGCGGGCAATGCCCAATGCACCGGCAATGGTTGCAGTCGCACTGCCAGCCAGATCGGACCTAATGGTCAGGGCCGCAAGGTTGATGCCGAAACCCGTGTTGGCCAGTTTGGCGGCGTGTTGAACACCCGCAATGTGACCGCTCCCAACGGCCAGACCCGCAAGCAGAGCCGCGCAGGCCGCGCACGCCGGCCTCGGTAAATCCGAGCCGGACAAAGCGTCCCTCGCCGCCGCGCCTATGTTGTGTCCGGCGCGGCGGCGAGATTGCTTTTCCAAATGAGGTGCTCAGTAAAATGCCAGCTGGTTTGAGATCGCCAGCAGCTTGCGATCCAAAGACCAGATCCGCGTCACCTGGCTAAAGCGGCCGGAATAGACGCGGTCGCTGCTCGCCTCGACCAGCAGAAAATCGCTCCCGCACGCCGCCAGTTCCTCTGCCGAGCACATGACATGCAGATCGTACTGCACCGTCGCGCCAAAACGGGGGGTGGTATCAAGAAAGAAGCTGCGCGGCATGGGTGTGTCAGACAGCGCCAGCAGCGCCTTGGCATCCCATGGGCGATCCGCCGCATCACGCACCCAGAAGGCAGAGCGCGGACGTTCCTGCGCGGTAAATGGCTGACCCAGAGCCACACGCTGATCATAGCGGCTGAGGAATTTCGGCCCCGGCTCTGTCGGCAAAGGCAGCGCTTCCTCAGGCGATTTCACTTGCGGGAAGTCGCAGGCATAATCGAGCGGCTTGTCCTTGATGTCGCTGAAGACATAGTCGGCAGCGAAAACGAGCGCGTCTGGATCGCCTCCACCCATGAACTCTGCGCGCAGGAAGTTGGTGCGGCGGCCCTCGCGCAGCGCGCGCACTTCGATCTCAAGCGCGCTTTCAGGCAGGGGTTTGAGGAAGCTGGCGGTTGCGCTTGCAAGCATGCCCGATTGCGGACGCGCCTGCTGGATAGCACTGTATCCCAGCGCCAGCGCCCACCCGCCAAAGGCCGAGGTAAAGTTCCAATAGGCCTCGCCTCCCTCTGCGGCTTTAAGCCGGTCATCGCTGAGGGTTTGGAGCTTTGTAGCACTGTCGAGCGGGTAGTCAGACATCGGGCGTTCCTCATGCAAAGGATGCTCAGAGCCGCGCATCCGCATTACTGAACGCTCTAGTTCATTTTTGTTCCCGCACTAGAGTGAAAAAGCGTCCGCAGCAGCGCTCTCGACAGCCGTCATCGCATCGCGCCATGGCGCCGGGCCATAGCTGATCCGGGCAATTCCGAGTTCAGCAAGCTGAGCGTTCGCAACCATACCGGGCAGCCGCATGATGTTGACCGGCAGATCGACCGCTTCGACCAATCGCGCGATCAAAGCGCTGTCGGAAAGGCCCGGAGCAAAGAAGCACCCCGCCCCAGCCTCGGCATAGACCGCAGCGCGGGCAATCGCTGCATCGACCAGTTCGGGCCGGTTGGCATCCTCGCCCGCTTTCAAGGCTCCGAGGAAGATATCGGTGCGTGCATTCACGAACAGGCCGCTGGCGCTGACAGTGGCGATGCGCTGTGCCTGTTCCTCGCTATCGCGCAGGCCACCTTCCCCGATAAGCTGGTCTTCAAGATTGCAACCCACAGCTCCGGTGTCCGCGAGACGCTGCGCGTTGTCGCCAAGCGTTGCGAGGTCTTCAGCAAACCCACTTTCGAAATCGACGCTGAGCGGCAAAGCAATGGCTGCGGCAATCTGTTTCGCGGTGGCCAGCAAAGCGTCAAAGGGTAGCGCCTCCCCATCGTCAAACCCTTGCGCCCCCGCGAGCGAGGCGCTGCCGGTGGCAATCGCTTTCGCACCTGCTTTGGCTACCGCCGTAGCGCTGCCCGCATCCCAGATGTTGAACAGGACCAGCGGCGCACCACGCTGGTGAAGCGCGGCGAAGTGATCGCGGCTCACAGCAGTTTCCCTTCCGCTTCGCCGCTTTCCCGGTCGAGCAATTCGCGCTTGATGGCCGGTCCATAGGCGTATCCGCCCAAGGAACCATCAGCCTGCACCACACGGTGACAGGGGATCAGCACCGCGATGTTGTTCGCACCATTCGCACTGCCCACCGCACGGCTGGCATTGGGATTGCCAAGCGCCGCTGCAAGCTCGCCATAAGAGCGCGTTTCGCCAGAGGGGATGTCGCGTAATGCGTTCCAGACCCGCTGTTGGAATGCGGTTCCCTTGACATCGAGCGGGATGGCAGCGCCCCCACCTTTGCCCGGCTCTTCAACCGCAGCAACGACTTGCGCAAACAGGCTGGCAAAATCATCCCCTGCCTCGACCAGATCGGCCTTGGGAAAGCGCGCCTTCAATTCCGCCTCGCCTTCATCAAAGGACAGGCAGCACACACCCTTCGACGTGGCAGCAACCAGCATGTTGCCAAGCGAGGTGGGGATCACGCTCCAATGGATGCGCCGCCCCTCGCCACCATTGCTCCAGTCGCTCGCACTCATTCCCAGTTTCCCTTTCATCTCGGCATAAAAGCGTGAGGGCGCTGAATAGCCCGCGGCATACAGCGCATCGCTTACCCCTGCCCCGCGGCCCAGTTCGGCGCGCACCCGCTCTTCGCGCAAGGCCCTTGCAAAGGCAGCGGGCGACAGGCCAACCGTGCGGGTGAAAAGGCGCTGAAAATGCGTGGGCGAATAGCCGGTCAAATCAGCCAGATCATCGAGGCTGACCGCATCGCCAGAACGGATTGCGGCAATCGCGGCCAGCACACAGGCTTCCTCCGCGCTTTGGGCATCAGGTGAACAGCGCTTGCAGGGCCGCAGCCCAGCGTCGCGCGCATCGGCAGGCGACGGGTAGAAGGTCACATTCTTGCGCAAGGGCGCGCGCGCCGGGCAGCTGGGGCGGCAATAGATGCCGGTGGAGTGCACGCCGGTGACAAAGGCCCCGTCAAAGCGGCGGTCCTTGGCCAGCGCGATCTGCCAGCGATCCTCGTCGGTTAGGGTTGCATCATCTGTCATGCCGGATCTTTGCCATAGCATGATGGGCCCGCGCGTCCCGCATATTGCGCTCAACCTTTCGGATTGCGAACTTTGCGGTTCATTGCGCTGAAACACACGATCTGGATAATTGCCCGCGACAACAGATTCATGGGGGTATGATGATGAAAACGAGGGTGCTTTTGGGCGTGGGCGCAGGACTTGCCGGACTGGCGGCGCTGCCGGGCTATTCCCAGTCATCATCGGATGCGCAATTGGAAGCATCATGCCGCGCAACCGAAGCCACTATGCCAGATTCGTGTCCGTGCACCATCACTCAGGCGCGAGCGGTTGGCCTCTCCAATCCCGAGCTTGCCTCTCTGTTCAAGGATGATGGGCATTCGCAGCCGATCGACCAAGCCAAGTACAGCCTTTTCTGGCAAGTGAAGTCCAAATGCATCGCCGACACGATGATGGCGAATATGGGGATGGCGAATATGGGCATTTCAGCCAATAACCCCTTGCCCGGAGTTCCCCAGAGCATGCGCCCGCAAATGCCTGCGCAAGCTCCCGGTCCTGTGCCAAATGTGCCGATCCCGCAAACGCGCAGCGCCCCGCCGGTTGCATCGACGCAAGTGCCCGCATCGCAGCGCGAACTCGCCCCAATTCCCGCTTCCGCGAAAGGCGATTACTCGACACCGGGCAAAAGAACGGTCGCCGATATCGAAGGCATGATCGCGCAACTGGCCAACACAGCCTGGGAATTCACCGAGGATGATGGCCGCTACCACCGCATCGATTTCCTGCCTGAAGGCAATATCATGGCCTATCAGACGCGCGATCCGGGGGCCAATGGCTCGGACTTCACCGATGTCTCGCAGCTTTCCGCAGAAGCGACCCGCTACGGCGCGATCATGCGCAGCCGCAATGTGACCACCGGCAGCTTTGGCGACTTTCCGATCAATTCCCTGAGCGAAAATGTGCTCAATTATCAGAAGCGCTATGTGCGCACCGGCGAGGAATGGCTGTTCGAAAAGATCGGCCCAGCCAGCACCACCTTGCATGACAACGCGCCCGAGCAACTGGAAGACGGGTTCTGGCGCGTGAACTTTAACACAGTCAGTAAGAACCCGATCATCATCGGGCAGAACCAGCTGCAAAGCTATGCCAACCCTGCCAATCGCACTTTGCGCTCAACCGCAATTGCCGGAACCTTCAATGCCGGTTTTCTGATCGGCAATGAGGGAAGCGAGGATTGCAATTCCAGCTGCTTCTTTGTCGTCAACGATTACGATCGGCGCCAGCGCCGCGTTCGCAGCAGGCTGATTGACGAAGCTGGCATGGACTTTGTCGGCGTGCGGCCCGAACCATCCAGCGGCACGGCCAACGTCATCAGCCTGCGCGTTTACGATGGGCTTGGCGGGTGGAAGCAGTGGCGCTGTTCCTCGCAAAATCAGGCCTTGAGTTGCACTTCCACCGGCGCGCAGGAAGCCGCACAGCAGCGCCCTGCGATTGCGCAGGAAAGCTCAGGCAGCCTGTTGGCGCAGCTTGGCGCAGTGCAAGGCGCGACATGGGGCGAAGCAGGGTGCAGCGGTGACCTCTATTTCCTGCCCGCCGATGGCAGGATGCCGCAAGGGGTCGATGCCCTGTGGGCGCATATCCGGGTGCAGAAAAGCTCGCACTTCGCAACGCAGGTGGACACGCCAGAAATGGACAAAATCGGCTACAAGCTGAAACTGAACGGCGAAGATGTTGTGCTGCCTCCGATCCGACAGGCGGGCGGGACAAGCGAATATTCGAATGGCAGCATGACCCTGCTCCTCACCAATGTCGGACAGAGCATCGGCAACCCGAATGAGCCAAGCTACGGCTTCCAACAGGTTCGCGCAGAGATCAGCACAGGCAGTGACAGCGAAAGCTTCGATGCGATCAGTCTGGGTGCGTGCTGAGCCCCGATTGCGAACAGAAGCGGGGAATGAGCCACATTGGGGCCTCGGCACGCGCACAATTCGCGCTATAGCGGGGTTATGACACGCATTTTCCCGGCTCGCGTGGTGGCGCACGCCTTGGCTCTACCGATGGTGCTGCTTGCCGTGCTGCTGTCGCTGTTTGCAGCGCACCCGCTGCGCGCTGATCCCGGCGATATCGATGCTGCTGCGCGCGGAGTGGTCCGGGTTGTGCTGATCGCGACCCAAGGCAGCGATGCCGAACCTGTGGTCACGCCTATCAGCCATGGCAGCGGCTTTGCAGTCGCGCCCAATCTGATTGTCACCAACGCCCACGTCATCCGCGAAGCCTTGCAGGATGACACTTTGCGCATTGGCATTGTTCCGTCCGAGAGCGTCGGCGACTTGGGCAATGGGGCCTTTGCCCGCGCCATCTCCGTCTCACCGCGCAATGATCTGGCGCTGCTCCAGATTGCAGAGGATGGCCTGCGCCTGCCCCCGCTGACCATCGCTGGCGTGGTTCAGGGCGATATGGGAGAGGTCTCTGCGGTCGGCTATCCGATGAATGTCGATCTGGCGCAGGGGCTGGAGATCGAAGAGATTTTCGAAGCGCAGCCGCCGGTCAAGAGCCGTGGCTTCCTGTCTGGCAAGCGACCCAGCCGCCAGTTTGACACCTTGCTCCACACCGCACCAATTGCGCGGGGCAATTCGGGCGGGCCCTTGCTCGATTCCTGTGGCCGGGTTGTCGGGGTCAATTCGTTCGGCGCAGATTCGGACGGGTCCGATGCCGAGTTCTACTTTGCGGTCTCCTTACGCGAATTGCTGCCCTTCCTGCGGGCCAATGAAATCGAGCCGACCACCAATGCCTTGCCGTGTCGCTCGATTGAGGATCTCAACGCCGCTGAGCGCGCAGCTTTCGAAGCCCAGCGAGCCGATGCGCGGGAGCGAATTGCTGCGCGTGATGCGCGTGTGCGCGAGGCGCGTGAGGCGGCCCGATTGCAAGCTCTGCTCGCCATCACCGAGGAGCGCGACAACGCCATGGCGCTGGCGCTGGTTCTGCTGATCGTCGGCGTGGTCGCCACATGGATTGCCGCACGCCTGCGCAAGCAAAGCGCTCCTTCGGGGGATGAGAAAGAGGTCGGTTCAGGTTCGCAACCGCGCGCTTTGATCGCGGCTGGTCTGGCGGGGGCGTGCTTTATCGGCATGGTGCTGGTCTGGATCACGCGCCCCGGCTTTTCTGAACTGGAAGACCGGGTCGCAGCGATCATGGGTGAGAGCGAGCCGCAGACGGGCGAGGAGACACCCTCCCCCACGCTTGCCGGTGACGGAACGCTGATCTGCACCTTCATCCCCGAACGCAGCCGTGTGACAGGCGCACGCATCGACGATGTCCAGTTCGATTGGGCCGCGGATGGCTGCGTCAACACGCGCACGCAATATGGCCTTGCCAATGGCGAATGGACCCGCGTGTTTGTGCCCGATGATGAAGATGCGGTGTCGATCAACCGCTATGACCCGCAAACCCGCATCTTCCGCACGGACCGCTACTTGCTGGGCCGGGCCGCGATGGCAAGCGCGCGCGATATTCGATCCGCCTATGATCCGCCCACATGCGGAGTGACCGACGCGGCGCGCGTCCTGGGTGAGCAGCAATCCTCCGTCACCTCGGCTCTACCAGATCGCCCGAACGAACGGCTGGTCTATTCCTGCGAAGCCGTGCGCCCCGGCATTGACCTGCAAGCAGCCGTGTTGCCCTGATGGAGCAAGCGCTGGTTTTTGCCTCGATCGTTTTAGGCGTGGCAGTCGCGTCGGAACTCAACAATCTGCACAGGCTGCTGCAATCGCGCAAAGTGACGTGGCACTGGGCGCAGCCGCTCTATGCGTTGCTTACGCTGCTGACGATCATGGCCTTCTGGTGGATTCTGGCCCGCGCTGATCTGTCGCGCGAGATTACGCTTGCCGGGTTTCTGCCCGCTATGTGGGTGCTCGTGCTGCTCAACCTGAAGGCCGCGGTGGCGCTGCCCGACACCATTCCTGAAGAGGGCGTCAATCTCGCCGAGTATTATCAGGATAAACGGCGCTATATGTGGGGGCTCTATATCCTTGCCTTTGCGCCCATGGTTGGCTTCACCGCCATTCGAGCGGCGCAGATGGCGAACGGCCTTGGCCAGTTTATCCAATTGGCAGGCCCAGACCTGCTGGGCCTCGCACTGATCCTGCTATTGTTCTTTGCGCGGGGCTGGTGGCTGATTGCACTGGGCTATGCCGGGTTTCTGACGCTTGCGACAGTCTGGCTGTTCCGCCCGATCTGAAATCCGGCGCATCTGTGGTGCTTGCAAAGATATCAAAGGTCGCTGAGAAAAAGGAAACGCAAAGCCACCGCATGAAAAAAGGCGCGCACCACGTCCCGTGATACGCGCCCTTTAGCGTTGTCGGATTGAGAAGGTCAGGCCGCGATGGCTTCCCCGCTCAGCGTGATGCGATGCATCTCTCGCGCGTGGCCCTGATAATCGTTCATCGCATTGTGCCACGTCGTGCGGTTGTCCCAGATCGCGACCGTGCCGGGCTTCCATTGCAGGCGGCACTGATTGTCTGCGGTCAGGCCAGCTTCGAACAGCTTGGAGAGCAACGGCATGCTTTCCTCGCGCGTCTTGCCGACGAAGTGGATGGTGAAAGACATGTTTACATAAAGCAGCTTGCGACCCGTATGCGGGTGACGGATCACGACCGGGTGCACCGCGCCTGTATCAATGTCATGGCCGCGCAAGGTTCCGCCCTGATCGGTCTGCGCATAGATGCCATCTGCCTTGTACACGTGGTCCGCGGTGTGAAACGCCTCAAGCCCTTCGATTTCCTGCTTAATATCCTCTGGCAGAGCATCATAGGCAGCGCCCATATGCGCCCACATCGTATCGCCACCCGCCGGCGGCAGAGTGCGCGCGACGAGGATTGAGCCCATCGCCGGGATCTGATCATAGGAGTGATCGGTGTGCCATGCCCCACCGATATTCATTTCCTGATCTGGCTCTTTCTTGACCAGAGCAATCTCGGGATAGGCATCGTTCAAGGGGAAGTAATTGTTGATGTCGATCCCGCCCCAGCGCTTGGCAAAGGCGATATGCTCTTCCGGCGTAAACTCCTGATCGCGAAACACCGCCACGCCGTGTTCGTAAATCGCGGTCTTGATGTCCTGCATTTCAGCATCGCTGCAATTGGCCAGCGAGACGCCTGAAATCTCAACCCCGCATTGCGGAGCCATTGCGGTCAGTTCCATTGCTTTCTCCCATTTTTTCGGCCTGATACCATTTTCGCGCAGAACCGTCACCAGGCCCAGCACTCAACTCGGTGCTTACCGATCGGTAAATAAGTTACTACCACCCTTTGGGTTTGTCCAGCGGATTACACTTTCGCACCGCTTGCATGATTCAAACCCCGGTGCTAGGCGCGCGCCAGCCTTGGACAGGCATTGGTCTGGGCCGCCTATGTGCGCCCTCCCAAAGCCCGAGGCGAACGACACTTTTACCGCACCTTTTCCAAGAAGGATGAATGAGCGCGTGGATATTTCCGCCGGGATACAGGCCAGCCTAGCAGGACGCTACGCCTCGGCCCTGTTCGAGCTAGCAAGCGAGAACGGAACCGTGACAGCTGTTGAGACCGATCTGGCAACTCTGGGCGCTGCTCTGAGCGAATCGGCAGACCTTGCCAGCGTCACCACCAACCCGGAATTGTCGCGCGCGGCTCAGGGTGATGCGGTTGCTGGCGTTGCCAAGCATCTGGGTCTGTCGGACCTCACCACCAATTTCCTCGGCGTGCTCGCGGCCAATCGCCGCCTGTCTGCACTGCCCGGCATGATCGCTGCGTTCAAGACCATCGCCGCTGCCCAGCGCGGCGAAGTCACCGCCACGGTCACCAGCGCTCACCCGCTCAGCGAAGCGCAGATTGATACGCTCAAGAATAAGTTGACCGCGCGCGAAGGCCGCACGGTCATGCTCACCGCCGATGTTGATCCAGACCTGCTCGGCGGTCTTGTTGTTACCATTGGATCGCAGCGCATCGACGCCTCGATCCGCACTCGTTTGAATTCCCTAGCGCAGGCAATGAAGGCCTAAAGGACTAAGAAACATGGAAATCCGCGCCGCAGAAATCTCCAAGGTCATTAAGGACCAGATCGCCAATTTCGGCACCGAAGCTGAAGTCAGCGAAGTTGGCACCGTGCTCAGCGTGGGCGACGGTATTGCCCGCATCCACGGCCTCGACAAAGTGCAGGCCGGCGAAATGGTCGAGTTCGCCAATGGCGTTCAGGGCATGGCGCTGAACCTTGAAGCGGACAATGTCGGCGTCGTGATCTTCGGCTCGGACGCTGAGATCAAGGAAGGCGATGTCGTCAAGCGCACCGAGACCATCGTGGACGTTCCGGTTGGCAAGGGTCTGCTGGGCCGCGTGGTTGACGCTCTGGGCAACCCGATCGACGGCAAGGGCCCGATCGAAGGCGCTGAGCGCAAGCGCGTCGAAGTCAAGGCACCCGGCATCATCCCGCGCGAATCGGTTAGCGAGCCGGTGCAGACGGGTCTCAAGGCGATTGATGCTCTGGTTCCGGTTGGCCGTGGCCAGCGCGAACTGATCATTGGTGACCGTCAGACGGGTAAGACCGCTGTCGCCATCGACACCTTCATCAACCAGAAGCCAATCAACGAAGGCGACGACGAGAAGAAGAAACTCTACTGCGTCTATGTTGCCGTTGGTCAGAAGCGTTCGACGGTTGCTCAGATCGTGAAGCAGCTCGAAGAGAACGGCGCGATGGAATACTCCATCGTTATCGCCGCGACCGCTTCGGAGCCTGCCCCGCTGCAATACCTCGCGCCCTACACCGGCTGCGCCATGGGTGAGTTCTTCCGCGACAACGGCATGCACGCTGTGATCGTGTATGACGATCTTTCCAAGCAGGCTGTTGCTTACCGTCAGATGTCGCTGCTGCTGCGTCGTCCTCCGGGCCGCGAAGCCTATCCGGGTGACGTGTTCTATCTCCACAGCCGCCTGCTTGAGCGCGCTGCAAAAATGAACGAGGACAATGGCCACGGTTCGCTCACCGCGCTGCCGATCATTGAAACTCAGGCAGGCGACGTGTCGGCCTATATTCCGACCAACGTGATCTCGATCACCGATGGCCAGATCTTCCTTGAAACCGACCTGTTCTACCAGGGCATCCGCCCCGCGATTAACGTCGGCCTCTCGGTCAGCCGCGTTGGCGGTGCCGCGCAGACCAAGGCGATGAAGAAGGTTTCAGGTTCGATGAAGCTCGACCTGGCGCAATATCGCGAAATGGCAGCCTTCGCGCAGTTCGGTTCAGACCTCGATGCGGCCACGCAAAAGCTGCTCAACCGCGGCGCGCGCCTGACCGAACTGCTCAAGCAAGCGCAGTTCTCGCCCATGCCGTTTGAAGAGCAGACCGTGTCGATCTTCGCCGGCACCAATGGCTATATCGACGGCGTCGAAGTGGCTCGCGTGGGCGAATATGAAGAGCAGATGCTCGCTTTCTTCCGCGCCAATCACGCGGACGTTCTGGGCGACATTCGCGACACCAAAAAGTTCGACGGCGACATCAAGGACCGCACCGTCGCGGCCCTCGACGCCTTCGCCAAGCAGTTCGCTTAAGAGGTAGCGGCAAGTGCCCTCACTCAAGGAACTCAAAGGTCGGATCAACTCGGTCAAATCGACCCAGAAGATCACCAAGGCCAAACAGATGGTCGCCG
>JBCBMN010000081.1:0-14388 GCA_039822745.1 Pseudomonadota bacterium | reverse complement strand
TGCTGGGTGAGTTTGGCGGGGATCGCGTCACATTCCGCACGCGCAAATCGGGCATTCTCGAAGTGCAGCGTCTGGGCGAGGCCTATGAGCTTGCACTGCCCGCGATCCGCAGCGCTCCGGCTGAGCACCCCAAAGCCATCGCCCTTCTGGGAGCGGAGCCGAACGGCGTTCATAGATCAGACCTAGGCTACAACATATTCCTGTTCGAAGACGAGGCAGCTGTCCGCGCGTTGACCCCTGACATTCGCGGGCTGGAGCAACTGGGTGCCGATCAGTTCATCTGCACCGCTCCGGGCGACAGCACCGATATCGTCAGCCGCGTCTTTGTACCCGGAGGCGGCGTTGATGAAGACAGCGTCACTGGCTCTGCACACGCAGCCCTCACGCCATACTGGGCCGAAAAGCTTGGCCGCGAGAGTTTCACCGCGCATCAGGCGAGCACGCGCGGGGGAGACCTCTCGCTGCGTCTCGAGGGGAATCGCGCATGGCTGGGCGGGCCGTGTGTGACAGTGGTGGCGGGGAGCTTCACGCTCTAATCACCCCCGCATAATCACGCGCTCTAGTCTCTTGGCGTGGGATACAGCTCCAGCACATCGGCCATTTCCTGAAGCATGGGTGGCCGCTCGGCGCTGGCAGAATGGCCAAGGCGCACCATGGTTACCTTCTGCTCGGGCGAGACGAGGACATATTGGCCCATATGGCCGATGAGCGAGAACAGGCTGTGCGGCGCTCGCTTAGGGAAGAGCGGGTGCGCGCCGTCTTCCAGCCGATCATCGGGCCGGTTGAGCCATGTCTGAAAGCCATAATAACTGGCATTGTCACTGGGCTTGATCATCTGCGCGATCCAGTCCGCAGGCACCAGCTGCACGCCTGCGCGATTGGCACCGCGTGCGCGCATGAACTCGCCAAACCTTGCATAATCGCGCGCTGTCGCATGCATCAGGCTACCACCGATCAGAGTGCCGCTGGCATCATATTCAGGCACCATGGATGTCATCCCAAGCGGGCCGAACAGCCGCTCTTTCATGAAATTGTCGACCGCTTCGCGGCGCGCGTCGGGATCCTCGCTCTCCGTCAGAGCGCGCGCCACAATGTCGGCAAGGATAACGGTTGTGTTGGACGAATATTCGAATTTGGTCCCCGGCTCGGCTTCGAGCGGCTGCTCCTTCGCCCAGCGCGCCATATCATCGCGCCCATCGAGGAAGAGCATACGCACTTCCGAGCTGTGATAGGGCGGATCGCCCGCCTCAGTATGGTCAAGCCCCGAACTCATCTGGAGCAAGTGGCGCAGAGTGATCGCCTCGCGCGGATCGCCTGAACGCTGCCACATGGGAACTGGCGCAGGTTCATCCAGGCTGAGCCGACCATCAGCCACGAGCATTCCGACAAGCACTGCCGTCACCGTCTTGGCCATCGACCAGCTGATGAAGCGGGTCTTGGGGTCATACCCCTCGCCATACCGCTCGGCGGCCAGCTTCCCGTTGACATAGAGCACCACTGCGCGGGTCTCTCCGATGCCCTGTTTGGCAAACAGATCGTCAATCGCGCGCGCCAGCTCTTCGTTCGGAGCGCCGGCATTGGCCGTCACGGCATTGCGCGCTGCGTCGGTCAGCGGGGCCTCTTCGTCTGGGACGGGGGCGCCACATCCTGTCATAAGCGCGAGGGCTGGCGCGAGCGCCAATGCAGCGATAGAGCGGGGCATAGCGATAGGCCGGGTAGCAGAGTGGCGGGTCATCATCGCGCTCTCAATTCCTTAAGTGATCAAGGTTGGCAATGGTAAAGACGTCAAGAACGCGAGCATCGGGAGCCAAATCGAAGCGATCCGGGTTGGGTCGGGTGCTTGTCTGGACGCTGTTGATCATCAGCGGAGCGAGCGCGGCGGCGGCCTATGTCTATCGTGAGCCGATCAATGGCTATGCGCAGGTCGGCAGCGCTTATGCAGCTCGGGTTGCGTGCTCATGCCGCTTTGTCGCCGGTCGACCCATGGCCGACTGTGAGAAGGACAAGCTGGCGGGCATGGAGCTGGTCACTCTGGTTGACAATGTCGAGGCAAAGAGCGTCACGGCGCGTTTCCCCCTGATCACAGCGCACACCGCGACCTATCGCCAGGGGTATGGCTGCGTGCTGGAGACCTGGGAGGACTGATCGTTTACGAAGCGACCGAAGTGGTCGCGTCGATCCAGCCGCCGCCGACAATCCGCTCGCCAGCATAGATCACCGCAGCCTGTCCGGGGGCGACGCCGAATTCTGGCGTCTCAAAGCGGATGCGGGTCGATGCGCCGCCACCCAATGGCCCTTCCAGCGTCACCGGAACCGGTTTGGCAAGGCTGCGAACCTTGGCTGTCAGCGGGCCATCAGGGATAGTGCCGATGCAATTGGTCTCGATCACTTCGGCGCTTGTCACTGCGAGCATACGCTTGGGGCCAACGCGCACGGCGCGGCTCTCCGCATCAAGGCTGATGACGTAGAGCGGTTCGGGCTGTCCGCCGATCTCCAGACCCTTTCGCTGGCCAACCGTGAAGTGGATGATGCCCTTGTGCTTGCCCAGAACTTCGCCGGTCGCAGCGTGGAGGATGGGTCCGGGCACTGCGCCTTCGGGGCGCATCTTGGTGACGATCTTGGCGTAATTGCCATCGGGTACAAAGCAGATGTCCTGACTGTCCGGCTTGGCCGCATTGCGCAGGCCCGCTGCCTCAGCCAACTCGCGCACCTTCGTCTTGGGCAAGCCGCCCAGCGGGAAGCGGATGTAATCGAGCTGCGCCTGCGTGGTCGCGTAGAGGAAATAGGACTGATCGCGCGCCGGATCATTGGCGCGGTACAAATGCGGCCCGGCCCCCTCGTCTTGGGCTGCCTCAACCCGCTGCACATAGTGACCGGTCGCCAGACAATCCGCGCCCAATTCGCGCGCCATGCGGAACAGGTCAGTAAATTTCGGACCCATATTGCAGCGTATGCAGGGCACTGGTGTGCGGCCAGCGAGGTATTCGTCGGCAAACTGATCAACCACATCTTCGCGAAAGGCGCTTTCGTGATCGAAGACATAATGCGCAATGCCAAGCCGATCGCACACGGCACGCGCATCGGCGATGTCATCGCCTGCGCAGCACGCACCCTTGCGACCCGTGGCCGCGCCATAATCATAAAGCTGGAGGGTGATGCCGATAACTTCGGCCCCGGTATCCGCAGCAAGCGCCGCCACAACCGACGAATCGACGCCACCGCTCATCGCCACCACAATCCGGCATTCGGGCGCTGGGCGGGGCAAATCGAACAGGCTGGCCGTATCAAGCCCGAAGGTCGAGCTGGGCGCCGGAGTTGTCGTGATGTCCATGATCAGGCCGCGATATAGGCGCAAATCGGCGGTTTCGCTACCCTTGCATCACCCGCCGCCATCTTGTCCGTTAGACAGGCAGTAATCCTAAGGGCTGGTAAATTCGAGTTTTACCACATCTTGACGACCGCGAGTTAGAAGGCAGGTCATGTTCGAAAAGAACCAGCCTTTTATTGATGCTGTTCGCGCCAGCGAAAGCGACCACGATCTGCTGATCGGCAGCCTTGATTCGGCGCCGGACGGCGAGGTCGATACCGTGCGTGCAGGCGATGCTTTGCGAGCAATTGAGTGGAGCGAATTGACCGCCCGGCTCAGCGCTGCGCGTGAACTTCGCCGTGAGCTTCGCAACGAAGCGATGCTGTGCGCGGGATCGTCCGGTGCGCGCTTCGGCGATGCCGCGGCGGGCTTCTTCAACGCTTTAAGCGATGGGGAACGGGCTGTTAACCTTGAAGATTTAGAAGGCTGCAAAGCCTCTTGTGGCACACCTCCGGAAATTCCGGGGGTAGCGGCAAAAGGCGACGCGAGAGACGATTTATGATTGAGAACCAGGACATCCGCCCCGCACAGGTAATCGGCCCGCTCGGCGAGCCGCTGACGCTGGACGACTTGCCCGCACCCACGACAAAGCGCTGGGTGATGCGTCGCAAGGCGGAAGTCGTTGCGGCTGTAAATGGTGGCCTGCTCACGATCGATGAAGTGCTTGAGCGTTACAACCTGACCCTCGAAGAATTTGCATCCTGGCAGCGCGCCATGGATCGATCGGGCATGAAGGGCCTGCGCGTCACTCGCATTCAGAAATATCGCGAGGAATATGAGCGCAAGCTTCGTTATTGATCGCCACTTGATCGCTGTCAGATCGGCCAAACGATCCTTCCCATTTTGGATCAAATTGTAATCTAGGTTCTCCCCTCAGGGCTTTTACGTTAACTCCTGCGCGGGCGCTTCATGGGATTCGCGCGAGAACCGCGTGGAAAATGCGCTCTGGGGAGTTTCATCGTGGTCTATCTAATTCTGCTTCTTGTCATGGGCGGCGTCATCGGCTGGCTGGCCAGCATGGTCATGAACCGTGATGCGCAAATGGGCTTTTTCTGGAACATCGTGGTTGGCATTGTCGGCTCTTTCATCGGCAATGGCGTCTTCTCCTTTTTCGGCGGTGGCTCGATCGCAACCATCACCGATTGGCGTTCACTTCTGGCCGGATTTGTCGGCGCTGTGATCCTACTTGGGGTGCTCAACCTGATCCAGCGCGGCAAGGTCCGCTAAGAGTTTTGCAGCTGGCCCGGCTTTGAGCCGGTTCGCACATTAATCTTGCTCACTAGGGGGCGGCGCGGACAAAGGGCCACGCCGCCCTCTGCTATTTGACCTCAAGCCTATGCTTTGGCCGGAACGAGGCTTTCATGCCTTTCGTCTAGTTCAGCATGTCATCAGTCGATGCGAACATTGTTCAAGCGGCCTTGCGCGCTCTAAGGGCCTTGCTCATGGTGACTTATAGGGATAATACACTGCTAAACCCGTAAGGTCGGAAACTGAATTCAAAATATCGCTGTCGCAGCAGCGATCATAGAGCAAACGGGGTCAGGGAAGCGCAGATGAATTACGAAACAACCATCACAACCGACGCCGTTCAACCCCATGCAGGTGCTCGCGAATGGGAAAGCAAGCAGATGAATCCGGGGCTGAGGCTCGTATTGTTCATCGGCGGGGCGCTGTTCGTTGTGCTACTGGGGTTTGCTGTCTATTTCGGCTTTGCTGGCGGAGCGCCGGTTGAAGCTGGTGATGAAGCCAGACAGGCACCGGTTGTAACGGTTATTGCGCCGGGGCAAACCACGGTTGCTGGCACAATCGAAGTCCCCGGACAGATCGCTGCACGCCGCGCCATGCCGGTTGGCGTTGAAGGCGAAGGCGGCCGCGTTCTCTCCGTGCCGGTCGATGCTGGCCAGTGGGTGCGAAAAGGTCAGGTTCTCGCTGTCATTGACCGCTCGGTTCAAGTGCAGCAGGCCGCCGCACAGGCTGCTCAGATTGAAGTGTCTAGAGCCGATGCCGCTCTGGCGCAGGCCAATCTCGACCGCGCCTTGCAACTGGTTTCGAAGGGCTTTGTCTCCACCGCCGATGTTGATCGTCTGACCGCAGAACGCGATTCAGCGCAGGCGCGCGTCAAGGTTGCCGAAGCGCAGCTTTCTGAACTGCGCGCTCGCAATGCACGGCTGAATGTTGTGGCGCCTGATAATGGCTATGTCCTCGCGCGCAATGTTGAGCCGGGCCAGAGCGTGAGTGCAGGCACTCCGGCGCTTTTCACCATCGCACGCGGTGGCGAGATGGAAATGTTGGCGCAGGTCAGCGAAGCGCAGATGGTGCAGCTTTCGCAAGGTGTTGCCGCCGAAGTGACGCTGGCGGGATCGGACAAGACTTTCTCCGGTCAGGTCTGGCAGCTTTCGCCGACCGTCGATCAGAACACCCGTCAGGGCACAGCGCGCGTCGCGCTCGCTTTTTCGGCTGATCTGCGCCCCGGTGGCTTTGCCACTGCCCGGATCGAAGGCGGGTCGCTCGCGGCGATTGTCTTGCCTGAAAGCGCCGTGCTCGCCGATGATGAAGGCGCGTTCGTTTATGTCGTCGACGAGGACAACAAGACTGAGCGGCGCTCGGTCACAATTGGCCGCGCAACCGATCAGGGGATCGCAATTGTCGAAGGCCTGACCGGTGAAGAGCTGGTGGTGCAAAGCGCAGGCGGCTTCCTCAATCCCGGTGAGACAGTCAATCCGCGCCGCGCGGACACCTAAAGCAGGCGAGCAGCCTCATCCTGACGCGAGGGCTGCGCGTATTTGAACAAAGGCGCCGGGCGAGGTTCGGCACACCAAGACAGCATCAAGATCAGGGCACGCAAGGCATATGAACATCAACCAAATCTCCGCCTGGTCGATCAGGAACCCGGTCATTCCGCTGGTGTTCTTCGCTGCCTTGTTGCTGGCCGGGATCGTCAGCTTTCTGCGCATGGATGTAACCAACAACCCGGATGTTGATTTTCCGGGCGTCAACGTATCAATCTCGCAACCCGGCGCGGCGCCGGCGGAGATCGAGAACCAGATCACCCAGCGAGTGGAAAGCGGTCTCAGCTCCATCAATGGTGTGACGTCGATTCAATCATCGGCCAGCGAGGGCTCGTCCAGCACTGTTGTCGAGTTTGAAATCGGCACCGACATCACGCTGGCCTTGAGCGAGGTGCAGACGGCGATTGATGGCGTTCGTCCCACTTTACCTGACGGAATTCTCGAACCTCAGATTCAAAAAATGAATATTGGCGGCGGTTCCATTGGCTACGTCGCTGTCGAAGCCGATGACATGACCATCGAGGAGCTGAGCTGGTTTATCGATGACACTGTCTCGAAGCGTTTGCTCAAGATCGAAGGCATGGCCGAAGTCGGTCGCTTTGGCGGCGTCGACCGCGAAATCGAAGTCATTCTCGACCCTGCCAAGATGCAGGCGCTGGGCGTCACTGCAACGCAGATCAACAATGTGCTGCGTCAGGAGAACCTCAACGCAGCAGGCGGGCTTGCCGAAGTTGGCGGTACGCGCCAGTCGCTCCGCGTGCTGGGCAACAGCAAATCGGCCTATGATCTCTCGCAACGCCAGATCCAACTCGGCGGCGGCCGCACGGTGCGCCTTGCGGATGTGGCGAAGGTGCGTGATGGCTACGCCGAACGCAGGTCGATCAGCGAAGTGGGCGATAAGGAAGTCGTCAACTTCTATATGAACCGCGCGCGCGGATCTTCGGACCTTTCTGTTTATGAAGCTGCGATGGAGGAGCTGGAGAAGATCGAGGCGGGATCCGAAGGCATCCGCTTCATCCGCATGGGCACAAGCACCGAATATACTGAACTTCAGTACACCAGTTCTATGTCCGCCCTGATCGAAGGTGCGGTTCTTGCGATTGTGGTGGTGTTCCTGTTCCTGCGCGACTGGCGTGCGACCGCGATCAGCGCGGTGGCGATCCCGCTTTCGGCGATCCCGACCTTCTTCTTCATGGAGCTGATGGGCTTTAACCTCAACTTCCTCTCGCTGCTGGCGCTGGGCCTTGTGGCGGGCGTTCTGGTCGATGATGCGATCGTGGAGATCGAGAACATCGTGCGGCATATGAGGATGGGCAAATCGGCCTATCAGGCGAGTATCGACGCCGCCGACGAGATCGGCCTTCCTGTGGTTGCGACCAGTTTCTGTATCGTCGCGGTCTTCCTGCCGGTTGGCCTGATGCCAGGCATTGCCGGGCAATTCTTTAAGAGCTTTGGCCTGACCGTCGTGGTCGCAGTGCTGATGTCGCTGGCGGTTGCGCGCATGGTTACGCCGCTGATGGCGGCCTATTTCCTCGCCTCCAAAGGCCACGCCTCGCACGGTGAAGGCCCGTTGATGGACCGCTATATGCGCGTTCTGAACTGGACGCTGGATACGAGCAAAATGCGCGCGCGCCGCGCGGGTATCGATGCGCCGCGCATGCGCTGGCTGTATGTGCCCATGCTCCTCCTGGTTGTGATAGCGCTGCTCGCAGTTTCGGCCATGGCCATGTTCGCGACTTCGGGAGCTCTGGAAGGATTTGAAATACCCAAGAATGCCGGAAGCGCTTTCTTCGCTGATCCCAATGGCCCTGGGTTCTTCATGGTCTCCAAGACGTTCGAGGTTGTGCTCTTCATTGTGGCCTTGCTGGCCTCGTTCTTGGCGGGTTGGGTTTCGCTTAAGCTGATCGAGGTTGTCGCGAAGGCCTTGAATAGCCACAGCACGCAATATCTCGTTGCCCGCTTCTACGACCACCGGGTGTGGATGCTGGCGGTTGGCTGGTTCTCGCTGCTTGCAACGATCCTGCTCGTCACGCAAATCCCGGGTCAATTCCAGCCCACTGTCGACAGCAATCGCAGCACCGTGAACATCGAACTGGTACCGGGCGCAACTCTCGCTTCGACCAAGAAGGTGGTCGATGAGGTGTCAGCGCGGCTCTCGCAGGAGCCGGAATTTGACTATGCGCTGGAGCGTATCCGGATCGGCAACGGTTCGATTTTCGTCAATCTGCGTGATGATCGTGAGCGCTCTTCGATCGAGTTTGAGCGCCAGCTTGCACCCGCTTTGGCCGAAATTCCCGACGCGCGCGTGCGCTTTCAGTCGCAGAGCGGTGGTTTTGGCTCGGGCCGCGATATCACGGTTATGCTCGCGGGCTCTGATCCCGATCTTCTCAACGAGACCGCGGTGGCGCTGATTGAAGAGATGAAGGGGCTCGACACGGTCATCGCTCCGCGTGTCGAAGGCGACCTCAACCGCCCCGAGCTCATCATCACCCCGCGCCGCGAAATTGCCGCCGAACTGGGCGTCAGCACGATTGCGCTGTCGCAAACGATCCGCATCGCGACCCTTGGCGAGATCGAGCAGAACGCCGCGCGTTTCTCGCTCTCTGACCGCCAGATCCCGATCAAGGTCAAGCTAAGCGAAGAGGATCGCAGCGACCTGACGACCATCGAAAACCTGCCCGTGCCTACCATCAATGGCGGCACTGTGCCGCTGGCGCGTGTTGCTGATATCGAGTTTGGCGCCGGCCCGACTGTGATCCAGCGCTACAATCAGAACCGCCGGATCTTCGTAGGGGCGGACCTTGCCGACGGCGTGCTCAAAGGCACCGCGCAAGAGCAAATCAATGCCTTGCCAACGCTCCAGAACCTGCCGACCGGCGTGATCCGCGATGTCGTGGGCGAAGAGCAATGGCAGCAGGAGCTGCTTGAGAACTTCATCATCGCTCTGATCGCGGGTGTCCTGCTTGTGTTTGCCTGCCTTGTGCTGCTGTACAAGCGGATCATCAGCCCTCTGGTGAACATGACCTCCCTGGCGCTGGCACCGCTTGGTGGGCTGCTGCTGGTCTGGCTGATCGGCCAACCGATGTCCATGGCGGTCCTGATCGGCATCCTGCTGCTGCTGGGCATTGTCTCGAAGAACTCGATCCTGCTGATCGACTTCGCGATCGAAGAAATGGCCAAGGGCACCGGGCAGCTCGAAGCCTTGCTCGAAGCCGGGCACAAGCGTGCGCAGCCGATTGTCATGACCACGGTCGCGATGACGGCGGGGATGGTCCCCACGGCGCTTTCGATCACTGGCGATGAGGCCTGGCGCAAGCCGATGGGGATCGTGGTGATTGGCGGCCTTGTGCTCTCGACGGTTCTGACGCTGGTGATTGTTCCAGCAGGCTTCAGCCTTGCCGATGGGTTTGAAAAGCGCGCTGGTCCGTGGCTGCGTAAGCGGATGCTGACTTATAAGCCGGGCGATGATGGCACGATCATCGAGCATCCACAGCCGCCCAAGCCGGTTCTGCCGCAGCCCTCACCGCCCACACTGCCGGCTCCCGGCGCCGAACCCGCTGAATAATATCGAGATACAAGGCGCGTGGGTGACGCCGCGCGGGATTTGCGGCTAAAGGAACACAGATGCATGCGCCGCACCCTCCTCCCTCTGGGGCCGATGATCCCGCAGCCAAGTCGCCCTTTGGCGGTGAGCCTCTGAGCGAGGACAAAGCCCGGCGCATGCGCTGGAGCGCTACGGGGCTGCTGGCGGCAATGGCGCTGGTGTTCTTCACCTCCCACGGGCCCGCCACCGCGCCCGGTGCGCATCCGGCATGGGGCTATATCAATGCCTTTGCCGAAGCGGCCATGGTGGGTGGCCTTGCCGACTGGTTTGCGGTGACCGCGCTGTTCCGTCACCCACTCGGCCTTCCCATCCCGCACACCGCGATCATTCCCGAGAACAAAGACCGTATCGCTGAAACGATGGCGCAGTTCCTGCGGCGTAACTTCCTGACCCCAGCCGTGGTCGCCCGGCGCATGGCGGGGATGAATATTGCGCGTGCTATTGGTGAATTCCTGGTCGATAGCCCTGACAAAAGCGCCAATGACACGCGCTCGCGGATCACCGCCGGTGCTGCGGAAATGCTGGCCGAAGTGCTCGAATCGCTCGATCCGGACCGGCTGGGCAATCAAGTCCGCTCAGGCCTCGGCGGGCAGCTGGAAAAGCTCGACATCTCGCCACTGGCAGGCCGCATGCTGGAAAGCATGATGACCGACAAGCGGCACCAGCCGCTCATCAATGGCTTCATTCGCTGGGCCGGTCTGACGCTTGAAGACAATGAGGACACTGTCAAAGACGTGATCCATCAGCGCGCTAATGCGGTGCTGCGCTGGACGGGTCTTGATGAACGCATTGCCGGGAACGTGCTCGATGGCCTCTACAAGCTTCTGGCCGAAGTGCTGGTCGATCCCGATCATCCGATCCGCTATAAGATCGAGGAAGGGCTGCAACAGCTCGCCAATGATCTGCAACATGATCCCAAGACGCGTGAGCGGGTGGAGAGCATGAAGCTAGATCTGATCGAGAACGAAGCGGTCGCCGAATGGTGGATGGGCGTTTGGGAGCGCATTCGCCGTTCCCTGATCCGCCGCGCACGCTCGTCCGACACGCAATTGGGGGCTGATATGCGCAAAGCGCTGATCGATATTGGCCACGCGCTGCGGCAGGATGAGCGGCTGCAAGAGCAGATCAATCGCTTTGCCCGGCGGACTGCAGCAGGTGTGGCAACCCGCTATGGTTCAGAAATCGTCACTTTGGTATCTGAAACGGTCAAGCGTTGGGATGCGACCACCATCACCGGGCGGATCGAGAACGCGGTGGGCCGCGACCTGCAGTTCATCCGCATCAACGGCACTCTTGTTGGCGGGCTGGTTGGCATGACGTTGCATTTCATCACCAGCTTCATGTGACGGGTCCAAACCTCGCGCACTTCTCACCCGCCGACTAAGTAGCCTTGCGCATTATTTTCGCTGACCTTGCGCCGTTCTGAGCTTTGCTCATGGCTGATCAATACTCACAACCCCATTCGCAAACCGTGCGCCTCGCTGCCGGGGCGCAGGCTGTCATCAATGGCGCGCTGGTTTCCACCCGCGATGCGTGTACGCTCGAGGTCGGATCGGGCGCCTATGTCCTGACCGGGCGAGCTTTGTGGCCTGCGCCCAGCGAACTTCGTAATCCGCGCGACGAGCTCTATTTTTCCTTGCTGGATTGCGGCGCGGATGAAGAGCGGCTCACCAATGAGCGGTTTCGCCTGTTCGGTCTGCTTGGCGAAGTTGTTGCGCATGACCGCACCCATGAAGGCCAGCGTGAATGCGCTCAGTGCGCAGCGGCTCTGATGGCTGGCGATACCAAGGCCGCGATCCAGAGTGCGGCGCGCATGGCGTCAAACAATCTGTGCACCGGAAAGACCAGAACCAAAGTGCCTGGGCTGCCCGGTGAAAAGCGAGCTTGGTCTTCGGACGGCCTTTAGGTTCCTGCAAGGCCTCGGCGGCCGCAGCGAGGCTATCGGGTTAGCGCATCTCGAAAGTAACGCCATAAAAGTAATAGGACGCGATCGGATTGCCGCCGATATCCTCCGCTGGCTTGAATTTGGCGCGCTTCATCAAACCCAGGCACACGGCATCATCAAAAATCTGCGGCTTGTCGGAGCCAACCACGAAGCAGGAACTGGCTTTGCCCGATTTGTTCACTGTCAGCCGAACCGTGATCTCCCCTCCCATTCGCGCGCGTTGGAGATAGGCAGGGTAATCACTTGACGTCAGCCAATTGTCTGACCCGATTGGAACCGGTGGTTTCGCTTCGCCCGACAGCGGTCGGCCTGCTTCAGACAGGAGAATGGAAATCCGCTCACCGCAATCCGCGAGGAACTCCATCGGCGCTTCGAAGGAGCCGAAATTTAGTGTGAGCGGCTCCACAATCGAGGTTCGCAATCGCAGCGAGGTAATCTCGGAGGCTTTGGCGCGTTGAAGGCTGGCCTGCACCCGCGCCAAATTCTTCCCTTCCGAAGCGGCATCATCCTCGCGCTTGATCTCGGGCTGCGTGATAGCGGCGCCATACATTCGTATGACCGGCCTGCCCTTGCTTGACTTGGCCGGGATGTAGCTGCGGATATATTCGGGCTCCTCGCCAAACTGAACACGGATGCCACCGCCGTAGGGATGGCGCAGCGGTCGGCCAATCAGCGTCAGGTTGAAGCGCGGCTCCACTCCGCCCTGCTCAATCCAGAGCGTTGTTCGATCTTCGCCTTCGCCAAACACTCTGCTTGCGCGGCAGCGATCATCATATTCGCGGAACTTCCAGTCGGAACTGGGTTCGAGTTCTAGCCCCTTGGCCGATGCGGGCGCTGCGGTGAGAGCAGCGCTTGCCGCCATAAACATCGCGCCTATTGCGCTCAGCTTTCTTGCAAAGTTTCTCATGGGCTACCCTTTCAACTGGGCGATTCAACGACTGATCTGATAGGTGATCGACGTTGAGTAGAAGGAGCGTATCGGCTGGCCCTGCGCATCGCGCGCTGGCTCAAATTTGGCGCGGCGCATTTCCCGGCAGGCGGGAGGCTCGAGACGTGCATTCTCTGTTGAGGCTTCGAGGAAGCAGTCCGAGGCCGCCCCATCTTTCTCTACGATCACGCGCATGCGGAAGACTCCCATCTCACCGCGATTTAGAGCGTCCAGCGGATAATAGCGTGCAATGCGCTTCGAGATCGATATGCGGTTGGTCCATACCGGCGAGCGATAGGCCTGATGCTCGTCTGGATCGAGGCCCCAGCTGCGCAGCAGGTCCGAAGTGCATACATTAAGCGCTTGAAACGCAGGAATCATGTCTCCCGTTTCGAAGCTGACAACGTCGTCTTCCCTTGCGAGCACGAAACGATCGATCGTCGTTGCTTCGTCAAGGTCGATACCCGCCTTGGACAGGCGCCGTGTTTCATCGCCTTTGTCTTTTGCACCAACACTGGTCTCGACGGATCTGCCGATCCGGTAGTCAGCGATGATAATGGCGGGGCCAATGCCGGTGACATCGCCGCGATAAAAGCGATCAATCGGCTCAATGGGCTTATCGCGCTCAGCACCCAGCGACACATCGTCGGCGCGCGCAAAACGCTTCAGCTGCGATCCCGCAAAGGTCAGGCCGAATCGTGCGCCCGGTGCAGTCTGTTCAAAGAATATCAGATGCGGCTCTTCTTCGGTGCCGAAAAGCCGCGAGAGGCGGCAGCGATTCTCAGCGAAATCGATGTTCCAGGGCCGCAAAGGGGGAAGCTTCGCAGCAGTCTCTCGTTCGACCACCTCTGGCGGAAAATGCAGCGCGTCCTTCTTGTCCTTCGCCTCGGCGGTGAGACCCGGTGCGAGCGCGGCCAAGCCACAAGCCGCAATACCCAGGAACCAACGGGACAGCATAAATAAAACCTCCGGAGTTCCAAGAACGACTCCGGAGGTTTTATTTCAATTTACTCGAGTGGGCGCAAGAGTTTATCCCAGCGCGCCCGTCAGTTCAGGCACGGCGGCATAGAGGTCTGCGACCAGGCCAATATCAGCCACCTGGAAGATCGGAGCGTCTTCGTCCTTGTTGATGGCAATGATGACCTTGGAGTCCTTCATGCCGGCAAGGTGCTGGATGGCGCCTGAAATGCCGATGGCAATGTACACTTCCGGAGCCACAATCTTGCCGGTCTGGCCGACCTGATAGTCGTTGGGGACGTAGCCTGCATCGACCGCTGCACGGCTGGCGCCGATGGCAGCACCCAGCTTGTCAGCCAGCGGGTTGATGATCTGCTCGAAGGTCTCGCTGTCTTTGAGCGCGCGGCCACCCGAAACGATGATCTTGGCGCTTGCGAGTTCGGGACGGTCACCGCCGTCAGCGATCTCGCTGCTTACAAAGCTCGAAATACCTGCGTCACCGGGCCCGCTGGCATCTTCGATTGCAGCCGAGCCGCCTTCGGCAGCCGCCTTTTCAAACGAAGTGCCACGAACGGTGATGACCAGCTTCGCATCCGAGCTTTCGACGGTCGCGATGGCGTTGCCAGCATAGATCGGCCGGGTGAAGGTCTTGGGACCTTCGACCGAGAGAATGTCCGAGATCTGCATCACATCAAGGTGTGCTGCAACGCGCGGTGCGATGTTCTTGCCCGAAGTGGTCGCCGGAGCGAGGAAGGCGTCATAATCAGCCATCAGGCCAGCGATCAGCGGCGCAACGTT
>JBCBMN010000080.1:0-14683 GCA_039822745.1 Pseudomonadota bacterium | reverse complement strand
CCAGCGATCCGAATGGCGACTTCTCCGACGCTGGCCTGACCAACCGTGAGCTTGACGCTGGTATCGATTTCGACGGCGTCGATGATCCCGATAACCTGGCGGGTCCGGCGACTGACACGGTTACCAACCTGGCAGGCGGCATCATCCGCGGCGACATCGGCATCAATGCCAGCTCAGGCAACTTCGTTGATGACGGCATGGGCGGTTCCGAAGCAGGTTCGCCGGCTAACGTCCGTTCGCAGACCATCGTCAACTTCGGTGAGATCACGGCCAATGCTGTGAACCCGGTTACGGGCCGCATGGACGCTGTCCTGCTCGGCGCAGGTGATGATGAATTCCAGCAGTGGAGCGGCGCAACCGTCAATGGCTGGGTCGATCTGGAAGCCGGCAACGACACCTTCATCCTTGAAGGCTCCAGCTCCTCGATCACCGGTTCGGTGAGCGGCGGCGACGGAACCGACCTTGCGATCCTCGCCGGTGTTCTCGACAGCGACAACATTGTCGGTTTCGAAACGATCCAGCTCGGCTCGACGCTGGGCGGTACGCTCAATGATCTGGACGTTGACGGCAATCGCTCGCTGACGGGTGACATTGTCCATGTCGGCGAAGTGAACATCGATCTGGGTGTCGACTCGCTGACGACCACGGGTTCGATCACGCTGGAAGAGACCGGCGTGCTCAACATCGCAACGCCGCTCGACGAAGAGCTGCTCGGCCAGACGGTTCTGATCCTTCAGGAAGGCACAACCTTCACCGACAATGGTGCGACGATCAACATCCTCGATGATGACCTTCTGCTGGAATACACTCCGGTTGTCGGCTCGCTCAGCATCGAGGTGTCTTCAGTCAACCCGCTTGCCGGTAACTCAGACCCGAACCTTGCAACCTTTGGTGGTGCAGTGGATACGGCGCTGAACGCAGGAACGCTGACCACGGCGACCTTCGACACGCTCAATGGTCTGCCTGACGCAGCTACCTATGCGGACGCTCTCAACGACGCTCTGCCTTCGCTTAGCGATGGTGTGGCACGTGAAGTCTTCGAAACCGGCAGCCTTGCTGGTGAAGCGCTTGATCATCACCTCAAGTCTGAGGGCAGCGGCATCTGGGGGCAGGCTGCAATCCGCGGCGCTGAGCAGGACGCTCGTTCTGAGACCGTCGATGGCTATGACAGCGATCAAATGGTCTTCACCATGGGCGGTGACATCGCATTCGGCGAATCGATCCGTATCGGTGTGATGGCCAGCTACGCTGACATCGAAGTCACGGACGAAAATCTGGACGATGCAGTCACCAGCACTTCGGAAGTCGAAAGCTTCCGAGTGGGCGGTTATGTCGCAACCAACGTGCTTGAGCGTGGCTTCTTCAACGCCGAGTTCTCATATCTGACCGGCTCGGTCGACGAATCGCGCGGCGGTTTCTTCGGACCGATCGCTTCGGATTACGACTTTGACGGCATCGCTGGTCGCGCTGTGATCGGCTATGATCTTCTCGGTGATGAGAATATCTCGCTGACCCCGTCGGTTGGCATCAACGCAGCGCGCATCAGCTTTGACGATGCGGTCGAAACGGGCGGCTTCGGCTTCACCGTAAGCCGCGATGACGCCGAGTTCGTCGAGGCGCGCTTTGGTGCCGAGCTCGGTGCAGTCGTCTCCGAAGGCGTGAGCGGCTTCATTCAGGGTACTTTGGTCCACGATCTGATCGACGATCAGGGTGACTTCGCAGTGAGCTCTGCCGAACTGCCGACCTTCTCGCTTGGCCTGCCGGCCCGTGAGCAGGATCGCTTCGAGCTCTCAGCTGGCGCAACAATCGATGTCAGCAAGAACTTCTCGATCGGTCTGGGCTATCTCGGCGACTTCGCTGACGGCTACAGCGCTCATTCGGGTCGTGCGAACTTCCGCCTCTCGTTCTAAGCGACGCTCTCAAATCACATTGAAAGGGGCTGGGCATGCGTGTCCGGCCCCTTTCTCTTTGCCGGATTGACGTCGCCTGCACCGCTTCGATAGGCTTCCAGTGACAAGTCACCTTCGGAGATGAACGCGCAGATGGAGACGGTTTCGCAAACACAGGAACTTGCCGCGACGCTCTCTGATTTCCTGCAGTGCTCTTTGCCTGCAGCACAGGCCCTGGCCAGTGCCATGCGCCAACGAGACTTCTCGCCCAAGAGCTTTCTTTACCATCAGGGGGATGACGATAGGCTCCTGTGGCTGATCCTCGATGGGACTGTGCAATTGCAAGCGATCTCGGCGGAGGGGCAGTCGACAGTCATTTCTGCGTTTGGGCCGGGTGAGCTTATTGGCGCTTTTTCTGACCATGATGAGGCTTCCTATGATGCCCGCGCCTTGGGCACTGTGAGCGCGCTCGAAATCGATGCGCTGCACCTGCGCGATCTGATGACGCAATGGCCTGAACTGGGCACGGGCCTATCGCGGATTTATTCAGGCCAGCTCGGCGCGGTACTGGACAGGCTGGCTGTGCGTGTCACTCTGTCTGCGGTTGGCCGGTTTTACAGGGAGTTGCTGCGGGCTGTTGGCCCCTCCGACACGATTTCTCCGGCCCCGGTGATTGCAGCGCTGGCATTGTCCGCGCAGACGACGCGCGAGACGGGTTCGCGCGCCACCAGTGCGCTGGAACGGCGCGGGATCATTGAACGCAGCGCTGATCGGCTGACGATCATTTCGCGTCGCAGCCTTGAAGATCTGGTGGTTTAATCTCCGTCCGGGAACTGCACCATCCAAAGCGAAATCGGTCCTTCAAGCGAAGTAATCTCGCCCGTTTCCTCAATCCTCAATCCCGGTTCAAGCGCCTTGGATGCCAGTGCCGAATGCTCATCGGTCATCACCTGCGCCAAGCCATCAATACGCGAGAGCAGAGACAGCCGCGCACGCAGGTGGGGATCAAGACCCTCTGCATCCATCACGCTCATGAGCAAGCCGGCGCGACAGTTTTCGAATTTGGCAAGGCATGAGCGCAAGAAACCAAGCATCTCCCTTGGCTGGCCGGAAACAAGCGCACTCTCCCTATCATGGCGAAGATTCAGCCCGCGCTCCTGCGCCAAAGCTTCGATAACTTGCTGATCACACCCATTGACCTGAGCAATGGCAACGAGCGGAAGGGGGGTGTCGTGAGCCGAAACCTGCGCGCCAGGCCCAACTCGGGGTGCTTCAATCCGCTCAAGCTGACCTCCCGCGGCGATCCATTGCGAGACCAGTTCGCGCTCAGGTTCACCGGGCGCGGCAATTGTCACGCTCAAAGCTGCGCTGGAGAGGATTTCCGCATTGCGCTGGCACCGCCCCATAGCCGTGAGGCTGGCCAATTCTATGCGGGAGGTATAGGCGCGCAGGCCCAGCTCCAGATGCTCGCCGACCACATCGACCATCATGGCCTTGTCGATCAGCGCATCAAAGCGAGCGCCCCAATGCGCGCCATAGGGCTCGACAGACAGGCTCCGAAACGCAGTGGGAGATTGAGGGAGCACCACATTGAGCTCAGCCCCGTGCCGCACCGCTTCCTCTGCAATCAGGATATCCGCGCCCGCCGCCAGCGCGCCATAGGCGTAGCCGGGTTGGGCGTTCTCGATTAAAGTCGCAATGCGGTTCAGGAGCTCGGGGTCTTCGTGATCAAGCCCGATCATCCCGCTAAAGTGCAGCGAGGCAGGCGGGCGGCAATCGTCAAGCCACAGCGCATCACCGCGCTGGAGTTCGATGATCCGTGCGCATTGCCGGATCGTGGCCGCTTGATCTTCATGCGCCAGCGGCTGAAGCGCGATAGCCTTTTTGAGCGATGCCTGGGCGTCAGCGACCTTCGAAAGCAGCAGTAAAGCTTCCGCCCGTGTCGCCTCGCGCCAGTAGGGGGTCTCGCCCTCGCTCGGATTGGCCTCAAGCATATCAAGAACCTGCTGAGCGAGTGCTTTTGATTGGTCCAGTCTCCCCGCTTCGAAAGCGATCGTGGCGGCGTTGATCAGGGCATAGGTCGTCGCTTCGAGCGCGAAGGCCGCGAGATAGGCCTCAAGCGCTTGCCCATAAAGGGCCTGCTGCTCATCCCCCTCCGCCAGCCGCGCCAGATCCTTGAGCAGCCGCCCCTTCAGCGTCAGAGCCTTGGGATCATCGAGCCCGCCCGCAAGGCCCGACTCATCAAAAACACGCATCGCCCGAGCCGGATTTCCGGCCCGAGCGATCCGCAGGATTGTGTTGAGGTTGGTCAAATGTGGTGGTCCTCTTTGTACCACTTATCGGAACAAGACTCAGCCCGGGCGCGTGCCACCGGGGTGGCGAACATCGGGGTCGATAATGATCGGAATTCTGAAATTGTCTGTGCCAAAAAGGCCCGTGATGTCCAAGTGTATGTTAAACTTGAAAAAGTTACCATATTGAACGGCGTCAACCACAAAAAAGGCAGCACGACAGTCTGGTTCTTCCTTTAGTTCTGCCTGATCGATGACTTCGCTGTCTCCGTCACTTATCAGCAATGGGAATGGCGACTTGTTACGCACGATGCGCCCATCCGGCATGATCTTGCCACAGTCCTTAAACATATGATCTGAGGCACCCCTCGCAGAGAATGGTGCGCCCTTGCTATTGAACTCTAGGTTCCCTCCTGCTGGCAGAGTCAGCACAATAAGAGATTTGAGCTTCGCGTTGATTGAGAGCGGGGTTTCTTCCGTCGTGGGGGTGCCTGGCGGTGCCACATCAACCTGATGTGGGAACGAGGAATCTTGAAAGCGAGCGAGGTGCGTTATCAATTCGGTTTCATCCTTTGGGACAGGCTTCTTGTAGCCCTGTACATCATCCACGCACTTTCCGTATTTTAGACCAACGCGCACCCCATCTGAAGTAAGAACTAGGGTTCTCACCTCAAAGTTGTCTGCAATCTCATAATTCAAAGGGATCGGTCGAATTTTGTCTTGTATCTCAAGCCGAAAGTCCTTTGAAAAGGCCGGAAGATCGAAAGGGTCGTAAATCTCCTGTGCTTTGCGTAACTGATCAGTGAACGGGAATTCGAACATATTGAATTTCATTGTGTCTCCTCCAGCAGTTTTGAATAGCTCTTCCATTGCGAATTTTCGGGATCGTGATTGAGCATCATGTCCAGCACGCTGCTTGCTTTGGCTCTGCGCGCTGACGCAGCCTGAGAGAGGCCGAGTTTGCCTTCCGCGCTGATGATCGAAGTCTGAGCAGCGACCCATAGGTCGAGCCAGTCGAAGTTCTTGGGCTCTGCCTTAAGCAAGTCGTTGATAACGCCTTCGCCAATATAGCGCTGGTCCAAGGCCTTTTGGTTCAGGGATTGTAGGTCATAGATGTCCGCAATCCATGCGTGGCGATTGGCGATGTTAATTTTGTGGCCTGGGTCCTTCGGCTCCATCGCAGCCGCTTTCTCGAAGTATTGGAGCGACGCGCTGCACGCTGAGTATGCCAGTTCAAGGTCTCGCTCTGCCTTGTCATCCCGCATCAGCTCAAGCGTGCAGATGTTGCCTTCGCCGTAGCCTGCCTCAGTCGTCCACAGCACGTTGTCGGGTTCGCGCAGGTGCAATTTGAGCGCCAAGGTCTTGTAAGATAGCCAGGAGTCTTCGGCCTCATTCCACTGATGATTGCTATAAGCCGCATCTCCGACCCAGAATTCACTTTGAGCGTGGGCAAATATGCGGTCTTTGTTTTGCGGCTCTCGCCTGAGCAGTTCTGCGGTGACATCGTGCGCTTCTGCAAACGCTTTGCGGGCGTCCTCGAAATCGCCCGTTTGCTCGTAATCCTCACCGATGGCGTGCAGAAGCCGTGCCCATATCTCTAAACTGTCATCTGGTAGGGTTCCGATCTTGCGCTGCTCTTCGTAGAATTCGAGCGTCCGCTCATTGAATTTCTGGAGAATTTCACCCCTGCCGACCGCTTTCAAATCCCGACGCCCCTCGGTCAGTTGGCGTTCGACGAAAGCGTCGGAGTTCTTCCGAAGCGCCTGCGCCTCATCGCGGGCTTGAAGAGCGATCATCGTCATGACGCCCATGACTATGGCTAACAGGCCAACCGCACACGTGACGGCTATCACGCGGTGCAATTGTCTTTGGCTGTCGCGTTGGACCAGCGCGTCGAGCGGCTTGTCGGCTATGCCTGCAACCGTTTTGAGAAAACCAAGCCGCCAGCCATCGCCTTCCTTGCGCAGATCGGCCGCAAGCGGTTCCGCTCCGCCTTCCAAGAGCGCCGGGGGAAAGGCCTCTTCGGGGTCCCCTGCCAAAATCGCAGCGAGGATGGGGCGATCAGGGTGCCGGTCCCGGAAATAGAGGACTTCCTGATTAACCCAATGCGAGGCTTTCGCTGCGGGGGAGCAGGCCACCACCAGGACCTGTGTTCGGTCCAGAGCGTCAGTCACGGCGGCGGACAGATCCTGCGCGGCAGAGAGGTCTTCGCGGTCTCGAAAGACCTTTCCCAGCCTGCCATTGTGGCTGTTCTGCGTGCCGATGGACCCGAGACCTTTCGGCAGGCGATAGGCCTCCAACTGCGAATGCAGCTTACGCACTTTAGCCGCATCCGCATGGCTGTAACTGATGAAGGCACTAAATGTGTGCCGGTCTTCCTGGGAATTGTGATCGGAATTTGATCCCGACTGAGCCATAGCGAGCCCCCTGCGCTGGTTAGTCAGTCAGAGGATTTGCGATAACTTGACATAACGCAAGCGCTTCTTTGGTTGCGATCACATTCGCGTCAAAAACAGGTCAATGGAAAGAAAAGGAGAAACTGGTGCCGGCAAGAGGATTCGAACCCCTGGCCTGATGATTACAAATCAACTGCTCTACCAACTGAGCTATGCCGGCACGGCGCATTCGGCCACGCAAGTTTCGCGGAAGCGCGCCGATGGCTCACAACGCGCCAAATGTCCAGCCCTCTGTCCATGCAATTTCCGCAGTGAGGAAGCGCGGCTCCCAGCGTTTTGGCTCAGGCGCCACTTTGCGCAGCCATGCCGCGGTTAGCAAAGCGTCCGAGGAATGGTCATCTATATCCCCATAAGCATCGACGGGAGGGCAATCGAGCACCTCCAGCGCCGCGTTGAGATCGGCATAGGTCAACAGCTTGGTCCGTGCGCCCAGATTGGCGGCCTCCCGACTCGCAAGGCCGGTGTAGATTTCCACCAGAACGCTGCCTTTGTGCGGGCTGGAGCGTTCAGGTATTGGGTCCATTGGCCAGACATTGAGCTTGCCGCGCAGCTGATGCAGCATGCGCATTCCGGTGAGTGAGCTTTTGCCCACCTGTGCAGCCCCGACGAGGTTGAAATTGCTTACCGGGCGGCATTTCTTCGCGCGCTGAGCGCCCTCGGCGACGCGGAAGCGGCCTTCCTTGGTGATCGCCCCGTCAAGCAGGAAGCGGTCGCCTTCCATGTCCTTGCCATGGCGGAAATAGCGCGAGGCCTGCGGATGTTCGATAAAGCTGTGCGCACCCAGATGAGGATCATCTGTGCAAATCTCGTCGATCATGGCCCAGAGTTTCTTGGCGTTGCGCGGGCTTTCGTCCCAGCCGGGGAAGAACGCGCCTGCATCCTGATAGGGCAGGCTGATGCCGAGATCGGCGCCTACCAAAGTGCGGGGCGGCAGATCGGCAAGCAGGCTCATCACCTCAACCCGTGACCAGCCGCGCGCGGGCGGTTTGACCAGCACCGGAGGGCCACCATCCGCTTCGGCAAGGGCGAGCGCGATGCCTTTGTGTCGCTCACCCTTGGCGCCCGACCAATCGAGCGCGAGGAAATGGTCAAACTTGGGTATTTTCATGACTGGCGCTCCCGCCTTAGCCGATCCCAATAGTCCATGCGCTCTTTCACCTTGCGCTCAAAGCCGCGTTCGACGGGCGTGTAAAATGTCTCTGCCTGCATCGTGTCGGGCCAGTAGTTCGCCCCTGAAAAGCCGTCCTCAGCCTCGTGATCATAGGCATAGCCATCACCATAGCCGATATCTTTCATCAGCTTGGTCGGCGCGTTGAGGATGTTGGCGGGCGGCCTCAGACTGCCCGTAGCCTTGGCGGATTTGAACGCGGATTTCTGCGCGGCATAGGCGGCGTTCGATTTGGGCGCGGTGGCGCAGTAGAGGCAGGCCTGCACAATCGCCAGCTCGCCTTCAGGACTGCCGAGGAATTCATAGGCGTCCTTGGCAGCGAGGCATTGGGTGAGCGCTTGCGGGTCGGCAAGGCCAATGTCTTCGCTGGCAAAGCGCACAAGGCGGCGCAGCACATAGAGCGGTTCTTCCCCTGCGGTCAGCATGCGCGCGAGATAATAGAGCGAGGCCTGCGGATCGCTCCCGCGCAGGCTTTTGTGCAGCGCGCTGATGAGGTTGTAATGCCCGTCGCGATCCTTGTCATAGACCGCCACGCGGCGTTGCAGAAACTTGGCGAGGCCGGGCGGATCGAGCGGATCGGTGAGCGCAGCGTTATAGAGCGTCTCCGCCTGCCCCAGCACAAAGCGCCCGTCGCCATCAGCGCTGGCGACCAGAGCGGCGCGCGCATCATTGGTCAAAGGGAGAGGGCCTTCGAGCGCCTCGGCCCGCGTCAGCAGAGCATCGAGCGAAGTGTGGTCGAGCCGCTCAAGGATCAGCACTTGCGCGCGGCTCAGCAAGGCGGCGTTCAAGGCAAAGCTGGGGTTCTCGGTCGTCGCGCCGACCAGAGTGATTGTCCCACGCTCGACAAAGGGGAGAAAGCCGTCCTGCTGCGCGCGGTTGAAGCGGTGGATCTCATCCACGAAGAGCAGCGTCTTGCGGCCCGCATCGGCCATTTTGTCCGCCTCGGCAAAAGCCTTTTTGAGGTCCGCCACCCCTGAAAACACCGCGCTGATTGAGGTGAAGCGCATCCCCACTGCATCGGCGAGCAGCCGCGCAATGCTGGTCTTGCCAGTGCCCGGCGGCCCCCACAGGATCATGCTCGAAAGCTTGCCCGCTGCCACCATCCGACCGATCGCGCCTTCTGAGCCGGTGAGATGCTCCTGGCCGATCACGTCGCTGAGCGCGCGGGGGCGCAGGCGGTCGGCCAGAGGTGCATCCTCCCTTGGGCCGCCAACCATCGCCATCGCAGGCGGGGCATCCTCTCCAAACAAATCAGTCATTCGTGGATCGAGATAAGTCACTGGTCGGAAATTGCATGAGAAAAAGCGGATCGGCTTGAATTGATAGTCTTACGATATATCTTTCAACACATCCGAACTATCGAAAGGCATTCTTATGACTTGGAGAAAATACCGCGGCAGCAGCTGGAACAGTCTGGGCCCGATGATCGCAATGATGGCTGCGCAGGCGGCAAGCGAATGGGATGAGGACGCCAAGCGCGACCGTGAACGTAGTGGTCGCAGCTGGAAAGACAACACGCGCGGCCCTCGCAAGCGGCGCGGTCGGATGTTTGGCACAGGTGAGCTTCGCCTCGCGCTGCTGGCGCTGATCAATGAAGAGCCGCGCCACGGATATGAACTGATCCGCGCCATCGAAGACATGACCGGCGGTGCCTATGCGCCAAGCCCGGGTGCGGTTTATCCCACGCTGCAGATGCTCGAAGAAGAAGGCCTGATCAAACAGACCAAGCCCAAGTCATCCGACGAAGACAGCGAAACGAGCGGCAAGAAACCGTTCAAGGCAACCAAGGCAGGCCGCGCTGAACTTGATGATCGCGAAGACGAGGTTGAGACGCTGATGGGGCGTCTTGGCGAACATGCCGAACGCGCCGAGAAGGTGAAGGCCAAGTCTCCCGATCTCTTCCGAGCGATGGGTAACCTCGCCAGCGTGCTCAAGAACCGCGCGAGCGCAGGCAAGATGGACAAGGCCACGATCGACGAGATCGTCGATATCATTGATGAGGTCGCCAAAAGGATCGAACGGATTTGATGCATTGAGGCGTGTCTATGCGCGCCTCACCTTGTTCGATCTGACATTATGTGATTATCTCTCCCTCGGGGACAGTTCTCGCCGTGGGAGAGATATCAATGACTGGAAATATCGTGGGCGAGGGGCCTAAAGCGCCTTGGCATTTGTGGGTTCTGGGCATCGTCAGTCTGATTTGGTTTGCCGGCGGAGCCAACGATTATGTCCAGACAAAGTTGGTCAATATGGACTATCTCGGCATGGCGGCAGATAGCGTCGGAGTGCCTGTCGAGGTGATTGTCGATTACTTCGCGAACTATCCGCTATGGGCCAACATCTGCTGGGCACTGGGTGTATGGGGAGCGGTCGCCGGATCGTTGCTTTTGCTCTTGCGCAGCAGATACGCGTTTCATGCGCTGATCGCGTCAGTGATTGGGCTGTTGGGATCCACCCTTTACGCCTTTATCTCGGACATTCCGCCGGAATTGGCATCAACCTTCCAACTGGTGTTCACCGTGATCATCTGGCTGTCTGTTCTGGCGATGGCTTGGTATGCCAAGGCGATGACCAAAGCGGGCGTGCTGCGCTGAGTGATCTTCAGGCCGAGGCTGCTTCGGCGGCTTCGCGTTCCTGCAACGCGCGGCGATCCTCGATCAGGCGGATATAGCTGTCCGCGACCACTTGGTTGATCGCTTCCCAACTGAAGTCGAGGCTGCGCGTCTCGCCTGCTGCACCATGCGCGGCGCGCAAAGTGGCGTCGGTGCAATAGGGCGCAATAGCCTCGGCAAAGCGCTCGGCCGTCTCGCCCGTATTCTTGCCCGGGGCGACCAGCCTGCCAGTCTCGCCTTCGATCACAAGGCTTGCCGCACCGGTTGCGCTGGCAGCCACCACAGGCAATCCGCAAGCCATCGCCTCCAGCGTGACATTCCCAAAAGTCTCGGTAATTGACGGATTGAAGAAGATGTCCCCGCTCGCCAGCGCCGCTCCCAAGGCCTCGCCTGTCTTGAACCCTGCAAAGATACCGCCGGGCAAGGTGTCCTCGAACCAGCTGCGGGCAGGGCCATCGCCAATCACCAGAACCTTGTGCGGGACCTGACGCTTGCGCAATTGCACAATGGTTTCGGCAAAGACATCAAGGCCTTTCTCCATCACCAACCGCCCGAGAAAGACGATGGCGACATCGTCATCAGCCAGACCCAGCGAGCGCCGCCAGTTCATGTCGCGCTTTTCGCTCGCAAAGGTAGAACGCACCACGCCGCGCGACCACAGACCGATATCGTCGTGCATCTGCATCGCCAGAAGCTCGTCAATCATGGATTGCGACGGCGCGACCAGAGCATCGCAGCGATTGTAGAAGCGGCGCAGAATTCTAACGATCAGCGGCTCCAGAAACGCCATATTGTAATAGCGCGGATAGGTCTCGAACCGGGTGTGAACGCTTGCGAGCACTGGAATGTCGCGATCCTGCGCCCATCGCAGCGCGGCATGGCCCGATGGGTCAGGCGCTGAAAGGTGGACGATATTGGGCTTGAACGTATCGAGATCCTTGCGGACGTTGGACCCCAAACCCACCGGAATGCGGTATTCCCCGCGCCCGAACGGCATGCCGACAGAGGGGGTTCCAACCAAATCGCCGGTTGGCTCAAACGCTGGCTTTTCCACTTTGGGCGAATAGACGCGCACCGCTGCCCCCTTGCCCAGCAGCGAACCCACCAGCCGGTTGAGGGCCTGATTCGCACCGTCGCGGGTGTAGTTATAATTGCCGCTGAAAAGGGCAATGCGGAGGTCGTCATACTTCATTGCAGCGCGCGCTCTAGTCGAAACAACGGACAGTTACCACACTTACACCGTTCCCGAGTGATCATTCATTGACACGTCATGCAGGGCCACTAAAGGCGTCTGCGGGCCACGCGGTCCCAACGCCGCGCGAGCTCTCTGCAAGGAGAGAATACAATGACTGATTATGCACGTGGGCTCCTTCATGAGCCGCCGCTCAAGCCTGAGCGCCCCCAATTTTCTTCCGGTCCCACCGTCAAGTTTCCCGGCTGGTCGCTCGACAAGCTGAAGACCGATTCGCTTGGCCGCTCGCACCGTTCGGCGCATGCCAAGGGCCGGCTCAAATACGCGATTGACCTGTCGAAAGAGCTGCTGGGCATCCCCGATGATTACCTTGTGGCGATCATGCCGGCCTCCGACACCGGTGCATTGGAAGCGGCCATGTGGTCCATGCTTGATCCCTCGCGCCCGGCAACGGTCGCTGCGTGGGAAAGCTTTGGCAATGTCTGGATTCAGGACGCGGTCAAACAGCTAAAGCTGCCTAACCTGCAAGTTCTGAGCGCCGATTACGGCGAGATCCCCGACCTCACCACCATCCCCCAGCGCAACGATGTCGTCTTCACTTGGAACGGCACCACATCGGGAGCGATGATCCCCAACACGGACTGGCTGGAGCCGGGCCGCGAAGGGATCACGATCAACGATGCGACCAGCGCTATCTTCGCGATGGAGATGGACTGGGCCAAGCTCGATGCCACGACCTATAGCTGGCAGAAGGTCATGGGCTCCGAAGCGCAGCATGGCATGCTGATCCTTAGCCCCAAGGCGGTTGAGCGTATCGAAAGCTACGACCCGCCATGGCCGCTGCCCAAGCTCTTCCGCATGAAAAAGGGCGATAAGATCAACAAGGGCATTTTCGAAGGCGCGACGATCAACACGCCTTCGCTGCTCGCGACCGAGGATTATATCGCTGCGCTAGAATGGGCGAAGTCTATCGGTGGCCTCAAAGCCATGATTGAGCGCGCCAACACCAATGCCGATATCGTCAAGAACTGGATCGAAGCCACGCCGTGGCTGAAAAACATGGTCGATGATCCGGCCAAGCGCACCAATACCGGCGTGTGCATGCAGTTCACCGGCGAATGGTATGACAGCCTATCGGAAGAAGATCAGGCTGCAGTGCCGAAGAAAATCGTCAAGATGCTCGAAGACCGGGCCGTCGGCTATGATTTCAACGGCTATCGCGACGCGCCGCCAAGCTTGCGCATCTGGTGCGGCGGGACGCTGGAGGCTGAGGACATCCGGCGGCTGCTGCCCTGGATCGAATGGGCCTACGAAACCGTCAAGAACGGCTGAGCCAAGGAGCGAGTCCCCGCGTAGGCGGGGACCTCCATCTACAAAGCAAATTCCTGATTGCCCGAAGTCCCCGCCTGCGCGGGAACTCGCAATGGAGCTAACACCATGACCAAACCCAAAGTACTCATCTCCGACAAGATGGACCCCAACGCGGCGCGCATTTTCGAAGAGCGCGGCTGCGATGTTGATGTGATCACCGGCGAAAGCCCCGAAGAACTCGCCGCCCGCATTGGCGAGTATCACGGCCTTGCAATCCGCAGCTCGACCAAGGTTACGCCCGCCATTCTCGACGCGGCGACCAATCTCAAGGTCATCGGCCGTGCAGGGATCGGCGTCGACAACGTCGATATCCCCTATGCCAGCGGCAAAGGCGTCGTTGTCATGAACACGCCGTTCGGCAACTCGATCACGACCGCTGAACACGCGATTGCAATGATGATGGCGGTCGCGCGCATGATCCCGGCGGCGAATGCGCGCACGCAGAACGGCGAGTGGCCCAAGAAGGACTTCATGGGCGTCGAAGTTACCGGCAAGACCGTGGGCCTAATCGGCGCGGGCAATATCGGCTCGATCTTCGCGACCCGCGCGCAGGGGCTCAAGATGAAGGTGATCGCCTATGATCCTTTCCTCACCGACGACCGCGCGATCGAAATGGGCGTTGAGAAGGTAGACCTCGACACTCTGCTCAGCCGCGCTGATTTCGTGACGCTGCACACGCCGCTGACCGACGAGACGCGCAACATCCTGAGCCGTGAGCGGCTTGAAGATGCCAAGCCGGGTATCCGCATCATCAATTGTGCGCGTGGTGGCCTGATCGACGAAGCGGCGCTCAAAGACTGCCTAGAAAGCGGTCAGGTCGCAGGCGCGGCTCTGGACGTGTTTGCCGAGGAGCCGGCCAAGGAAAACGCGCTGTTCGGCGCGCCCAACTTCATCTGCACCCCGCATCTGGGCGCGAGCACGACCGAAGCGCAGGTCAATGTCGCGCTGCAAGTGGCTGAGCAGATGGCCGACTACCTCGTCAATGGCGGCGTGACCAATGCGCTCAACATGCCAAGCCTCAGCGCCGAGGAAGCGCCCAAGTTGAAGCCCTATATGGCGCTTGCCGAAAAGCTGGGGTCGCTGGTCGGGCAACTCGCGCGGGGCAATCTTACCAAGATCAGCATTGAGCGCGAGGGCGCGGCGGCGGAGCTCAACGGCAAGCCGATCACCGGTGCGGTGCTGGCAGGCTTCATGCGCCGCTATTCCGATACGGTGAACATGGTCAACGCGCCCTATCTGGCGAAAGAGCGCGGTCTGGAAGTCTCCGAGATTCGCCATGAGCGCGAGGGTGCATTCAACACCCTCATCCGCGTGACGGTCGAGACCGATAGCGGCCCGCGCTCAGTTGCAGGAACGTTGTTTGGCAGCGATCAGCCGCGCCTCGTCGAGATTTTCGGTATCGGGATCGAGGCTGAGCTTGATGGCGACATGCTCTACATCGTCAATGACGATAAGCCGGGCTTTATCGGTCGCATCGGAACGCTGCTGGGCAATCACGGCATCAATATCGGCACTTTCAACCTGGGCCGCCGCGATGCGGGGGGTGAAGCAGTGCTGCTGTTGAGCCTTGATGAACCGCTTGGTGCAAATGTTGTCGCCGAAACCGATCAGGTGGAAGGCGTGAACCTTGCGAAGGCGCTGGTGTTTTAAGTCCTTTCTCCATGTCATCCCTGCTTTCGCGGGGATGACACTTGGTTTAGGGGC
>JBCBMN010000079.1:0-14891 GCA_039822745.1 Pseudomonadota bacterium | reverse complement strand
CTCAAGGTTCGTCCTCGATTGCAGCGGCTTGTGAGCTAGGTTGCTGACAAAAGAGGCTTGCTCCGGTCTGTCGAATTGCCCACAAGCCGCTGCAATCGAGGACGAACCTTGAGGAAAAGGAGATAGAGACGTTCAAGCACACCGAGCACAAAGCGATTGCGCGCGATCAGGCCCAGCGTCCGCAAGGCCGGAATGGCGCGCCACATGGCAGCGAAGGCGGCGGCGCCGGAGAGGACTTTGCCATCCTCCTCAGCATGAAAACGGGCGAGCAATTCGCGCTGATCAATCGGGCAGGATGGGTCGGCATTGTCCGAGACATCAACGAAATTGATCGCGCCGCCTCGGTCAAGCCGCTTCATCAGCGAAATCTCACGCTGACACAGCGGGCATGCTCCATCGAACCAGACTTTGACCTTGGACATGTAAGAGATACGGAAGCCAATGCGATTTGGTTCCGGGGCTCACAATCCGCAGCTCAAAAACTGAAGCGCACCGATCCGACCGCTTGGCCTTCCTGCGTGTTCACCAGAGTGATGCCGTCAGAGACGATCTGCGCGTCCTGATAATTGAGGCCCAGATTGAGCGACAGCCCGCGAGCAACATCATAACCTGCCCCGATAGCTGCCGTGATTTCATCGTCGCCTGCGACTTGTCCGTAGTGCCCCTCACCAGACAGACGCACCTGCCCGATCTGAGTTTGCGCGCCAGCAGAGACGAACCAGCGATGCGTGTCAGTCGTAATGCCATCAAGGCTTTCCAGCCCAAGGCCAAGATCAAAGATGGAGCTGCCATATTCGATCTCTCCAACTGCGCCCATGCCCTGCGTCATGAAGCGGTTGATCCCGTCGGCGGCGACAAACTCGGCTTGGCGGAAGCGGCCCGTAAACCGCACATCGCGCCGTCCAAGGGGGCGCTGATATTCCATGCCAAGCTCGAAATCGCCATTCTCATTGACGACAAGGCCCAAAGTGCTGGGGCCGAAGCGTCCGACATAGGCACCACCCCAACGATCAAGCCGGCCGTAGAAATCGTCGAAAGCGAGGAAGGCGTTGCCGACACCGCGACGACGGCGGGTGAGCTCGCGCACTTGTTGAGCGGTGTTGCCGCCAATCACCGTGCCAAAGCTGGTGCGGACAAAGCCGGCGACATTGTCGTTGTAATTGTCCGGCCCCATGAAATTGGAGAGAAAGACAGTGCCCGGATCGCTCGAATACTGGCCGAAATAGACGGCGCCCACGGTCCAACGATTGCGCAGCTGCGTTTCGGCAGAGACCTGAAAGTTGGCGACGAATTCGACCTCGATCCGGTCGCTGCCGGTAACCTCGTCAAATTCCGCGATGACCGGCGCATCAAGCACACCTTGCACCTGGATCGTGACATCCCCGACTGCAAGGGCGATCGGTTCTTCGAGCGAAGAAAGCCGATCGTAATTGAGGCTGACCTCCTGTGCCTGCACTGCTCCGCCAAGAAGCAGCAAGGCAGTGCCAGCAGCAGCCGAGATGACGTGCAACCGCATGGATCAGACCTTAGGCCGGAACAGGGTGGTGAAGGCCTGACGCGCAATCTTGCGTCCCGCATCGTCAGCCGCCTCATGATCGGCCAGCCAGTGCACTCCGCCAAAGATGCGGCTCCAGCCATTCTCCCACGCAGCCTGTTCAAGGCTGGTGAAATAACGCCGTTTGCCCACCAGATCAGGCCACAGAACCTGGTCAGGACTTTCATGGCTGAAGCTCACCGCATCGGTGCCAAGGATCAGCTTGGTCATCTCGATCCCGGTCGCGCCGAAGGTCGAGTGCCCGGACGTGTAGGCCGGGAAGTTGGGCGTCGGGATGTAGCTTTCCCAAGTCGGGTCGGCGCGCACCCGCACATCCTTGCTGCCGAACGCCGGAGCGCGGCTTAGGATTGCGGTTTCGGGGCGGATGATATCATGGTGATATTTACTGTCCCAAGCATTGATCGAGGCATCCGCCTGCGTTGCCCCGAGCAGTGCAAAGTGGCGCGCGTGATCGAGGAAGTCATATCCGCGATCCTGCATCACTTGCAGCGCGATGTAGAGGAAGTGTCCGGGCGGCGTGATGCCCCAAGGGCCATCCTCCCAGAAGAGCGCGATCAGCGACTGGTCCTCGGTCCGCTCAGTCGAAGCCTTGCCACCCAAGCGTTTGACCAGATCAAACTGGCGGGCAAATTCCGGGCTTTCGGGGTCGACAAAGTCGGCGACGCGGAACTGCGATGGGCTGCTCATGGTCCAAGGCTTGATCTGGCCGTGCCCGGGAAACAGGCCGCGCGCAAAACTCTCTACCGATGGGCCGGGTCCTGCACTGTAAGAGGGGCCCGTCGGCGTCCATTTGAGCGGATCATCGCGCCGATCATAGCGATCAAGGTAGAAGCTCGCGCGGTGCGGTTCCGCGCCGTCTCCGGTGCGCATCTTGTTGATTTCAAGGCCCACATGACGACCCCAGCGCACGCCCAGATCCTTGGCATCGCCGTCCGGGAAGCGCGCCTTGAAAGCGTTGCGTTCCCACAGGAACGGCTGCTGGAAACACTCCGACGCTGCTGTCGCAAAGGCCACGCCATAGGCGACTTCGGGATCAGCCCCACGCGGAGCCTCGCCAAGGTCGTATGGCATTTCATAGCGTCCAATAATCGCATTGGCCGCCGCGAAACCGGCGACCATCGGCGCGGCAAAATTGTACGCGGCGCGTGGCGGAGCGGTGCGCTGGTCGCGGACCTGCTGCATCACCACATCGACCCAATGATAGACCGTATTCTGGTTCTGCGGCTCGACAATATTGGTGAGATAGCTCGAGCGGGACCCATATTGTGCCGTCGCGCAGCCGCCCAGCCCTGCGGCAGCCGCGCTTGCAGCGGCGCCGGCCAGCAAAGACCGCCTCGTCAGTTGCATCATGCGTTTTTCCGTCCCGTGCCTGATCGGTACGGGGGCGGGTCTAGAGCAAGGTCGTGATTTTACAGTAAACGCGCCCGCTTGGCTGGGTCAGGTCCCCGCTCTGGCGCCATTGCCGTCATTCGCACTGGTCAGGAAGCAAAAGCCGCGCCTGTGTCCCCTCACCCGGCTCAGATGTCATGGTAAATTCGAGCCCGTGTCGCTGAGCCAGCTCGTGCACAATCGCAAGGCCAAGCCCATCGCCATCAGACTGCTCAGACTTCGATCCGGATTGCTGCACTTGCGCCAGCGTGATGGCATCCATCCCCTTCCCGTCATCGCTCACCAGAATGTGACACCGGCCACCATCCTGCCCAACGACAACGCGAATGGTCCCGGCGTTGGCATGACGAAGCGCATTGGCCACCAGATTGCTAGTCCCCCGGATCAGCGCGAGAGCCGGTACCTGCGTGGGACAATCAGAACCCTCGACACTCAAAGAGACGCCGGCTTCCTTGGCCTCACCAGCGAACATGTTCTCAACCGCGCGGGTGATCAGGCTGAGGGGATAGGCCTCTGCGGCTTCCTCAGGTTTTGCAAGGTCCGGCGTTTCCTCCCGGTCCGAGTATTCGCGGGTCAGGTGTTCAAGATAGTCAATCGCCTGACCCAGCCTCTCCTGCAGACCAGGCGAGAGCCGCTCGGCCTCGCTGCCAACCGCCGCTCGAAGGCCGACAATCGGCTGACGGATATCGTGACTGGCCGCTGCCAATTGTGCCTTGGTTCGGGTCGCAGCTTCGCGGGCACGGGCATACTCCCGCTCGGTTTCCAGCAGTCTCCGATCGGTTTGAGCCTGCGTTTCAAGCGCATCGATCCGTTCAGCAAACATCCGCGCACGCTCTCGCCGGGTTTGCAGAACATCGACGAGCAGCAGCAGCAGCATGCCCAGCCCGGCGATCAGGCGGATGGCATCGCGGAACCATTCGATAGTCAGGTCGGAAAGGTCACGTCCAAGGTAATAGGGTTCGATCAGAACCGCCCCAACTGCGCTCGCAATAAGGATACCACCCGCGGCGAAGCGTAGGGGACGCGCAATGTCGAAATGAACCGCCGCAGTCAAAGCAAACAGGAACAGGCCGAGGTAGAGTGCCCAGATGATATCCGGCGTCGCATTGGAACTGCGCGCAATCATGATCAGCGGGAGCATGACTAAAATGGAGATCGCCGTGCGCAGGATGCCGTTCTCCAGCCTCAGCAGCTTGCGAAAACCGTAAAGGAAGACGCTCAGCATCGAGAACGCCGTCAGCAGCGTGATGTTTTCCCACACTTCCCGAGCCGCCAAGGGATCAGGGATTAGCGTGGTAGTGAACAGCGACGCCTCGTTCTGGATCATCGCTAACGAATAAGTGATCCCGATCAGCACACCCAACGGACGCGATGTCAGATAGGAAATGGTCGCAAGGATCAGCCCGATGATCAGCAGTGTCGCGGTAAATCCGCCTTTGAGCAGGACGGCAATGACCTGCCGCGTCCCCAGCTCTCCTTCGCGAAAGATGCCGATATTGGGATTGTCGGAACTTGCCGTGTTGATCAGCGCAAGGCAGCTTTGTTGCGGGTCAATCGTGAAACTCTGCGAGCGCACATAGGTGAAGTAACGCGCGCTCAGTGGCCCTCCCTCGCGGGTTTGCGTTGCCAGAATTTCGCGAGGAGCACTGGCGCCGCAGGTAAGATAGACCCGCGGCGGCTTTACGAAGATCCCGCCAATCCCGATCACGCGGCGCATCGGTTCAGCCTCGGCAGGCGCGGCGCTTTCAAATGGCAGCGCTATCCAGACGCGCCAGTCATGAAACTCTCCCTTGTTCGAGGCGGCGAGTTCTGGCGCGAACACTCCTTCCTCGAATTGGGCGAGTGCCTCCCTAACGCCGATGTCGTCGCCCGGATCCGTGACAAGATAGCGCGCCGAGCCTTCTACCATCTCGTGGCTGCGACCAGGCTCGACCTCAACCGGCGGGTTCGTTCCAGCCATCGCAGGGTTGATCACAGCGCTTGCGACAAGCGCCAACAGCACTGTGAGCGCTCTTATAAGCCTGTTCAAAACGCTCTTTCCCCCCATTCGCTTTTGTATAGGGTGCGCATTCGAAAAGGCGAAGGCTTTGGGGGAGCTGACCGCGTGGTGCGTGTGTCGAAATTCGGAAAAATTTGCAGTGCGGTCATCGCGGATGACCACGCGATCATTCGTGACGCGCTTACATCCTCGCTCCGCGACGAAGACGCGCTGCAAGGCCAAAAGATCGAAGTTCTGGAAACAGTCGATAATGGGATCGATGCCATCGTTGCCATTCGCAAGCATCGCCCCGACCTCCTGATGCTGGATGTGACCATGCCGCACGCCGGAGGGACCGAGGTGCTGCTGGAAGCGCGCCGTTGGTCTCCCGAAACACGCGTCGTGATCTTCACCGGTATTGAAGCGCGCGGTAAGATTGCCGAGCTGGTGGAGATCGGCGCTGACGGGGTGTTCTGCAAGGCTGACGATATGGGCGAAGTCACACGCGCCCTTCCCCGCATTCTTGAAGGCGGGCGCGTAGTGAGCAGCCGCTTCACCCGCATGCTGGAGGACGGCGCAGATCTCGAACCGCTCACCGATCGCGAGCGGCAAGTTCTCAGTCAGGTCGTCGCTGGCCATACCAATCGCGAAATCGGAGAAGCACTGGGGATCAGCGTCAAGACAGTCGACCGTCACCGCACCAGCGTGATGGGCAAAACCGGCTCGCGCAACGCGGCCGAGCTGATTGCCTATGCCCTGCGCGAAGGTCTGATCGATCCGAACGCGAGTTGACAGGTTACGGTTCACGGATTTGGTCCGAGCAAAGCGTCGAGTTGGATAAGTGCCAATGGCGCGGCCTGAGTGAGGACAGGATAGCTCTCAGCAGAGCCTGCCTGCGCGCCGGCCACTTCCCAAATATGCGTTGTCTGCGCGAGCGCTGGCACGTCGGGAGTGGGTCGGCTGAGCGATTGATAGAGTTTCTGAGTGCCTCCTCCCTTGGTCCACGTCAGAGTCAGAACCGTGAGATGCGGGCTGGTATGGCGCGAATATTCGATGACGCCTTGGCATTCACTGGCGAGGCAAGAGACCGCGTCCCCGCCGCCCTCACCTGACCAGCGGATTGTGAGGCGCTGCTGCTGTTCTTCGTCTTCGAGGCAAACAGCCACGTCTAGCCCAAGGTCGTCTTGCACAGCTCCGCTAATGACCGTCTCTTCGGCGGCTTCGCATTGACTTGGGGGAACGGTCTGCTCGGCCGGCGCAAAGGCGGCTAGGGTAGAAAGGAAAAATGCCATGGCTAGAACTCTAGGATAGGAAAAAGGCCCGGCCGGTGTTTGGGGTCACCGGCCGGGCTTGCTGGGAGTACTTAAAGGTCTTTGAAGGGGAAGATTGCCCCGGTCTTGTAGACCGCTCCGCCGACCCCGGCTCCGCCGCCAGCGCCGAAGCTGATGCCATCGAACTCAAGCGAGTTGCCCTGGAACTCGACCCCGCCGGACAGGCCGACAATGTAGTGGCCAGAGATCACCGCACCTACACCATGGTCAAGACCAATGCGCTCCGTAGGGATTTCCGAGCGTGACAAGCCAACGGTGATATCGCCGACAATTTCTGCCTTGGGTCCGCCGCCCACACCGCCGGTAAAGAACCACCGTGCGTTGGGACTTTGCTGCAGTTCAATGATGATGCCCGTGCTACCAGAAACCGCCACCCCGGCGGCGCCGCTGCCACCAACCGTGATCGAGATCGTCTTAAAGAACTTGTCATTGGTACCGTCTTGTCCGGCATTGAGGGTTGAAAGCGAGCCCATCCGCTTGAGGTCCTCGACACTGGTGCCACAGGCCCTGATCAGGCGGAACACACCATTCTTTGAACGCTCGTCCATCGCGGATTTGAGATCGGCAAGCTTGCGAGGGGATTTCAGGCAGTCGGTGAGCTTGGCCAACGGGTTGTTACTGCCCAAATCCTGCATAACGGCTTTGGCGACATCAATGCGGTCCTTATTGGTGACTCGCTTGATGCAGATATCGGGTGCGCCCCAGACAATCTTGTTTTTGAGACCCTCATCACACCATTTGGCAGGGTTGATGTTCTTGCACCGGATTTGGCCTTCGCCGCCACAGGCCACACCGTCGCGCATATTGGCCGCAACACAAATGTCGCGTTGGCCGAACACGACCTTGTTTTTGAGGCCAGCATCACACCATTCGGCAGGGTTGATGCTCTCGCAGCGAACCTGATTGAGACCGCCACATTTGGCAGAACCTGGGTTAAGATCAGCCTTGCGAATGCAGATGTTACGGCCACTTTGTGCCAATTGCGTCAGCCCCGCATCACACCACTTGGCAGGGTTCAGGCTAAAGCAGGTGTTCTGCCCCAAACCGCCGCAATCCTTGGCCTTAGGCGGATCTTTCTTGGGTGCCTTGACACAAATGTCACGACCCAGCTTTGGCAAGGCGACCAGCCCAGCATTACACCACTTGGCAGGGTTGAGATTAATGCAGGTCTTTTGGTTCAAGCCACCGCACGGTTCCTTTGGCTTTGGCTTAGGCTTTGGTGGGGGCTTGATACAGATATCACGTCCCACTTTGGGCAGGACAATCAGTCCAGCGTTGCACCATTTGGCAGGATTTACGTTGATACAGGTCTTCTGATTGAGACCGCCGCAGCTTTGTTTGGAAAAGGCCGCATGAGCCGGCTCAACCGGGGTGATCATGGACGCGCCCATGGCCATACCAAGGATCGCGCTCGCTCTTATAATTGCGTTCAACATTGCTCGTAACTCCACTGAATTTGAAATGCTTTTGGATAAACGGATCACCAAGGATCGATTGGGTCCTCGTCGTCATCACCTGAAAGGGGATCATCAATCAGCGGGATATCGTCACCGGGACGCGGGCGACGTCTAAAGTCATCATCGCCATATCCGCCGCCAAAGTCGTCTAACCGATCGAGATGATAGATTGCCGGGATCAGGCTATCGGTTTGGCCACGCAGCGTCTCATCGCCAACCCACTCAAACGTGACATTGGCGAGCAACGGCAGGTCTTGTGCAATGTAATCGCCATTGGCGAGCTCGCGGATGTTCTTCAGAACCACTTGATCGGGCTCGATCCGGAACATCATCATGTGGACCCAGCTGTCCTCGGCATAGCCATGGCCGTCATTGATCACGATGCGTTTGCCCAGCTCGCGAATTTCCCAGACGCCATCGATGGGCAGGTCTTCGAGCGGCTCCATCTCATCAATGGTTGGCAGCAAAGCCCGCACTTGTGCTTCGGCCGGCGTGGGTGCGCCGAGCGAACCCAAGGCAAGCGCCGCTGCAGCAGCCAGGCTGAACTTTCTCGCGGTAATGCATGTCATCGACAGTCTCCTCATTCGGGTGTTCCCAATGTGAGACTGTTGTCGCAGCGAGAGGCCGCTTGCTGAATGGGGTCGATCCCCCAAACGAAGTGCATTGTGGTTCATCAAGGCGAAAGGCGATTGGGGTTTTGCCCCCATCGAAGCGGGTCAGTCAGGCTTCATAATGGGCACATCAAAACGATTGTGATCAGGAGACTACCCATGACCCATCGCCTTGCCAGACACGCCGCGTTTGGCGCTGTGGCTCTCGCTCTCTTTTCCTCTCAGGCGCATGCGAGCATTGCTGAAATCTGCCTGACGCTCCCGGCTGGTGCAGGGAAAGTGGAGGCTAAGATCGCCAGTGGCTGCCTGCCCACCTCGCCTGCATATGAGGGTGTGTTTGATATCGCAGTGAAGGCCGAGACCGCGACGATTCAGATCAACGGCGGCTTCGAGCAAGTCGGGGATGCGCGGATCGGAACCGCGGATTGCATGGGCATGCACTCGATCGAACAGGAAGCACAAGCCGCCGGACCGCGCCGCTACTCAGTCGTGATCAACGATCGCTTTGCCGGTGTGCTGGATGCAAGCGATACGACCTATGGCATGCGCGAGGTAGAGGCGTGTTTTGCAGGCCCCGGCCAAGTTCAGCTGCCAGCACCAGAGCGCATGACGACCTATATGAAAAGCCAGTTCAAGGACTGGCTGCCTACTAGGCCGACAATATGGGGTAAGCCCCGCAAGCCAAAGTCGATCACGGCGGAAACGCTAGGCGGACTGGCTGCGCAATTGCTGGGCAACCATCCCGAAAGCCAGGAGGGTCGGCAAAATGCGCAGATCACCATCTCGCCCGGCGTCTGGCGGCGCAACGGCTACCAAAAGCCTGCCGATTACCGTTTCATGGCGGTCCGTATTGAAGAACACGGATATCTGGATGACAGTGTCTCGGGACGTCGGACCTTTGCTGCGGCTCGCCAGCACCCGCAAACCGGGCAGTGGAGAGTGACGGAGCACTGGTATCAGTTCATGTGCGCGCGGGGTGAGAATGCGGGCCAATGGACGTCCAAGCCCTGCCCTTAAGTGAGCCCGTAAGCGAGCCCGTAAGCCAGCCCGTTACCTGGGGCCTATCGCGCCATCCGTCGCACATCGATCTCAGCCTTTGGGAAGGCCTGCTCGATATGCGAAATCGCTGAGTCAATCTGGGCCGAACCGCACATGAATATATCGATCGCGGCGAAGTCGGTCTCTGGCCAAGTGTGGATCGAGACATGGCTCTCGGCAAGCATCAGCACTCCGGTTACGCCCATCGCCTCGCCAAAGTGGTGGAAGTGCGATTGCAGGATCGTCGCCCCCGCCGCCTTGGCCGCGCCTTTCAGGATGGCCTCCAGATGCGCCGGTTCATCGAGTCGCTTTGCGCCTCGCACATCGATCAAGGCATGCGTGCCAACCTGAGTGAGCGTGCGGTCAGTCATCGCCAAACGCCCGCCATTCGCTCGTAAAAAGGCGGACCAGCGCCTGATTTTCCAAGCGGTTCACGCCCGGTGCCTCAGCGCGCATGTCTGCCGGAAATTCGCGCATGCGCTGCTCTTCGCGCGGCGTGAAATAGCGCAGCCCCTCAGGCAAAGCGCCAATCTGCGCGAAGGTGGATCGTGTCGCCAGCGTAAAGCCCCAATCACCAAAACTTGGCACATAGGTATGATAAGGCTGGGTCTCAAAGCCAGCAGCGGTCAAGGTCGCGCCGATCATCGCAAAACTCTTGGTTGAGACATAGGGAGCAGTGCTTTGCACGCTCATGATCCCGGCAGGGGCCAGCAAGGCTCCCAAGTTGCGATAAAATTCAAGGCTATAGAGCCGACCTATCGAGTAATTTGTTGGGTCAGGCAGGTCGACAAGAACCACGTCGAAACGGCGGTCCGTGTCGCGCGCCCAGGTGAAAGCATCGGCATTGATCACCTCCACGCGCGCATCGCTGAAAGCGTCGCCATTGAGGCGCTTGAGCACCGGGGCGGCACTGAACAGCTCAGTAATAGCGGGGTCCAGATCGACGAGCGTGACAGCCTCCACCCCTTCCCCTTTCAGCACTTCGCGCAAGGCTAGGCCGTCGCCGCCCCCTAGGATCAAGACACGCTGAGGGGAGGCTGAACGTGACAGAGCAGGCCACACAAGGCTTTCATGATAGCGATATTCGTCACGCGAAGAGAATTGCAGATTGCCATCAAGGAACAGCCGGATGTCACCCTTGTTCTGGGTCAGCACGATTCGCTGATAATTGCTCGATTGCGCATAGATGAGATTGTGATTGTAAAGGCTGGCCTCCGAGGCGCGTTGCAAGGCTTCCGATCCGACGGCTCCTACAACCAACGCAATGGCGACCACCACCGAGGCGATCCGCTCGATGAGGAGCGAGCGATCCTTGCGCAGGCGAAACACCAGCAACAGCGCCACCAGAATATTCACAAACCCGATCACGAAACCAGCGCGGATAAGCCCAACAAACGGAACCAGCACCAGCGGAAACAGCAAGGACGCGGCCAGCGCGCCGATATAATCATAGGTCAGCACGTTGGAGACCAGATCGCCAAAACTGAACTCATCTTTTAAAATGCGGATCAAAAGCGGGATCTCTAAACCCACCAGAAATCCGATCAGGAGGACCAGGCCGTAAAGGATCGGGCGAAAATCATCGACCAGAGGAAACAATAGGAACAAGGCCGCAGCCGAGGTCCCGCCAACAGCGGCGATGATGATCTCAATCCGGATGAACCATGCGAGCAACCGCCCGTCGATATAGCGCGAGACCCAGCTGCCAATCCCCATCGCAAACAGATAGGTCCCGATCACAGTCGAGAACTGCGTGATGCTGTCACCCAGCAAATAGGTTGCGATGGTCCCGGCGAGCAGCTCGTAAATCAGCCCGCATGTCGCGACCACGAATACCGAGACGAGCAGGATCAGCGAAAGACCGCGCGCATCAGCCTCTCCCCTATGACCACGCTCGCGCTTGCCTTGCGTTCCCGCTGCGCCCGATGCCAGTGCAGCAGGCGCGCTGTCAGCCATGGATGGCGGCGGCAATGATTATGGCAATCGAAAGTGCACCCGCACCCGCCAGAATGGCGACAGCGGTGTTACGGTTCTCGATGATCTCCACCCGCAGCTTGGCCGGGGTCAGGATGTCGACCACCGCGAAAGTGATAAGGAAGACAATGATGCCCAGAAACGAATAGGCGAGGCTCGCCAGAAATGTGTCGAGTGTGAGCATGGCTCCCCCTAATATGGTTGCGAAGAAAGTTGTGCTTGTCATTTGTGAACCGGCCCCCCGCCGCGTGAATAGATGTTGCGCGCCTGAACCCCGTCGCCAAAGGGCGAATAGCCGTACCAGCTAGCCGCAGAATGCAGGCCAAGGCATGCGATGCACCAGGCGAAAAATATGTTCTTCATGGGGCTACCCTCTGATCAGTCATCATCATCGTCCTCATATCCGTCATAGCCGCTGGATCGCGCAGTCTCGAAGCTGAGCGCGCGCGCGCCGACCCAGATTACCGGGCCAAACAGCGCAAGGAACAGCAGCACAAAGTTCGAATAAAAGACACCGTTCGAATAGACCTCAACTGTCACAGGACGGCCTGCGCCCTTCACGCTCCAATCCGGGGTGACCTCAGCCAATGCCCGTGCATTGGGCAATTCGTCCTCTGGCAAGGAGACCTCGGCGGTCAATTCATAAGTTCCTGGCGGGACAGAGGAAATCTTGACCGTCCCCTTGCGATCATCCTCTTTCCAGTCGCGGCCGAAGTAATATTCAATCGGCTGGCTCGCGATGATCTCCTCATCAGTCGCCATGTTGGTAAGCGTGTATTCGAGATACATCCAATTGTTGTTACCCGGCTCGCCGCGCGCTGTGATCGTAAAGGGACGCGCGCGTCCCTCTACGTCAAAGGTGCCCAGCGTGATCGTGCGCTGACTGGAGGTCGGGTTGGCGGTAAACGTCTCGCGCCGCTGTTCTCCTCCGAAGGACAGGACGATCGACACAAGTATGGCGGCAAAGAAGGCGACACTCGCGACCAGTCCCAGATTGATCGCATTGTCGGAGTATGGGTTGGGCTGGTGCGGCTGCGGGTATTCGCCAATCTGCGGATATTGCCCAGTATCCTCGATGCCGAAGGCTGCCGCGACATCGGAGGAGGAGATGAACTCTTCGAGTGTCCAGTTAAACTCATCGCCCGTCAGTTCGCAGGAAAGCACTTTTCCACCGCCGACATAGCTGGTGGAGCGGACCTCATCGCCGCGCTTCACCTGCCAATAAAACTCGCCAATGGCCCGTTCGACAGTGCTGGTGGCGGGATCGTAGATGCGCTTCATTCGCGCACCGCCAAAGGTAAAATCGTCCTGCCGTGGGTTGGCGGGCTGTGACAGGATTGGCGTCCCAAAGCTCCAGCCGCTGCCCGTCAGGATCAACCAGCGATAGCCATGATAGGGGTTAAAGAGGAGAAATTCCTCCCACTGGTCCCAGCCATCGCCCTTTTCCATATTGCCGACACATACCCACTCGACACCGTTGAGCGCGCCTTTGGTGCCCAGCGGAATGAAAAGCGATTTCGCCGCCTCGACGTGTTCGGCAATCAGCCTTGCGGAATCATTGGTCAGATCAATTTCGCTGCCGCAGTACTGGCACACATGCAGCGTCGAATAGCCCGCGGCATGAAGCTCGATAGCCCCGCCACACGATGGGCACTCGAGCGCTTTGATGGCGGCTGCGGCGGTCATCTGGCCGCCTCAAATGCAGGTGCAGACCAATGCTCAAACGAACGCAGCCCCGAAGGTGCAAGGTCTTCGAGCCGATAATAGGCACCGCGCCACAGGCTTTGGTCAGAGCCGTCCTTTTGCCATGTCACGGCCTTGCGACTTATTGTGCGCAGATCGATGCTCTCGCGCGCAGAGTCCGCTCCGATAACGTGAGGAAGCGATCCTTCGACGGCCACGCAGCGGATCACCTTCATATCGGACACAGTGTAAAGAACGCCGCCGATCCAGATTTGCGCGCCCATTGCAGACCGAGTGCGAACGTCAATAGCGGCGAGATTGGCAATCTCGTCTTCCTGCCCTTCGATCTCTTCCATGATCATGTAGAGCCCGGCCTCTTCAGCCACCCAGCGGGCTGAGCCATTCGGGAATTGTAGCAGCCATTCGTTCCAGAAACCGCGCTCCCACGCCCAGCGCTCACGCCCGACAATCTCGCCGCGCGTACCCTCAACGGTGAGCCGCGTGCCAATCTGGAGCGGGCTGACATCGAACGGAACCCGTCCCGCCTCGCCCACCTTGCTGAGCGCATCACCGGCTTTGCTCAGCAGTGAATTGCAAAAGCCGCAGGTCACCACGGGCAAGCCCGGCTCACCAGTGCCAATCAGCGCCCCGCAATTCGGGCAGTTCATTTCCGGCTGCATATCTCTTGCCCCTAAGAGATGGGCTTACATGATCTTGGCGAGGAGTTGCGCTTTTTTCGTCTCGAACTCTTCTTTGCTCAGTGCACCGGCTTTGTGGAGCGAGTGGAGCTTCTCGATTACCTTGATCGGGTCTTCTGCTGGCGGAGCCGCCGCGGCTGGAGCCGCGCCGCCTGCCGCTGGCGCAGCATAGCCTCCCGCAAGACCGCCCTGCATCACTTGGCCCAGCGCCATTGCGGCTGCGACGCCGGCGCCTGCCCCGGCAACACCGCCTGATGCAGCCATCGCCTCGTCAAGCGAATCCGCTGCTTTGAAAGTGGCATAATCCTGCAAATTGCCAATCGCGCCCATCGACGCGCGATTGTCGATCGCCTCCTGCACTTTCTCGGGCAGCGACAGGCTTTCGACAAACAGGCTTGGGATTACGATGCCCCATTGATCCGTCGCGTTGTCAGCCGCCTGCTGCAAGCTTTCCGAAAGCGCCGCCTGATCGGCCGCCATATCGAGGAACGGCGTCTTGCCCGATCCCAGGAGCGCAGCAAGGCTGGTCGCAATGATAGAGCGCATTTGAGCTTCCATATCGCTGATCCAGAGCTGTTCGAGATTAGCGAAAGTTGTGCTGTAGAATTGATCAACGCTGCCAAGCTTGAAGGAATAGGTTCCAAAAGCACGAATGCGGACCGCGCCGAACTCCGGGTCGCGAACCGTGATGGGCTGCGCGGTGCCCCATTTCAGGCCTGTCGTCTCACGCGTGGAGAAGAAGATAACATCGGATTTGAAGGGAGACTTGAAGCCTTTGTCCCAATTCTCCAGCGCGGTGATGATGGGCAGGGTGTCGGTATGCAATTCATACATGCCCGGCCCGAAATGATCTGCCAGTTGGCCGTTGTTGAGGAACACCGCCTGCTGGCCCTCGCGTACGGTCAGTTTGGCGCCGTACTGGATCTCATTGTCTTCCATTGGAACCCGCCAAGCAAGTTGGCCGGGACGTTCTTCCCATTCGATGATGTCGATGAACTGCTTGGAAAAGAAACCCATGGTGTCCCCCAGTTTGGTTGGCGCTTTGGTTCAGATTGCATCGCCACTTATGATGGCAACGATTTAAGGGGAGATAAAGCGCGCTGCCAAGGGCAATTGCGCTACAATTCGCGTCATATTCTGCGAGCGACGTGGGATCAGGGCCGGATCTGACCGTCTC
>JBCBMN010000078.1:0-15147 GCA_039822745.1 Pseudomonadota bacterium | reverse complement strand
CTGTGGATCGCCGGAATCGTGGTTAATCACCCGTTGACGAGAGTTGCCGTCCGATTCATGATCTAGTGGTTCGGTTCGCAGACCAACGGCATTACGGGATTCCAAGCCCAGATGTTTCTGCAATCGAATTGAGTAGTGCTGGCGGGGTTGCATCCCGCAGGGCCGGGGCGGAAAGTATGAGCATGGCTCCCCGTAACAAACGCTTTCCGCCCCACTCATTGATTATGCATAAATGCGGTCGATCTGGAAACAGGAATTCGTACGTTTTTCGGATTTTCTTGGTTTAGTGGTCAAGCTGAGACGCGCCTCAGAATAAAGCACGTCGCCTAAATCCGCCCGCTCTTCCACACAACCCGGCCGATGATCTCAATCTCCTCGCCCTCCACGCTCACCGGGGGATAGGCGAGGTTTTGGCTCAGCAGTGAGAACCGCCCTCCCCCTGCGCTCGCAACCCGCTTTACCATCAGCGTATCACCTAGCCGCACCACATGCACGCCATCGCGGAAGGAATGCTCTGACCGGTCAACCAGGATCTCATCGCCATCGTTCAGGAGCGGCTCCATCGAATCGCCCTGAACGACAATCGCCGAAAGCTTTGCACGTTCAAGGCCTTGTTCGATGAGCCAGCGGCGCGAGAATTGGAAGGAATCGAAAGCTCCCTCGGATGCGGGAACCGCCCCCGGCCCAGCCGATGCGCCAATCGGGAGCCTCGGGACCTCGACAAAGTCCGTGATCTGTGCGCGCTGGGAGGGAGTATAGGATTTTTCCCTATTTGTGGACGCATCCGCACCTAGCTCCGCCTCACCAACCCCAAAGAACTCGGCCAATAACCTCCGGTCTCCCTCTTCCAACTTTCGTGGAGAGCCCTTGCGAATGAACTGCTGGAGATAGCTGGGGTTACGCCCAAGCATTTCCGACAGGCTCGACAGGCTTACCCCGCGCTCTTGTGCCAATTCCAGGAGCCTGCCGCGCGGCCCGCTCATTCCATTTTCTTTCTGCTCACTCATAAATTTCCCTTACATGAAGGATTTTTCCTAGACAAGTAGGAAATCAACTGGAACATTTAAGGAACATCGAGCGAGTCGCGGGATCTGATCGCTAGGTGCACTGACACTCGAACCGAAGGAGGTTTCCCCTCATGTTGATCCGAAAAGTCGAGAGATTCCTGCGTGAACACGACATGCCTGCCACCAAGTTTGGCCGTCTTGCCGCGCACGATCCGCGCTTTGTGCTGGACCTGCGCATGGGCCGCACGCCTCGCGCCAAGACCGAAGCACGCACCCTGCGCTGGATGCAGAATTATGGCGCAGCCCCTGCGCCCTCCACACAGGAAACGAAGGGATTTGCGCATGTTTGATATCGCTGTGCTTGAAACGAAGTCCGCTGATGCGCCGCGCGATGAGGTGGAGGCGCCCTCGCCGCCTCGCAATCCTCGCTATCGCCCCCGCCGCTCCGCGGGAGACCGTTTGCGCGAGGCGCTCCTCACCGTCACTAAGGGCACTGCTGAACTGGTGAGCCATGAGGAAACGGCCTGGTCATCCATCACCTTTAACGGAACGCGGCACGAGATTGCGCTTGAGTTCATTGGCCACGCCGCGGTTGAGGCCGGCGAGGAGTTCATCGCAGCACTGCCAGAGCACGAGTTCCGTATCCCCGGCCAATTGGTCGCCGACGCCAGCGTGCGCGAAGTCGATCACCGCTTCGGCGCAGAAGAACGGATGACGGTCACGTGTGTGCTGGTGCTGTTGGAGGAGAGCTAAGCGGCTCTCTCCCCTCACCCCTTAATCACGATCATCTTCTCGATGGTCATTTCGTGGCAAGTATAGGGGATACCGCCGACGCCGTGGCCCGATGTCTTCAACCCGGCAAACGGCATCCAGTCGGTGCGGAAGGCTGTGTGATCATTCACCATCACGGCTGAGGCGTTGATGGTGCGATAGGTGTGCATCGCGGCGTTCAGATCATTGGTGAAGACCGCCGCCTGGAACGACACGTCGAGTGAATTGGCCTGCGCAATCGCTGCATCCACATCCTCATAGGAATAGAGGCATACAACCGGGCCAAAGACCTCGTTCTGCGAGATCGTTGCGTCGGTGGGCGGGTTGAGCAGGAGCGTCGGTGCGTATTTCGTCTCGGACAGCTTCTCGCCCCCGCATAGCACCTGCGCGCCCCCTGCAACGGCTTCGGAAACCCACTCAGCCACCCGGTCGCATTCCTTGGGACGGATCAGAGGGCCGCATTCGGTATCCTCATGGATCGCATTGCCAACCTTGAGCGCGGTCACAGCCTCCGTCATCCGCGCGGCCAGATCATCTATAATCGAGGCATGTGCAAACACGCGCTGCACTGAGACGCAGACTTGGCCGGAATGGTAATAGCCGCCCTTCACAAGGGCTGGCACCGCCGCATCCAGATCAGCCGTCGCATCGACGATCACCGGCGCCACACCGCCATGCTCCAAAGCGCAGCGGATGCCCGGAGCCAATTGCGAACGCAGCGACCAGCCCACCGCCGCCGAGCCGATGAAACTGAAGAACGCAACACGCGGATCGGCCACCATCTTGGACGAGACATCGCGCGGAGTGAGAACAGCCATCGCCCATTCCTTGGGCAGGCCTGCTTCGTGCAGGATATCGACAAACTCAAAACACGATAGCGGGGTGTCGCCCGCAGGCTTGACGATCACCGGGCAACCCACCGCAACGGCAGGCGCAACCTGGTGCACGATCAGGTTAAGCGGGTGGTTGAAGGCAGAGACCGCCACGACAGGTCCGATCGGCTCACGCGTGGTCCACGCCACCCGGCCATCGCCTGCCGCCGTCAACCCCATGGGAATCTCGGTTCCGCGCAAGCTCCCCAATTCCTCGATGCACAATTCCATGCCGTTGATCGCGCGTGCAACCTCGACACGGGCATCGATCAGCGGCTTGCCGCCTTCATTCGCAACCTGAAATGCGAGGTGATCAAACCGATCCTGCATGATCTCGGCCGCGCGTTTGAGGATAGCGGCGCGCTCATGCGGCTTCATCCACGCAGACCGATCCTCGGAGAGTTCCTTTGCCCGCGCCAGGAAGGCGTCGACGGCCTCCCAGTCACTCATAGGGACGCTGCCGATTGCCGACAGATCAAAGGGATTGACGACTTCATGCATGGCGATGTCCTTTCGCGGGGGCCGACTTAGAGTTCAGCGCTCAGCTTTTTGATGTCGTGGTTCAGGATCTGGTCGTTCTCGGTGTAGTCGACCGGGCAATCGATCAGATGCACGCCCGGCGTATCGCGCGTATGGGCGAGCAGTTCGGTCAGATGCTCTGAACTTTCCACCCGGTGCCCATGCGCGCCATAGCTTTCCGCATACGCGACAAAGTCCGGGTTGCCATAGGTCAGGCCAAAATCGGCAAAGCCCATATTCGCCTGCTTCCACCGGATCATACCGTAAGCATCATCGCGAAGGATCAGCACAGTGAGATTGAGGCCAAGGCGCACCGCGGTCTCCATCTCCTGAGAGTTCATCATGAAGCCGCCATCGCCGCAAATCGCCATCACCTTGCGCTCAGGGTACAGCATGGCGCTCATCATCGCGCTCGGCAGGCCTGCACCCATGGTAGCCAGCGCATTGTCGAGCAGCACGGTGTTGGGATGGTAGGCGGTGTAACCACGCGCGAACCAGATTTTGTAAACGCCGTTATCGAGGCAGATAATGCCATCATCGGGCATGCTATCGCGCACCTGCTGCACAAGGTGCGGCGGGAAGATCGGGAAACGCGCATCGGCAGCCAGCGGCTCGGTATGCGCCACTTCAGCCGCGCGATAGGACAGCATCTGGTCAAAATTCCAGCCAAGGTTCGGGCTGATATCTTCCTTCATCTGCCAGATGGCGTTGCCGATATCGCCAATTACTTCGATCTGCGGAAAATAGACAGGGTCCACCTCTGCCGTCTTGGTCGACACGTGGATCACGGTGACGCCATTGTCCTTCATGAAGAAGGGCGGCTTTTCGATCACGTCATGGCCTACATTGATGATGCAATCCGCCGCTTCGACCGCGCGGTGCACGAAGTCACCCGCCGAAAGCGCTGCGCAACCGAGGAATTTGGGGTGGCGTTCGTCAATCACGCCTTTGCCCATCTGCGTCGTCAGGAAGGGGATGCCGGTGTATTCAATGAAATGCAGAAGCGCGCGACCCGAAAGCTTGCGATTGGCCCCGGCGCCGATCACGAGGATCGGGTTCTTCGCAGCCTCGATAGCTTTCACCGCTGCGCGCACGGCCTTCTCTTCGGCTGAAGGCCGGCGCGCGACGCTCTTGGGCAGTGGCTTGAAGTCTTCGGTTGGCTCTTCGGCGATGTCTTCGGGCAGCTCGATCAGCGTTGCGCCCGGCTTTTCCTCTTCGGCGAGGCGATAGGCTTCGCGCACGCGGCTGGGAATGTTGTCACCGGCGGCTATCTGGATCGAGTACTTGGTGACCGGCTCCATCAGCGAGACGATGTCGACGATCTGGAAACGGCCCTGTTTGGATTTCTTGATTGGCTTCTGGCCCGTGATCATCAGCACCGGCATGCCGCCCAGCTGCGCGTAAGCCGCCGAGGTCACAAAATTGGTCGCACCCGGACCCAGGGTTGCCACGCAAACGCCGGTCTTGCCCGTATGGCGACCATAGGTTGCAGCCATGAAGCCAGCGCCTTGTTCATGCCGGGTCAGGATCAACTTGATCTTGTCCGATTTGCCGAGCGAGTCGAGCAGATCGAGGTTTTCCTCACCCGGAACGCCAAAGATATATTCGCAGCCTTCGGCCTCCAGACAGTCGATAAAAACGTCGGATGCTTTTTTCGTCTCGGTCATATTCGTCATTTCCCCAATCCAAACACGTTTGCAGGCAATTCAATACCCCATGTTCGACCCCATCCACGCATCGGTTACCCCTCGCGTGTGACCATGGTGTGATGGCTGTCAGCTTTGGCGGTGTATTGCAAGAACTCGCCAATTCTTGACGGATGGGTCTAGTAACCGCGCGAAGGGTCAAAGATCGGCGCGACCCGCTCGCCCCGGCGATACTTGGCCAAGTTGTCGAGGAAGCGTTCAGCGCTGCGGAAAAACATCTTATCCTGCGCTCGCCCTGACAAATGCATGGTGACATGCGCGTTATCGAGCGCCCACAGCGGATTGTCGGCGGGCAGTGGTTCGGGCGTGGTCACATCGAGGAACGCACCGCCAATGGCCTTTTGCTCAAGCGCGGTGATCAGAGCCGGTTGGTCCACCACCGCCCCACGCGCAATGTTCACAAGGATCGCATCGGACTTCATCGCCGCAAGCTCTTCAGCGCCGATCATGTTGTCGGTTTCCGGCGTGGCCGGCACGGCAAGGATCACCCAATCGAACTCATCCAGTTTCGCGCGCCACTGATCGGGGGTGAGCACGCCTTCGCCCGGAGTACGGCGGACCACAGTAACATCGACATTGAACGCCTCAAGGCGCGGCTTGATCAGCTGGCCAATCGCGCCATAGCCTAGCAGCAGTGCCTTCGAGCCATAGAGTTCCCGCTTGCCCGGCGAATCCATCAGCCATTCGCGCCGCTCTTGCGCACGCACGACCTCGCGATAGCCCTTGGCGATGTTGAGCATGCCCATCACGACATATTCGGCGATTGTGATGGCGTTGATGCCTGCGCCATTGGTGACAGTGATCCCGCGCTCAATCAGGACATCCATGTCGAGGAAATCGAGACCCGCATAGATCGAGTTCAGCCATTTCAGCTTCTTCGCCGCAATCAGCGTTTCCGCCATCGCGTCTTTCTCATTCATGTCGAACCAGCCGATTTCCGCATCGGCCACAGCGTCGATTGCCTCGTCCTTGGTCATGAACCAGCGCACGTCGAGATCGTCGGGAAGCTGCGGTTCGAGCAGCGGGCGGATCAGGCCGGATATTGCGAGTTTGGTCATGGTTTTCTTCCTCTCCTTATGAGAGCTTCCACTCCCACCCCAACGGATCGCCGTCCATCACCTCAACGCCTTTGCCTGCGAGTTCATCGCGGATAGCGTCAGAGGTGGCAAAGTCTTTCTCAGCGCGAGCGGCCTTGCGGCGAGCCAGCGCGTCGTCAATCTCCACTTCGGTGATTTCCGCCGCCTTGGGACGAATGCGCAGGGCCTCGCGCGTCAGGTCGAACAGGCCGAGGCCCAGACTTGCGTCCATGCTCTCAATCACGGCGCGTTTGATCCCGGCATCGACCTTTTTGACCGCCAACGCGTCTTCGAGCGCGGTCAACGCAATCGGCGTGTTCAAATCATCGAGCATCGCCTCATCGAACTTCGCCAGCGGCGCGGCGAATTTGGGGTGCTCGGCAACCGGGCTGGGTTCGGCGTCGAGCAAGCGCGCTGTGCCCATCACCATCCGCTTAAGCCGTGTGAGAGCGGCTTCGAGGCCGTCCCAACTGAACTCCAGCTCGCTGCGATAATGCGCCTGCAGGCACATCATGCGATAGGCGAGCGGGTGGTAGCCCTTGTCGATCAGCAATTGCAGCCGCAGGAACTCGCCCGAGGACTTGGACATCTTGCCCGAGCGTTCCACCAGGAAGTTGTTGTGCATCCAGATGTTGGCGCCTGAATTGGTCGGGTTGCTCAGACCGCCGCCATCCATCCCGCAGCACGAACCGCAATTGGCCTGCGCAAAGGCTTGGTTCTGCGCAATCTCATTGGGGTGGTGAATCTCGCGGTGGTCTATCCCGCCTGTGTGAATGTCGAACGGAAAGCCCAGCAGCTTTTCGCCCATGACCGAGCATTCGAGATGCCAACCCGGCGCGCCTTTGCCCCAGGGGCTGTCCCATTCCATCTGGCGCTTCTCGCCCGGCGGGGTCTTGCGCCACAGGGCAAAGTCGGCCGCATTGCGCTTGCCTTCAACCGCGCCGATGCGGCTCTCCCCGTCCTCCTCGGTAACCGCGCGCGCCAGCCGCCCGTAATCCTCGATTGAGGCGGTGTCGAAATAGAGCCCGGTGTCGATCTCATAGATGTGGCGATCATCCATCGACTGCACGAATTCGATCATGTCCTCGACATAGTCGGTCGCGATCGACCACTTGGCCGGCTGGCGGATGTTGAGCGCCTCGACATCGGCCCAATAGGCCTCGGTATAGTGCTTCGCGATGTCCCAGATGGATTGGGCTTTCTCTGCGGCCATCTTCTCCATCTTGTCCTCACCCTCATCCGCATCATCGGTGAGGTGGCCGACATCGGTGATGTTGATGATGTGGGTAAGCTTGAGTCCCTGCGAGGACAAAGTGCGCCCCAGAATGTCTGCAAACACGTAAGCGCGCATATTGCCGATATGCGGGTAATTGTAGACCGTGGGGCCGCACGTATAGACGCGGGCCTCGCCTTCATGGACGGGGGTAAAGGTTTCGAGCTCGCGGGTGAGCGAGTTGAAGAGCTTAAGACCGGTCATTACCGGCGCGGCTTTGCCACGCTGGGGCGCAAGGTCAATCCCAGCCGAGGAATTTAACCTGTTCGTCAAGCGGCACACGCTCACGCTCAAAGTTGTTAAGCGGCGCGTCCGGGTCGCGATAGCCGATGGCCATGCCGCAAAAGAACATGGTCCGTTCGTGATCAAGGCCAAGGAAGTCGCGGATCACATTGGCATAGAGCGCCATATATTCCTGAAAGCAGCTATCGAGCCCTTCCTCGCGCAGCAGCAACGCCACGGTTTGCAGCCACATGCCAGTGTCGGACCATTGCGCCTCTTTCATGAAGCGCGGGAAATAGACAAACATGACGGCGGGCGCATCAAAGCTCGTGGCGTTGCGCATCATCGCCTTCATGCGCCCCTCGCCATCCTCACGCGCAATACCCATGGAGCCGAACATGCCCTTGGAGACGGCGTGGAGGCGCTGCTTGTAAGCGTCCTCATTATTGGGCGCAGTCCAGTCATACTCGGCCTGTTGCGGAGGCGTGGTGGTGATCTTGGCCTGCAAGTCAGCAAGTGGCTGACCGGTGAGCACGGCGGCTTCCCAAGGCTGATAATTGCACCCTGAGGCGGCCCAGCGCGCGGTGTCCATGACGCGGCGGATCGTTTCGAGCTCAACCGGCTGATCGGTGAACTCGCGGATCGAGCGGCGGCTGGTGACGGCTTGGGTTACGTTCATTTTTCTTCGACTCCAATCAACGGCAAGAACGCGTCGAAGCTTTCGGCGACTTCAACTACGCTTTCCTCGAGGTCTGAATTGAACATATCGTACATCACGACGGGCATGCGGTCTGGAAAACGAAGGTCCAGTGCAAACGCCTCACCGGCACCATTTCCACCGATCACAAATAGGGAGGGAAAGTTTTGCTTCTGAGAACCGTCTAATTCAAGGTCTATCACGGCCTTCACATGATCGAGACAGAGATTCCAAGGGTCAACAGGCAAAGGGCCTTCCCCACCATCAGATTCTCTCAGAAGGTCGAGGTAACTCTGAGGCAATTGTTTCGGAGCGATCTCGATCAGTTTTCTTAAGTCATCGCCCGAAGCACCCGGTGCTCCGGTCCAGTCACGATCCGCCAACATGCTCACCGCCGCCCCTTCGCGCCCTTCTCGTCCTCGAACAACTCAGCAAGCTGCTCCATGATCGTGCCGCCGAGTTGTTCGACATCCATGATCGTCACCGCGCGCCTATAATACCGCGTTACGTCATGGCCGATGCCGATGGCGACCAATTGCACGGGTGAGGCTTTCTCGATCCACTCGATCACGCCGCGAAGGTGCGCTTCGAGGTAGCCGGCTGAGTTCACGCTCAGCGTGCTGTCATCCACCGGCGCGCCGTCGGAGATCACCATCAGGATGCGGCGTTCTTCGGGGCGGTAGATCAGGCGGCTATGCGCCCACAGCAACGCCTCGCCGTCGATGTTTTCCTTGAGCAGCCCCTCGCGCATCATCAGGCCGAGATTGCGGCGCGCGCGGCGCCATGGCTCGTCGGCTTGTTTGTAGATGATGTGGCGCAGATCGTTGAGGCGGCCCGGCTCTTGCGGCTTGCCATCGGCGAGCCATGCTTCGCGCGCCTGCCCGCCTTTCCACGCGCGGGTGGTAAAGCCGAGGATCTCAGTCTTGACCCCGCAACGCTCCAGCGTCCGCGCAAGGATGTCCGCGCTGATTGCGGCAATGGAAATCGGGCGACCGCGCATCGAGCCGGAATTGTCGATCAGCAGCGTGACAATCGTGTCCTTGAACTCGACATCGCGCTCAACCTTGTACGACAAAGCCGTGCCGGGGGAGACCACCACGCGGCTCAGGCGCGCGGCGTCCAAGACGCCCTCTTCCTGATCGAAATCCCAGCTGCGGTTCTGCTGCGCCATCAGGCGACGCTGCAAGCGGTTCGCTAGGCGTGTGACGAGGCCCTGAAGCCCCGTCAGCTGGCTATCAAGATAGGCGCGCAGGCGGTCCAGTTCCTCCGCATCGCACAACTCCGGCGCCTGAATTTCCTCGTCGAACTTCTCGGTGAACGCCTTGTAATCGAGGCCTTCGGGAATGTCGGGTGGAGGACGGTTGGGGCGCACAGGCGCGTTGGAGGCATCGCCCTCTTCACTCGGCTCGCCGTCCTGCATCTCCTCTTCAGAGGTCAGGTCGCTGTCCGCCTCACCCTCGCCATCACCTTCGGCCATTTCACCGGCGGCTTCGGCGCTTTGCGGGTCGGCCTCGCCTTCCTGTTGTTCGTCGCCGGGCTGATCTTCGTCCTGCCCGTCATCCTCGTCGCTGTCGTCCTGATCGGTCTGGTCAGGCTGTTCTGTCGGCCGGGTGAGATCGAGGTCACGCAACAGATCAAGCGAGAGCTTCTGGAACGACTCCTGATCATCGAGGCTGTCAATCAAAGCGGAGAAATCGCCGCCAATCTTCTGCTCGATATCGGGGCGCACCAGTGAGACACCGCGCTCAGCCTTTTCCGGGATCGGTTCGCCGGTCAGAGCCTCGCGCACCATCAATGCCAGCGCGGTCTGCAACGGCACTTCGGCGGCGTTGTGCGCACGGACAATCGAATCGCCCGAAGTGCGCATTTCGGTCGCCGCGTCGAGATTGTCCTTGATCCCCTCAAACCGGTTCGCGCCGATCGCTTCGTAACGGACCTGTTCAATCGCGTCATAACAGGCGCGCGCAATCGGCTCAGGCGGAGCGGAGCCCGCATGCAGACCCGCATCGTGGTGACGCAGTTTAAGCGCAAAGCTGTCTGCAAACCCCCGCGCCTCTGTCACCTGCTCAACGGGCAGGTCGCGCCCGGGCAGCGGCACGCGAAAACGATTGCCCGCAGCCCCCGGTACGTCAGCGCTCCACGCGACTTCGACCTCAGCATCCTGCGCAATCGCACGCGAGGCGCCGGTCAGCGCCTGTTTGAACAGATCAAGGGGGGATTCTTCAGCCATTAGGGTCGATACTTGAAAGAGGGATCAGGTGATGCTCTGCCCGGTCTTGGCCCAATCCGCAAGGAAGCCTTCGATACCCTTGTCGGTGAGGACATGCTTGAACAGGCCGTGGATCACCTTTGGCGGCGCGGTCATGACATCGGCGCCGATCTTGGCGCTCTCGAGCACATGGGTGACATGGCGCACGCTGGCGACAAGGATTTCGGTTTCAAATGCGTAATTGTCATAGATCAGGCGGATATCGCTGATCAGCTCCATCCCATCAAAGCCGTTATCATCGTGGCGGCCGACGAAGGGCGAAATAAAGGTCGCGCCCGCCTTGGCCGCAAGCAGCGCCTGATTGGCCGAGAAGCACAGCGTCACATTGACCATCGTGCCTTCCCCGGTCAGCGCCTTGCAGGTCTTCAGGCCATCGACCGTCAACGGCACCTTGATGCAGACATTGTCGGCGATCTTGCGCAGGATTTCCGCCTCTTTCATCATCGTCGCGTGATCGAGCGCGACCACTTCAGCGCTGACCGGGCCATCAACAATGCCGCAGATTTCCTTGGTCACTTCCATGAAGTCGCGGCCAGACTTGGCGATCAGCGAGGGATTGGTGGTGACGCCATCGAGCAAGCCGGTAGCGGCGAGCTCCTTAATGTCGTCAATCTCGGCAGTGTCGACGAAGAATTTCATGAGCGCAGCTCCCCAATGATCATGGTTACGAATCGATTCGGATCAGCACTGGCATAGCCGTTTAGGCGAGGCCAGCACGGGGGTGTGGAAGGTTGAGCACGCTCTCTCCACATTTGCGACTTGGCGAGGTCAAGCATCGCCGAAATCCCTGGAAACGCAAATCCGATAGGTCCATAATAAGCGGCATGGGACGGGGGATTGCAAGACTGTCGGCGCTTGCGCTCGGGCTGATGGCATCGGCCGGTCCCGCGCGCGCGCAGGACGAAGACACACAGCTTTGGATTTACGCGGTGGCAACGGGCGAGGTCGGCGAGAGAACCACACTCACCGTTGATGCTTCGGCGCGCTGGCGTGAGGACCGGCGCGGCGATGAACAGCAGACCTTGCGCGCCACGGTGATGCATGAAGTCGCCGAGGGTTTCGCCTTGGGCGGCGGAGTGGGCGTGTTCGAAGCGGGCGGCGAGACCGAAATACGTCCGCACCAGCAGATCGACCTGAATCTCGGTCGCTTCACCGCGCGCACCCGACTGGAGGAGCGCTTCTTCGACGGCGCGGACCAGATGGAACTGCGCTTTCGCCAGCGCATCCGCTACACGCTGCCCTTGGGCAAGTCCGCCTCAGCCAGCGTCGATGGCGAATACTTCAATCTCGTCCAGACCCGTGATCGCGGCCCGAACCAACCGCGCGACCAATGGCGCGGGCGGGTGATTGTGTCGGCGGATGTCGGCGAGCGGTTTACCTTAGGTCTCAGCTATCTCTACATTTTCACCCCGCAACCCGGCGCAACCGATCTCGTCAATCACGTGCCCCAAGGCATCATCACCTATCGCTTTTGACACAGCTGTTCATGACTTGCCGCAGCGCTTGAAGCGAGCGCCCCCAAGCGCCCATATTGCTGGCCAGTGAAACGTCGCGTCCGCCTCCTTGTCCTCAACGCCGCTTTGGGACCGCTCGATTACAGCGTGCCAGAAGCTATGGCGGTCGAGCCGGGCAGCGTGGTGATCGCGCCTCTTGGCCCGCGCAAGGTCACCGGGATCGTGTGGGACGAAGGGCGCTTGCCGGGCGCTGAAGTGTCTGCGGCCAAGCTGCGCCCCATCCTTGAGGTTCTACCTGTCCCACCATTGGCGCAGCCGCTTCGCCGCCTGATCGAGTGGACCGCCGATTATTACTGCGCCGCTTTGGCCAGCGTTGCGCGCATGGTGCTCTCCAGCGGCGGTGCACTGGGCGGCCCCAGCACGATGACAGAATATCGCCTGAGCGGAGGCATCCCGGAGCGCATGACCCCACAGCGCGCGGCTGCCATTGAGGCGCTCGACGGCGAGCAAGCGACCATTCGAGAGCTGTCAGAGATCGCAGGCGTTTCCGAAGGGGTGCTGCGGGGCCTTGTCAATCACGGCGTGATCGAACCGGTGACGGTCGCCATCGACCGCCCCTACCCGCCTGCTGATCCCGACTTCCATCAGCCTGCCCTCTCCGAAGATCAATTGCGGGTGGCCAAGCGGCTTGTGAAGGCTGTGGAGGCTCAGGATTTTGCGCCCTTCCTGCTCGACGGCGTGACAGGCTCTGGCAAGACCGAGACTTATTTTGAACCCATCGCCGAGGCGGTCCGGCTCGGGCGGCAAGTGCTGGTCCTGCTACCGGAAATTGCGCTGACCGAGAATTTCCTGACGCGCTTTGAGCAACGCTTCGGCGTACCGCCAGTACTATGGCATTCCTCGCTCAAATCGACCGAGCGTCGGCGGGCGTGGCGCGCGATCAGCGAAGGAACCGCGCAAGTCGTGGTCGGCGCGCGCTCGGCGCTGTTTCTGCCCTATGCCCAGCTTGGCCTGATCGTCGTCGATGAAGCGCATGAGGTCAGCTTCAAACAGGATGATGGCGTGCGCTACAACGCCCGCGATGTCTCCGTGATGCGCGCGCGGTTTGAGGGCTTCCCGATCATCCTCGCCAGCGCCACGCCAGCGCTCGAAAGCCTGCACATGGCGAGCGCGGGGGTTTACGAAAAGCTCGATCTACCCAGCCGCTTTGGCGGGGCAAAATTGCCGGATATCAGCCTTGTCGACCTCACTCTTGATAAACCGGGTGCAGGCCGCTGGCTGGCACAGCCGCTGGTTGTGGGGATCGAAGAGCGCCTTGCGCGCGGTGAGCAATCGCTGCTGTTCCTCAACCGTCGCGGCTATGCTCCGCTAACCCTGTGCCGAACTTGCGGCCACCGATTCAAATGCCCCAATTGTAGCGCCTGGCTGGTCGAGCACCGCCTGTCCGCACGCCTCGCCTGCCACCATTGCGGATTTGAAGGGCCGGTGCCCAGCGAATGCCCTGAGTGCGGTGAGAAAGACGCGCTGGTCGCCTGCGGGCCGGGGGTTGAGCGCATCGCCAATGAGGTTGGCGAGCTGTTCCCCGAAGCGCGCATCGCCATCGCCACATCGGACACGCTGAATTCGCCCGAACGTGCTGCCGAGTTCCTTGCCAAGGTCAATGAAGGCGCGATTGACGTGATTGTCGGCACGCAATTGGTGACCAAGGGCTTCCACTTTCCCGAGTTGACACTGGTCGGCGTGGTCGATGCCGACCTTGGCCTCGAAGGTGGAGACCTGCGCGCAGCGGAGCGCACCTACAGCCAAGTCGCGCAGGTCGCCGGGCGGGCGGGTCGCGGGGCCAAGCCGGGCGAAGTGCTAATCCAGACGCGCCACACCGATGCACCAGTCATCGCCGCGCTCGCCAATGGAGACCGCGACGCTTTCTACGCCGCCGAAACCGACGCGCGCCGCGATGCAGGCGCGCCCCCGTTTGGGCGTTGGGCCGCGATCATCCTTTCCTCCGAAGACGACAAGGAAGCGCGCGAAGCCGCCAACCGATTGGGCGATACGAGGCCGCGCGCGGACGACCTCTATATCCTGGGCCCAGCCCCTGCCCCCATGGCGCTGCTGCGCGGACGCTATCGCTATCGCTTCCTTATCAATGCAAAGCGCACGGCCAATCTTCAGGCAACCTTGCGCGATTGGTTGGAGCGGCATGATTTCCCGCCCGGTGTACGCGTGGGCATCGATATCGATCCGTACAGTTTCGTCTGAGCGGCGGGACCGCTCCCGCACTCCAAGCGTTGTCTCCCCATGTCCGATGCCCTTTCCGATGCCCCTGTCCTCGTGCCCATTCTGGGCGATCAATTGTCTCGCTCGATCTCCAGCCTTGAAGGCCTCTCGCCGGATGAAACCATGATCCTCATGATGGAGGTCTGGAACGAGGCGACCTACGTCAAGCACCACAAGCAAAAGATCGTCCTGACCTTCTCCGCCATGCGCCACTTTGCCGAGGAACTGCGCAGCGAGGGTTGGAGCGTCGACTACGTGAAGCTGGACGAGGACGGCAATTCAGGCAGCTTCACCGGAGAGGTTGCGCGCGCCGTAGAGCGGCACTCACCCAGCGCGATCCGCGTCACCGAAGCGGGCGAATGGCGGGTGCAACAGGCTCTGGAAGAATGGCCCGACAAGTTCGCTTGCCCGGTCACGATCATGCCCGATGCGCGCTTTGTCTGCGATCACGCCACATTCCGCGGGTGGGCTGAGGGGCGCAAACACCTGACGATGGAGCATTTCTATCGCGAGATGCGTCGCAAGACCGGCCTGCTGATGCGCGATGATGGCCAGGGAAATCTTAGGCCCAAGGGCGGCGAGTGGAACTTTGACAAGGACAATCGCGAACCGCCCAAGGGTGACCTAAACCCGCCGCCCGTCCCCAAGTTCACGCCCGACGCAATCACCGCCGAAGTCATTCAGCTTGTCCAACGCCGGTTCGCAAATCACTTCGGCAATCTCGACAGCTTCCACTGGCCTGTCACCCGCGCCGAGGCGCTCAAAGCCGCCGACGCCTTTTTTGCCGAGCGGATCGAGAAGTTCGGACCCTATCAGGACGCCATGGTCCACGGCTCGGACGACATGTATCATTCGATGCTGTCAACCAGCCTCAATTGCGGTCTGCTGGATCCGATCGAACTGTGCGAGCGCGCCGAGCAGGCCTATGAAGAAGGCCGCGCGCCAATCAATTCGGTCGAGGGTTTCATCCGCCAGATCATCGGTTGGCGCGAATATGTGCGCGGCTT
>JBCBMN010000077.1:0-15277 GCA_039822745.1 Pseudomonadota bacterium | reverse complement strand
TCGGCGTCGGTTCGGTTCGGTCCGGTATTCAAGATTCTGACTTCGGTGTCGGTGTCGGTTCGGTTCGGTATTCGAAACGCCTGGATGGCCGTCGGTTCGGTAGTACCGAACCGAACCGAGGTTGGGTCCCTAGGAATGGGGAGGCTACATCATCACGTGTTTCTGCTGCCTGGTGCCTGTCTCTCGCCCCGCTCCCCCCGCAGCGGTCTGCAAAGTTTTCGTTTTGGGGGGCTTCCATGGCGTGCGCATAAACTCCACCCCAACCCCGCGCCCGCAGCTATTCTGCCTCTCAGCGCTCAGTCGCCGAGGCGCCCTTCCATGACCACGGTCGCCTGGCCCGAGATGGTCACCCGGCCGTCAGCCGGCCTGTTCTCCAGGCGGAGCAAACCCCCCCGGTCCGAGGCCTGCCAGGCCACAAGCCGGTCCTTGCCCAGCTTGGCGGCCCAGTACGGCGCAAGGGCGCAGTGTGCAGAGCCGGTCACCGGGTCCTCGCTGATGCCGAATCGCGGTCCGAAGAAGCGGCTGACAAAGTCAACAGGACCAGCGTCTTGAGGAACGCGGGAGCTGGCCTCGGCGGTGACGATCACGCCCCGCACAGCAAAGGCCGCCACCGCCGCGTCGTTTTTTTGCAGCTGCTCGAAGGCGTCGTTGGTGACATGCACCAGCAGGTCCATGCGATTCTGACCAAGGAAAAGCACGCCGGCCTCGGGCAGGCTCAGGGCCGCCGCCAGCTCTGTTGCTGTCCGCTGCGGGTCCAGCCCAGCCCCCTGGGCCAGGGCCGACGCCGGCTCGGCGGGAAAGTCCATGTGCAACCAGCCGTCACTGGAGGCCGACACCACGAGCTCGCCAGATTTCGTTTGAAAGCGCAGCGCCGACGCGGAGGACCGTCGCGTCGCCCAGATAGCCTTGGCGGCAGCCAGCGTCGCGTGGCCGCACAGAGCGATCTCATAGGTCGGCGTGCACCAGCGCAGTTCCCAATCGGCCTTACCCATTGAATCGCGCACCACGAAGGCAGTCTCGGCAAATAGGTTCTCCGCCCCAATGGAGACCAGCACATCATCGGGCAACCATTCGTCGAGCACCATCACTGCAGCCTGATTGCCGCCAAACGGCTTCGCGCTGAACGCATCGACGTGCCAATAGGGGATGGATTGAGTCATGTCGTCGAAGTCCTCAAGGATAGAGCAAAGTGTCTGACCACGCCGCATCGCCAGAGGCACGGCTGAACACACGGCGATCATGCAGCCGATTGTCCCGGTCCATCCAGAACTCAATTCTTCGCGGGCCTAAAGTGAAGCCTGTCCAGTGATCAGGACGCGGGACTTTGCCTTCAGCTTCATGCGCCACCCACAATTCTTTCACTCGGTCGATATAGGTCTGACGCTCGGGCAAGGGGCGCGTCTGGTCGCTCGCCGCCGAACCGACCTGGCTCTTATAGGGGCGCGAGTGGAAATAGGCATCGGCGCGCTCGGGCGAGACTTGCGTCAACTCACCTTCGATCCGGATCTGGCGGCGCAGGCTCTTCCAGTGAAACAGGATCGAGGCTTGCTGGTTTTCAGCGAGGTCAGTGCCTTTCCGGCTGCCCATATTGGTGAAGAAGGTAAAGCCCCCGCCGATAACGCCATAGCCTGCTCCCTCTTCGCGCCCATGCCCTTTGAGCAAGACCATGCGCACCGACGGGGCGGCAATCGCGTTGGCCGTTGCCAGCGCCATCGCATTGGGATCGTTCGGCTCGCTCGCCTGCGCCTCGGCAAACCAAGCATCGAACAACGCGAAGGGGTCAGCATCAGCAGGGATCTGGCTGTCGGCCAGTTGATCTGCGTTAAGGGCGTCCATTTCACTCATTCCATCTCACCTGAAGCCTGTCTGAAACACTTGGCGCACTGTCCAAGTCCACAAAACTCCCGCCTGAGCGAATGGTGCCCACGCGCGGAGGTATTGATACAGGCGGAGGAGAACAGGATCGGCATTGCTCCTTGCCCCTAACGCGCAACATGCAGGCAGGAAAGCGATGTCAAAGCTTGCACGGCTGAACCGTCTCACCTAGCTAACACGCCATGGCTGATCCGTACCGCACTCTTGGCGTCGCGCGCACTGCGTCCGAAAAGGACATCAAGAGCGCCTATCGCAAGCTCGCCAAGGAGCTGCATCCCGACAAGAACAAGGACAATCCCAAGGCTGCCGACAAGTTCTCGGACGTGACAAAGGCCTATGATCTGCTGTCGGACAAGGACAAGCGCGCGCAATTTGACCGAGGCGATATCGATGCGGAAGGCAATCCGCTCAATCCCTTTGCCGGCATGGGCGGGGGCCGCGGTTTTGGTCGAAGTTCGGGGCCGGGAGGATTTGGCGGCGGTCCGCCTCCGCGCGGCGGCTTTCGCGATCCGGAATTTGGCGGATTTTCATCCGACGAAATGGATCTGGGCGACCTGTTCGAAGGTTTGTTCGGCGGAGGGCGCGCAAAGGCTGGAGCCGGAGCGGGGGCGCAAGCTGGCGCGCGGCGGGGCTTTGGCCAGCGCAGCACCGCTCAGCCGTTAAAGCGCGGCGCTGATATCCAGTATCGCCTTGCCGTTCCATTCGTTGATGCGGCCTCGGGCAATGAGCAACGCATCACTCTGGCAGATGGCAAGACGATCAGCCTCAAACTGCCCGGCGGGGTCGATGATGGCACGCAGATGCGGCTCAAGGATAAAGGCCATGTTGGCCCGGGCGGTAATGGCGACGGGATTGTGCTGGTTGAAATCGGCCCTCACCCTTTCTTCACCCGCGACGGCGATCATGTGCGTATGGATTTGCCGATCACACTGGATGAGGCTGTGCGCGGGGCCAAGGTGAAGTGCCCGACGGTTGACGGGCCTGTGATGCTCACGATCAAGCCCGGCACGCATGGCGGCACGATCATGCGGCTTGCCGGCAAAGGCTGGACCAAGGCGGGCACTGGCGGAAAGAACGAAGCGCCCAAGCGCGGCGATCAACTGGTCACGCTGGAAATTCAGCTTCCCAAGGATCTGAAATCGCTTGAGGATCGCATTGATGGCTGGAGCGATGACAGCAAACCGCGCGAGCATATGGGCCTGTGATCCTGTGCGCACGCCGTTCGAAAGGGTTGCAGGGGCCTAAGCGCCAGGCTGCCTGAGGACATCGGTATGAACGACCTGCGCAGACGCGGTGGCGCCTCGGACATGCCTCCTCCCGAAGAACGCGAGATTCGCTCGCTCTCCCCCGAAGCGCGGCGCCGCGCGCGCGCGGCTCTGTTCGCAAGGCAGGTGGCTGAACGCGATGGCGATTTCTCACACGGCAAGGGCTGGAGGGAACGCTGTATGGACGCTGTTGGTCCGCAATCGCGCGCATTCGAAGTGATCCGGCGCACGATTGCAGGCACGTACAATGACGGCTTCATCCATGCGGGCAATCTTGCCTATCTATCGATGCTGTCGATCTTCCCCTTCTTCATCCTCGCGGGCGCTCTGTTCCAATTGCTGGGCGAGGTTGAAGAGCGGCGGATGATTATCGAAACCGTCGTGCTGGCCATGCCGCCCACAGTGCAGGGCGTGATCCAGCCTGTGGCAGAGAATGTGATCGATGCGCGCAGCGGCTGGTTTCTGTGGTTTGGTGCCGCTGCCGGGTTGTGGTCAGTCTCCAGCCTGATTGAAACGATCCGCGATGTGCTGCGGCGGGCTTACGGCACGCGCGCGGTGCTTGCATTCTGGCGCTATCGGCTGGCGTCCGCAGGGTTGATCATTCTGGCGGTGGTGCTGCTGCTCTTATCGCTGTTTGCGCAAGTGGCGATCGGCACCGCGCAGCAATTCATCATGGCGCGTCTGCCGCAATTGGCGGAGGTCACAAGTTCGCTGGGCGCGTCGCGAATAGTGCCAGCGCTCGGCCTGTTTGGATCGCTTTATTTGCTGTTCTGGTCGCTTGCCCCGGTCGAATATCGCGCGAAGATCTATCCCAAATGGCCCGGCGCATTGTTCACCACGCTTTGGTGGCTCGCGGCGACCACCGCCATGCCCCCGGTGGTGAGGAGTTTTTTCACCTATAACCTGACCTATGGCAGTCTTGCCGGGATAATGATTGCATTACTGTTCTTCTGGCTCGTAGGGCTTGGCGTTGTTATCGGAGCGGAACTCAACGCCGCTTTGGCCGAACCCGAGAACGGGGAACCGGACGCAGGTAAGAGATTGAAGGAGGACGCCGCATGAGCGGTCTGATGAAGGGCAAGCGCGGGCTGATCATGGGCCTTGCCAATGACAAATCGCTGGCCTGGGGGATTGCAAAGCAGCTTGCCGAACAAGGCGCAGAACTTGCATTTTCCTATCAGGGCGATGCGCTGGCCAAGCGGGTCAAACCACTGGCGCAGCAACTCGGCAGCGATTTCACCTTTGAATGCGACGTGTCGGATATGGAAGCGCTCGACGCGGCCTTTGACACGCTGAAAGAGCGCTGGGACACGCTCGATTTCGTCGTCCACGCGATTGGCTTTTCCGACAAGGGAGAGCTGCGCGGCAAATATGTCGATACCAGCCTCGACAATTTCCTGATGACGATGAACATCTCGACCTATTCGCTTGTCGCGGTGACAAGGCGGGCAGCGGAAATGATGCCTGAAAGCGGCGGTTCAATCCTGACGCTGACCTATTATGGCGCGGAAAAAGTCATGCCACATTACAACGTAATGGGCGTTGCCAAGGCCGCGCTGGAGACATCGGTGCGCTATCTCGCCAATGATCTGGGACCGCAAGGTATCCGCGTGAACGCGATCAGCGCAGGGCCGGTTAAGACGCTGGCGGCGAGCGGGATTGGTGATTTCCGCTACATCCTCAAATGGAACGAGCTGAACACACCGCTGCGCCGGAACATTACGATTGACGATGTTGGCGGCGCGGGGCTCTATTTCCTTTCCGACTTGTCCTCCGGCGTTACCGGCGAAGTGCATCATGTCGATGGTGGCTATCACGTGGTCGGCATGAAGCAGGTGGATGCGCCGGACCTGACACTCGAAAAGTGAGCTCCTCCGCGCGAAGTGAAAGCGGCTCGGTAACCCTTTTGCGGTAGAGGCTGCACGGCTAACCGCAAATCACGACGTCATCCAAAAGGGGCACGCCTTCATGCGCAAGGTCCTTATCACCGGCACCGCAGGCTTTATCGGCTTTCACCTCGCGCAGCTTTTGCTGGCGGAGAGGTTCCAAGTCGTCGGCTATGACGGGATGACCGATTATTACGACGTTCGCCTCAAACAGCGGCGCCACCAGATGCTGCGCCAGAACGAACATTTCCGCGCAGTGGAAGGCATGCTGGAGGACATAGACACGCTCCACGCCTTTGCGATGGAGGAACAGCCCGATGTGATCGTCCACCTCGCCGCGCAGGCCGGAGTGCGTTACAGCCTTGAAAATCCACGCGCTTACATCGATGCCAATGTCATCGGCACATTCAACGTCATGGAATGCGCGCGCGAGTTAGAGGTCGAACATTTGCTAATGGCATCGACCAGCTCGGTCTATGGCGCGAATGAAGAGATGCCGTTTGATGAGCGGGAGAAGTGCGACACGCAATTGACGCTCTATGCCGCGACCAAAAAGGCAAACGAGGCGATGGCGCATTCCTATGCCCATTTGTGGAATCTGCCGACCACCATGTTCCGCTTCTTCACGGTCTATGGCGCCTGGGGCAGGCCCGATATGGCGCTGTTCAAGTTCACGCGCGGCATCCTCGAAGGCACACCGATCGACATTTACAACAATGGCGATATGTATCGCGACTTCACCTATGTCACTGATCTTGTGCGCGGAATTCGGCTTCTGATCGATGCAACCCCCGTGCGTCCCGAAAGCGCGGACGAAATCGCTGACTATGACAGCCTTTCGCCCGTTGCCCCCTATCGCGTCGTCAATATCGGCAATTCCGACAAGGTGCGCCTGATGGACTTCATCACCGCCATCGAAGAGGAATGCGGGCAAGAGGCGATTAAGAACTTCATGCCGATGCAAAAGGGCGATGTGCCTGCGACATGGGCGAATGCGACTTTGCTCAAAGAGCTAACCGGATATTCCCCGCAAACCCCGTTTCGCGAAGGCGTGCGGCGCTTTGTTGAGTGGTATCGCGACTATTACGGGCAGTGAGAGCCCGCAGGGGTTCACCCCTGGGGCGGGTCTTCCAGCGTGGGGCCAACAACCGGCTCTGACGGCGCAGGAGCTGGCTTCTCTTCCGAAGCACGCGTCGGCGTATCAGAAGCCGGAACCACAGAAGGCAGCGCCTCCCCTTCGCCCGGCAGCGGCGCAGCCCGTTCGGCTTCGAGCCGTTCGAGATATTCACGCTCAATCTGTTCGACCCGCTCCTGTTCGGCGGCGGCGTCTTCATCGATCGTCGAAAGGCGTTCCTGACGCGCGTCCTCGATCAGCTGGCCAAAGCGAACCGATTCCGCTTCGTCCTTTTCTTCATAGGCGCTTTCAACAAATTTCTGGTTGCAGCCTGTGAAACCGCCTGCTCCCGCAGGGCTGCACGAGAAGGCACCGAAGGCACCGATATATTTAAGCTTTTCCACGTCGCGCACACGCGAGACGTTCTGCGGAGAATCGCTTAAGCGCAGGTTGGAAGGGATGCGATAACGCTCGGCTTCGACAAGGATCTGGCAGACGACGATTTCCTTCTCGTCGGTTTGCTCAGGGCATTCATCTTCGCTGTAAGCGATGACCATATTGACCCGCTCGCCATTCGCATCCTGCGCCGCGGCGGGGCTGGTGGCGAGGAACAAACCTCCCGCCAAAGCGGTCGCAAGCGTGAGAGCCTTTTGGGTTGAAGTCATGGGGCGTTCCGATCCTCTCAAGGCGCGCATATTATGACCGTGGCGGCCATGCGCAGCTTTGCCATTGTGTTGCCGCTCTACATGGACTTCGCTGAACCGCCTGTGAAGGGCTGTTTTGCGCGTGTGGTTAGCAAAATATTGAAACCCTTGCGTCCATAAGCATTCACCATGAACGCGCCATTCCATACCACATCAAGCAAGCATCGGACCGGTTTTGAGGCCGAAAGTGAGACAATCGCGATTGTCGGCCTCGGCTATGTCGGACTGCCGGTGGCGGTCGCCATGGCAGAGCGTCTGGGCGCGAGACGGGGCGCGAAACTAGGCCAAGAACACAGGCGCGTGGTCGGTTTCGACATCTCGAAACGCCGCATCGAAAGCTTGCAGGCCGGGCACGATTACACTTGCGAAATTGACGATGCACGCCTCGCCGCAAGCGGATTGAGCGTCTCGGACGATCCCACGGTTCTGGAAGGGGCGAGTCTCTATATCGTGACCGTCCCGACCCCGATAACCGAAGAGCGCCGCCCGGACCTGTCACCCTTACGCTCGGCATGCGAGTTGATCGGGCCGCGCATGCGCAAAGGCGCGCTCGTCGTGTTCGAATCCACCGTCTATCCCGGAGCGACCGAGGATTTCTGCGGACCGCTGCTGGAACAGCATTCGGGCCTCAAACAGAGCCGCGATTTCACGCTCGGTTATTCGCCGGAGCGCATCAATCCCGGCGACACGGTCCACCGGCTTGAGACCATTACCAAGATTGTCGCTGCCGAGGACGCAACTTCGCTCGCGCGGATGCGGGCCGTCTATGGCGCGATTGTCGATGCAGGTCTGCACGAAGCGCCATCGATCAAGGTGGCCGAGGCTGCCAAGGTGATCGAGAACACGCAGCGTGATCTCAACATTGCGCTCATGAACGAGATTGCGCTGATCTTTGACAAGATGGGCATCCGCACATCGGACGTGCTCGCGGCAGCAGGGACGAAGTGGAACTTCCTGCCTTTCACGCCGGGCCTTGTCGGCGGGCACTGCATCGGGGTTGACCCCTATTACCTGACAGCGGCGGCAGAAAAGCTCGACTATCGCCCCGAAGTGATCCTCGCCGGGCGGCGGATCAACGATTCCATGGGCGAAGTGGTCGCGCAAAAGCTGGTGAAGCTGCTGGCATCGCGAGGAGTATCGCTATGCGAGGCGCGCGTGGGTGTGCTGGGGCTGACCTTCAAGCAGGACGTGCCTGACATTCGCAATTCCAAAGTGCCCGATATCATTACCGAGCTGCGCGAATATGGGATTGAGCCGCTGGTGGGCGATCCGCTCGCCAACCCGGCCGAGGCGCAACACGAATATGGGCTTGATCTCAGCCAAGACGGCGCGCTGCGCGATCTGGATGCGCTGGTGCTGGCGGTAAACCATGCCGATTATGTGGCGGATACAAAGGCGCTGGTCGCGCGGCTTAAGCCTGCGGGCATTCTGATTGATGTGAAGTCAGCGCTCGCCCCAGACTGCCTCTCGGACGATCAGCTTTACTGGAGCCTTTAAGCGAGGATCATCGGTTGCAAAGCAACCGCAAGGGCGACCGCCCGCCCGCAGCGTGGCGATCTTTGATCGCTGCTAGCGAGGAAATCACAGCTCCAGCGGGGCTGTCACAAGAACTCTAAATACGCTCGCTGACCTTGATCGCCACCTTGCAGCCCAGCCGAATGGCCCCTGCCAGCAGCGGATAGGCCGGAGCCTTCTCCGCATCGCGCGCCAAGGCAGCATCGCGGTGCTCACGTTCTTCTTCGCGGAAGCGTTCGATCATGTCCGCCAGCTCGGGGTCCGCGCCGCTTTCCTTCAGCTGGTCAAGCTGATCGGTGTAGTGCTGGTCAATCTCTTCCTCGATCGCGGCGGTGCAAGCCATCGCCGCTTCCGGACCGAGCAGCGCCGTGCCTGCGCCCAGCGCATAGCCAGCAGCAGACCAGAAGGGATGCAAAGCCGTCGGGCGCACGCCGCGCCGCGCCATCAGCGCATCGAATTCCTTGCGGTGGACCTCTTCATCCTCTGCCATGTGGCGGATTTCGGCTGAATGCGGGCCACGATCGCCCATGACAGCAAGCTGACCCTCGTAAATCCGGGTCGCGCCAAATTCTCCGGCCTGATCAACCCGGATCATGCGGTGGATTTCGTCACGTTTCATAATATTGCTCGCGGTTGCGGTCTCAGGATCACAGCCAAGATGGCGATGCCGCCCAGACAAGAAAAGAGGAAATTGAACCCGGCAAGCGATATTCCCCAAAGCGTCCAGAGCGGGTCTCCACATGGGATCAGGGGTGAGGCCATCGGGTCAAGCACATCGCGCGACAGATCAACCACGGCGCAGGCCGTGATGCCTTCCCACCAATCATATTCGACACCTGCGTGAAAACCGCCAATAAGCCCGGAGGCAATGATCGCAACCCCTGCCAAAGCGGTCCATAACTTCGCACCGGGTGCAACAAAGGCCAAAGCGACAAGGCCAAGCGCTGCAAAATGCGGCCAGCGCTGCCACCAGCACATCTCACACGGCAGCAGGCCAAAGCCATATTCGGCAATATAGGCACCGCCCAGCAACCCGCCCGAAAGGACCAGCGCCAGAAGTCGACCCTGTGCAACACCCGTCATGCGGACAGCCCCTAAAGGCTTCAGTCGATCAGCGCCACCGAGCTTTTGGTCGTCCGGCGCAGCGTTTCGAGCGCATAGTGAAGCTGGAAGTCTTCAATGCCCTGCTCCTCAAGCTGTTCAGAGGTCAGCTGGAAACGCGGATCGTCGATCTTGTCTTCTTCCAGTTCCTCATCCTTGAGGCCCAATTCGTTAACCAGGTGCCCGCGCAGATCGCTCTCGCGCGTCTGATATTTCTCGCGCAGAGCAAAGTCCGGGTCAGACAGCTGTGGCACCGTGATATCCGGCTTGATCCCGCCTTCCTGCACCGACTTGCCAGCCGGAGTGAAATAGCGCGCCGTGGTCAGTTTGAGCGCGGCATCCCGGCTGAGGAACAGCAGCGACTGGACCGAACCCTTGCCAAAGCTGCGCGTACCCATGATCAAGGCTCGGCGGTGATCCTGCAAGGCGCCGGCGACAATTTCAGAGGCTGAAGCGGAACCGGCATCGATCAGCACGATGATCGGAACGCCCTCCGCCATGTCGCCGCGGAAGACTTCCTCAGCATCGTAGAGGATGGTTTCACCGCGAGCGCGGCCACGCTGCGAAACGATGCGGCCCTTGCTGAGGAACAGATCGGACAGCGCCACTGCCTCATCCAGACTGCCGCCCGGATTGGAGCGCAGATCAAGCACCAGACCGCTCATCCGACCGGTCGCCTCCTCCTTCATGCTCTGCCACGCCTTGAACACGTCAGCGCCCACGTCAGCGGAGAATTCGTTGACCATGATGTGCCCGATATTGCCTGGCTTGAGCTCATGTGTAACAGGCTCCAGCTCAATCACGCCGCGGGTCACGTCCACTTCAAACGGCTCATCACGGCCGGGGCGGAAGATTGTGAGCTGGATCGACGTGCCCGCTTTGCCGCGCATGCGCGAAACGGCATCGTCAAGCTCACCACCATAGATCAGCTCGCCATCAAGGTGCGTGATGTAGTCGCCCGCTTTCAGGCCAGCTTCATCCGCAGGCGAGCCACGAAACGGCGAAATGATCTTAACCGCGCCATCTTCCTGCACAACCGACAGGCCGAGACCCGAATAATTGCCGTCAATCATCGTGTTCAGGCGTTGCAGATCACTGCCATCAAGATAGCCGGAATGCGGATCCAGCGAGGCCAGCATCCCGTCAATCGCACCGCGCACCAGCTGTTCGTCGGTTACCTCTTCCACATAGCTCGCTTTGACGCGCTGATAGGTGGCAAACAGCTTTGAGAATTCCGGACCGGCGCGGCCATCTACCTGCGCCATGGTTGTGGTGGTGGCCGGGATCAAAGCGACGGCGGTAACGAGAGCAGCGGTGCGAGCGAATGCGGCAATATTCATGAGGTTGGGAGGCTCCTTTGGAACACATTGGTATAGATTAGCGCGCCTGAACGCTAGATGAGAGCTGTATCGGGGCGTAGCGCGTCCCGGAAAGGGGCATTCTACACACACTTCACTTCATATCTACGCAGGCAGCCACGATTTGGTTTCAGTGTTTTACCGTAAGTAATTTAACGGGTTAACCGGTTCACCCTGATCGCGCAGCTCGATCCCGATGGCGCCGCCTTCCCCATTGGCAACACCCAGCGGAGCGCCTGCAATCACCATCTCCCCCACCGCAACATCAATGCGCGCTAGGCCCGTGACCAGGCTGGTCCAGCCGCCATCATGCTCAATGATCACGATTCGGCCAAACCCTTCATAGGGCCCTGAAAAGGCAATCCGCCCGCCTGCTGGCGCCACAATCTGCGCGCCGGGTTGAGGGCCAAGCACAATGCCTTTGGAGCGCAGGCCACTGGCGCGTTGCTCGCCAAAACCGGTGATGGTGCGGCCCTGCACCGGCAGCTGGAAATCCGCCGGAGCGGACGCTTGCGTGGGAGCGGGGACAGGAGCGTCGCTCTCTGGTGTCTGCGTCTCAGCAATCGCCGTATCGCTCATGCTTGCAGGGCGCAGCACCGGTCCGGGAAGCGCGGCGAGTTTTTGCCGCAGGGCCGCATTGGCGTCGAGCCGTTCGATCAGCCCATCAAGATCGCGCACCTCTTCCGCCAGAGCGAGCGCCCGCTCCGCTTCGCGCAGAGCATTGTCGCGCGCGCTTTGCGAGGTCACCCGTTGGCGCGCTTCATAGGCGGCAAGCTGATTGCGCTGCTCCTCCAATTCCTCTTCGCGCTGGCCCAGTTCGATCAAGGTCCGGCGCGCTCGTCGCTCAAGCGTTCGGCCCTGCTCAAGTTCGCTCTTGAGCGCCTGAGTTCGCTCCTGAATTTGCGGGACCGCGCTGTCGAGAACGGCGCGGACATAGACGAGATCCTGAAGCGAACCGGGTTGCAGAGCGGACAGCGCAAGCGGTCTGCGCGCTGCCGTCTGTAGCGCTGCCGTCAGCCGCACCAGCGGCTCCTGCCGATTGGCGAGCCTGTTGGCGAGCCGCGCGCGCTCAACCTGAGTCAGGGAATAGCGCGCCCGCGCTGCCGAGATTTGCGCTTCGCTGCGCTGGATTTCCGCCGCTAAGGCTGCGGCTTCACTCGCGGCCTTGTCAGCCGCTTCCTCTGCCTCCTGCGCCTCGCGCGTGAAGCGCTGAACGCGCGCTTCGGCCTCTTCGCTGGCGAGCGATGCCTGATCCAATTGCTCGCGCGCCTCATCGGGGGCCATGATCACGACATCGCGCTGCGCCTTCCCTTCAGGGACAAGCAGCAAAAGCGCACCGGTGGCGCTGATGACCAGGCCCAAAGCGATGAGAGAATTGCGCGACATGAACCCCTCATGCCCGATGATAGGGATGTCCGGCAAGAATGCTGGTCGCGCGGTAGAGCTGCTCCATCAACATCGCGCGGGCCAGAAGGTGCGGCCAGGTCGCCGGGCCAAAGGCAAGCAGCAGGTCGGCCGCATCGCGCTCTTGCTGCGAATGGCCATCCGCCGCGCCGAGGACAAAGCGTGTCTCGCGCATCCCGTCATCGCGCCAACGGCCCAGCAAATGCGCGAAGTCCTGAGACCCCATCGCCTTGCCCCGCTCATCCAGAAGCACGGTCTTATGCGGCGATTGCGGCTCTGGAATGCGACCGCCGGCCTCTGGCAATTCGGTAAGTTTGAGGGGCCATGCGAGGCGCTTTTCATAGCGCGCAACCAACTCCGCTTCGGGCGACCGAGCAATCTTTCCGCGAGCGATGATGTGGAGGAGGATGGGTGAGATGTCCTTTTTCTTTGCGCTCCTGCATCCGCAGGAGCGTCCTCGCTAGACGTCCTCCGGCGAATCTTCGCCTGCGGACCCGCTGCGGGCGCGCAGTCGCGCTTGCGAAATCATAGATTTCGAAACAGCGCAAACATGCGTGCTTCGTGCTGGGAACGGTTCGTGACAGCGAACCGCAAGGCCGACCGGCCGCCCGCAGGTGCCCCGAAGCCGAAGATCCGGCGTAGGGAATAGCACCGAGGATGCTCGCCCGGATGGGCGAGCGCAAAACCTAAACTACAGCCGCTTCCCCGCTCTCGAACGACCACATGCGCTCCAGATTGTAGAAGCTGCGCACTTCGGGGCGGAACAGGTGCACCACCACGTCACCCGCATCGATCAGCACCCAGTCTGCCGCCGGGAGCCCTTCGACGCGCGCGGGGCCATGGCCCGCTTGCTTAACCTTTTCGGCCAGCTTTTGCGCCATCGCCGCGACTTGCCGCGTGGACCGGCCGCTCGCGATCACCATGTAATCGGCGACCGAGCTTTTGCCCTCCAGCGGGATCGAGACGACCTCAATGGCCTGATCATCGTCCAGCTGAGCCAGAACGAGATCATGCAGATCATGGGTGCCATCAGATGTCATGGCAGGTGGCACGCCATTCATATCGCGCAGCGGCATTACAGTGTTTGCCTGTGAGTGTGACAAGCAGGTTTCTCCAGATTTCGAGGCAAGTATGTGGGATGCGTCCGCTGAAGGACAAGGTTTCGACCATGTAGGCAAAAGGCCTCATGCGTCTTCCCATCCCTCTATTCGGCGAAATGTAAGCCGGTCGCGCGGCGCAGCGCCTGTACCCATATGCTGTCTTGCGCCCGGGGTCTCCCCCAGAATATCGGACGCCCATTCGGCATTAGCACGGCGAATTGCCGTGGCCGAGCGGTGGTCTGGATCGAAACGCAAAAACACCAGGGCCGGTGCGCTCCATTGCCCCCGTTTCCGAATTCCAGCAGCAGACACCGAGTAGCGCCTGAGCCAGGCCATGGCGGGGCTCGTCATGGCATCCGCGTTATAACCCGGGCGCGCGATCACTGCAATTGGCATCGTCCGCGCGATGGTGCGCCAACCCTTCCAAAGATGGAATTGTGCGAGGTTATCAGCCCCCATAAGCCACACAAATTCGCGGTTTCGATAGCGTTGTGACAGCTTGGTTAAAGTATCCACAGTGTAGCGCGTATCGAGCTCAAGCTCGATTGCGGTGGGCACAATTCGCGCGCGCCGGGCCTGCATTTCAGCCGATTTGAGCCGCGCGCGCAGGCTGCCCATATCGTCGCTGGGTTTGAGCGGATTGCCGGGAGAAACCAGCCACCACGCCTCATCGAGGCCCAGCGCATCGATAGCGAAGCGCGTGATCCGGCGATGTCCGCCATGCGCAGGATTGAAACTACCGCCCAAAAGGCCAATGCGACGCGGAGTGTTGCTCATACCAAAAAGTCGGGTTTGCCCTCGCCCTGATGGTTAGCGCACACGAGGCACTTTGCGCGCACAAGTCCGGGCGGACATCGGGGCGCGCATTGCCACAAGGCTGATCTTTAGTGAGAGGTGGATTTGGCTCATGAGGGGCGCAATAGCAGGGGTTCACAGCCGTGTCAGGTGCGCCGCGATTCTCGCGAATCGCCGCGGATTTTGACCGTACGTCAAGCGGGCGCCGCGCTGACGGGCATGCCTGAATCGCCGCAAGAGACAAAACTTGCTCCAAGATGAACCGTTCATCGTGAAATAGGTTCGTTTCGGCGGTTCCGTTGTTGTACGCAATCGACCCTTAACCGTGTGCTTGTTAGCTCACCGTGCAAGAAATGCGCGAAAGCACGGGGCCGCTTTGTCAGATAATTCCCAATCCAAGTCCTTCAGCATTCGTGCGACAATCGAACGGGTGCGCAGCTGGTTCCCGGATCGCGAATTCTTCATGCGCTCGGACGGGCAGGTCCGCTTCATCAAAATTTCCTCACAAGTGCAGATGGTGGCTGCCGGAACAGCGCTGGCCGTGGTTGTGGGTTGGATCGTCTCGCTCAGTGTCATGGGCTGGAACCAATATGTCGCCGAAGCCAACCTCGCTTCGTTCGAACAGGAAAAGGTCCGGGTCGAAAGTTCGCAAGAGCGCCTCAAAGCCTATGGCGACAATCTGGAGCGCGTGGTTGAGCAGCTCGAAGCGCGCCAGAACCAGCTTGATGCCGTGAAGGAATTGCTGCCCGAGGAAATCCTCGAAGCGGGCGTCAACGTCACGGACAGTTCTGAAGAGACCGCCGACACTGTTGAGAAGATCAGTGAGTTCTTCCCTGAAGCGCGCGGCCTTGCCGAGATCGAAGCGCGGCAGATTGCTTTCGCTGAAAGCGTGACGCGCTATGCCGATTGGCGCGCGAAGAAAGCTGAAGAGGCGATGCGCAAGCTTAACCTCGATCCCAAAATGCTCGCGCGCAATGTTAGCCGCACGGCTGTGGGTGGTCCGTTCATTCCGGTTGAGCCGGGCATGGGCGAGCTCGACCCGCGGTTTGAGCGTATGGGCCTCAGCCTCGCTCGCATGGCCAGACTGGAACGCGCATTGGACAGCATTCCGCAGGTTGCGCCGAAGTTAGAGGTGATCGAAGGATTGCCATGCGGCGCAA
>JBCBMN010000076.1:0-15326 GCA_039822745.1 Pseudomonadota bacterium | reverse complement strand
GCCATACAACCGATGGCTTCGAGATGCAGTTCGATTTTCTCAAAGCGCTCATTGGCCTCAGCCGTGCTCGCGCGAATGGCTTCGAGCGAGCCAAGATCGCACAGGATTGTGTCGAGTTGGGCATCGGGTTGCTCTGCGCGAACGTCTGCCACCGCTGCATCGAGCTTGGCCTGATCGCGTCCGGCCATCACGATATGCGCGCCCTTGGATGCCATGGCCCGCGCGCTCTCTTTGCCAAGCCCGGAATTGGCTCCGGTGATGAAGACCATCTTGCCGGTCAGGTCGATGCCTTCCAGCACCTCCTGCGCCGTCGAGTATCTGCCGAATTCGCTCATCACCCTCTCCTGTATTGCGCATCGCCAATCACTCGCTGGCGTGTCTCGCGCAGATAGGATAGCTCTGCTGGCCATGATGAACAGACTCTTTTCCGCGCTTTTGGCCGCGACCTTCGCCCTCACTGCCAACCCCGCTCTTGCTCAGGAGCAAGACGAACCAGCGCCGCGCTGGTCTATTGCGATCCATGGCGGCGCAGGGACGATAAAACGCGAAAACATGACGCCTAAGAAAGAAGCGGAATACGAAGCCGCGCTTCAGGCGGCTCTCGATGCCGGAGCCCAGATTCTCGCCGAAGGCGGCAGCGCGATGGACGCGGTGCAGGCAGCGATTCTCCCGATGGAGGATTCGCCCCTGTTCAATGCCGGGCGCGGCGCGGTGTTCACATGGGAGGGGAGGAACGAGCTCGACGCCTCGATCATGGATGGCCGCGATCGCAGCGCGGGCGCAGTGACCGGGGTGACCAGTATCAAGAACCCGATCCTGCTTGCTGACAAGGTGCGCACGGACAGCCCGCATGTCTTTCTGATGGGTGAGGGCGCAGAGGAGTTCGCGGGTGAGCAGGGGCTTGAGACCGCAAGCCCGGAATGGTTCGAAACCGAAAGCCGCCGCAAATCATTGGAGCGGATGAAGGCACGGCAACTCTCCGCGCTCGACGTGGATTTGAAGTTCGGGACCGTGGGCGCGGTGGCTCTGGATCAGGATGGTAATCTGGCGGCGGGCACGTCAACCGGCGGCATGACGGGCAAGCGCTGGGGCCGGATCGGCGATGCTCCGGTGATCGGGGCGGGGACTTATGCGGACAATCGCAGCTGCGCGGTCTCAGCGACCGGCTGGGGCGAGTACTTTATTCGAGTGGGTGTGGCGCAGGAGATTTGTACGCGGCTGCGCATGGGCCTAAAGGTCGAGGCGATCAAGACCGGCGATCCCGTCGCGCAGCAGCATCGCGATTGGCTGATTGGCAAGGGCTTCACACAGAAGGTCGCAGACTCGGTCATGGCTGACGTGAAAGCACTCGGTGGCGATGGAGGTGTGATCCTCGTCACCCCCTATGGCGAAGCATTGTTCAGCTTCAACACCAGCGGGATGTATCGCGGGCGCGCGACCAGCGATGGCGTCAACGAAGTGGCGATCTTCGGCGGTGAGGACCCGGGCACGGGCGAAACGCCGGACCACTAAAGTCCTCAGATCAAAGCCCCAATCGGCACCCGCGCGCTTCGAGGATCGGCTTCATCTCCCAATAGGCCGCAGGCGTCAGGTGCAGCGGGATATAGGGGTGCAGGTGGTGGACGATGTGGAACTGCATCCCCATCGACCCGATATTGCCAACTTTAGACCGCCAGCTGCGCGTGTTCGTGTAGCGTCCCTGTTGCGTGCCCGGATGATGCGGCGCCCAGCTCAGAAAGAAGACGATATAGGTGATCGCAATGTGGAAGGGTAGCCACCAGAGGAACAGCGCCTCAAGCGCATAGCCACTCCACGCCAGCGTGCCGAGTATGGCGACAAAGCCAAGCTTGTAGGCCAGCGATAGCAGCATGAGTTCGGGCCGACCGGCGCGCATAATCGCGGCGGCGTAGTCCGCGTTGCGCCGATTGCCGGGCTGGCGACCTTGAACCGCGTTCCAGATTGCGGCCATGGGCCCCGGTGCTTTGGTGCCGATGTCGACATCCTTTTCCGGATCATTGGTGTGGCGATGGTGATCGAGATGCGTGATCCGCAGCACTTCGAAGGGTAACAGGATCATCCAGCTGGTCGCATGCCCCACCAGCTCATTGAGCCAGCGCAGCTTGGTGCCGGGGCGCGCGATGATGTCGTGCTGGGCCTCGTGCGTGGGCAAGTAAACGAGCGCCATGTTGATCACCGCGATCGGGAAGGCGGCCCAAAGCGGCAGGATGTCCATAAGGACAAGCGGCCACAGGCTGAGCCAGACCGCTAGATTGCCAAACGCCCATATCACCGCGATCCAAGGCGTCCTGCCAGAATATTTGCGCGCGACCTTCAACTCCAGACGCTTCAGCTGCGCATCGGAGAGCTGCGAAAGATCGTCTGGCAGGATTTGCGAATGCGCGTTCACAGCCACCTCCCCGTTGCTTGGGCAACCAGACCCCAAACCCCGCCGACAATCAGCGCAAAGGTCAGAGTGGAAAGGCCAAATGGCGCCGACAGGCCGATGGCTGCCATGCCCTGATCAATAACCGGTACAAGAAACGCAAAGGCAAAGATCAGCGGCAGGCTGCCTGCCAGAAGTTTGATGGCTTGCTCCATGTCAGGCGGCATCCTCGATTGTCTTTTGTGTGTTGAGCTCAATGATCCTGTTCAGCAATTCACTGCGGAACGCTTCCGAGGCGTCTGCGGCCATGGTCAGGTAAAATCCGCGGCGCTGGCGACGGATCATTTCGTCTGCCGAGATCGCGCCTTCCAGCCAGTCGCGCATCGGGCCGCGATAGGCGATGAACATCTGCTGGCCCAGCTCAGCCGGTGCGATTGTTCCGCGCAGCATGTTCTGATCGAGCGCCGCTTCGCAGGCTGACTGCGCCATCTCTACGCAGCGTTCCGCCGCCCGCGCGCCCGCATCATCATTGCCAGACCCGGCAGCCATCACGATCCCGAGATCGATCATCAAGGGCAGGATACCGCGGTGGAAAGCCTTGTCATCGCGCGCCACGAGATAGGCTTCGTCAATGATCGCATCGGCCATTTCGAGCGGTGTTGCGCGGCTGTCAAAGGCAAGGCGTGCCCAAACGGCCTCAACACTCTGGACCACCATCTGAGCGAGGATTTCATCCTTGCCACCCACCAAGTTGTACAGAGTGGGGACTGTCAGACCTGCCGCTTGCGCAAGCCCTCTTGTGGTGAGGCTGTCCAGCCCTTCCTGAGCAATGATCGAGCGGGCAGCATCGAAGATGCGCCTGCGTCTTTCGGATATGGCTTGCTCACGTTTGGTCGACATTATTCCCTCTTGGTGGAGGGGATAGCCAGCACGAATATTTTTATCAATGATAAAGTTTTAACAGCGATAAAAACTCAGGTTAGAACGGGATCCAGTCTTGCTTTTCGCCATAGGTTGCGAGGACCTCACCCACTCTTGCCAAGGCCGCTTCGGCTTCGGGGTCCATGCCATCCTTGGCGTCGCGCGTGCGAAAATAGGTCGCAAAGGTAATCGGGCCGCGCTCTGGTGGTTCGACAAAGCCAATATCGACATAAAGGCTACCCATGCCCGGCCAGATCGAAGTGCCCGTTTTGTCACCGCTCAGCCATTTTTGCGGAAGACCTGCGCGTACACGCCGCCGTCCCGTGGTTGTGTCTGTCATCCATTGCTTGAGCGTCGCACGCTCGGCTTTTGGCATGGCATCGCCGTAAAGCAGGGTCGCAACCGTGCGCGCCATGGCGGCAGGAGTGGTCGTATCGCGCACTTCGGTGGGCGGGACATTGTTGAGCGCAGGTTCCATGCGATCGAGCCGGCTGACTTCATCCCCGATCGTGCGCCAGAAACGGGTCAGTCCGGCTGGCCCACCCAGCTCCCGCAGGAGGATATTGGCGGCCGCATTGTCCGAATATTTCTGCGTGAACTCGGCCAATTCGCGCAGAGTGGCCCCTTCGTCCAAGCGCTTGGTCGTGAAGGGGGAAACGAACATCAGATCGTCTTTTGTCCAGGTCACTTGCCGGTCTGCGTCGATCAATCCTCGCGCGTCTTCGGTCAGCACCTTGGCGGCCAGCGAAAGCTTGAAAGACGAACAATGGCCAAAGCGGCGCTCTGAATTAAGGCCGACCGACATTTTGGTGTCGGTATCGTAGAGATCGACGCCCAGCGTCCCATCGGCGACACTCTCGATAATCCTCAACTGCGCGACCAGCCTGCCGGACGGGCTTTGTTCAGGCGGAATGCAACCCGATGCGCTGAGAGCCAATCCCGATGCCAAAGTCGAACCGATGAAACCGCGCCGGTCAAAGCTCATAATTCACGCTCCATGCACATGCTGAACTCGTCTGAAACGTAGCCGTTGAAGGCCGCGCATTCAGCAAAGCCATAGCCTTCGTAAAGCGCCCTTGCGTCTGCAAATTCTTGAGTTCGTCCTGTTTCCAAACCGACCCAGCGATAGCCCCGCGCCTTTGCTTCAGCCAAGAGATGCTCAAGCAATTCGCGTCCGGCACCCTTGCCACGAAATTCGGGCGAGGCGCGCATGCTCTTGAGCTCTCCCAGATCATCGCCCAGCGCCTTGAGTGCACCCACTGCCGCGAGTTTTCCGTCCGCGCGCACCGCGTAGAATGTCACATCATCCTGGCGCAGACGCTCAGGCGGCATGGCATGCACTTTTTCCGGCGGAGAGGAGGCAAACATCTCGTCCAGATGCAGGCGCAGGAGGTCCAGCACCTCTTGGCTTTCCAGCGTGTCTGGAGAGATTGCGTAGTCCATTACGAATATTTGTCCGCCTTGCGCTTGCCGAAGCGCATATCATTTTCAAGCCGGGCGCGAAGCTGCGAATAGAAGGCTTCGAGGAAGGCCCGCTCATCACCTTGTCCCGGATCCCACCCGATCTTGCGGCAGATTGTCGAATGCACTGCGTAGAGCGCGTTCTCATTGTCTTCGCGCAGTAGCCGCTCCAGCGTTTGCAGCTCCCTCTCCCCGTAAATCGAGAGTTCTGCCTCACCGAATTGGTAGCGTTCGCCAGTCACCGCGCTTGATCCTTGAGCGCTCGCAGCTCCTTGGGTGGACATGGCATCGGCGAGTTTGGTTCGCGGGGCGTCGACGACCCAGGTTCCTGCAATCACATCGCCCGCGCGCAGGGCATCCTTGTTAAAGAAGGGGAAGAGCGCAAACAGCAGGAACCAGATTGTCGCAGCAAACAAAATCGAGCCTCCGCCTTCCCCTGCTGCGCTCATAATCAGAGTGATCAGGAAGTAGACAATCGGGAATGTAATCTCGATATCGCGCAACAGATTTCGGGCAATCACCGCATCGGGCGTCAGCCGACCACCATTGCGCGCTGCGACACGTGTGCCCAAAATGCGCTTGCCCAGTGTTGCGCCTCTTGGGCCAAGCTCCTGAACAAGGAAATATCCGTACCAGAAGAAAAATCCGAAGACTGTCCAGAGCACATAGACGAACTCCCTGACCGCCGAGTTTTCGCCGATTGTGTCCTCTTCCCAGACTTGCTCGAGTCCACCCATCACCGCATCGAGCAGGAAGCCGACGAGGATAAAGGTCAGGATCAGGAACATCAGATCGAGCGTGAGCGCTCCGATCCGCGAACTGCGCGAGGCGACGATGATCGGGACCGCAATGCCCTCTGGCGTAATCATGGTGCGGGCGCGTTTGGCCTCGCTGGGCTGATATGCGGCTGAGCCTGCCAATGCGGCCGAGGTCGTCATTGGCCGCCTCCGGGCGCAATCGCCTGTGTTTCAGGCTCCGGCACGCGCAGCAGGAAGAAATAACTGAGCCAGAATATCAGGAAGGAACCGCCGATCATGTATCGGCTTTCGGCGCCTTCAACCAGCTGCCTGGGGAAGGCTTCGAGGATGGCGGCAACGATCATCATGATCACCACGCCGAGCATGACAACTGCTCCGCGACGGCCAGCTTCGGCTGCAGCGTCAAGCATTCCAGCCGTTCCGGGAAAGGCCATGGAGCGCCCGATGTGAAGGCCAGCGGCGCCCGCAAGCAGAATACCAAACAATTCAGTCGTGCCGTGGACGCTCAGCCAGGCGCCAAATTCATAGCCAAGGCCAACGCTGGAAAACAGCCACAGCATCGCGCCCAATGTTGCCATGTTATAAACAAGCAGCAACAGGGACGGGATGCCGAATGCGAAACCCAGCGCGAAGGCAAGGATCGAGACGCCCGCATTGTTGCTGAACAGTGAGGCGGCAAAAGCCGTCAGACCGCCAGTACCCTGCTCAACCGCCAGCGTTTCAGCCAGAACCTCGCGGCTGGCCCCCGGTACGCGGGTGTCCTGAAAATTGGACGGGACGAGGCGGTAATACCATTCGGTATCCTGCGCGACGAGCAACCAGCCAACGATCGCCCCGGCGACCATCACGAACAGCGATATGCAGATGTCGAGCCAGATGCCTTGCACTGCGCGGCTCCACCGGCCCAGAAAGAACTCGCGCAGCCATGCAAACATGCCTTTGCGCGGGCCATAGACCTGAAACCATGCACGCTGGACCAGGCTTTCCAGATAACGCAGCGTGGCCACATCAAGCGAGGTTTCGCGCGCCACGGAAAGGCTTGAAGCGGCGGTGCGATAAAGAGTGGGCAGGGCGAGCAAGTCCTCGTCTTCAATGCCGCGCAGGCCCCCGCGCTCCATCCGGGCGATGATCTCTTCCAGCCGCCGCCAATCGCTCTCGCGCTCCAGCCGGAACCTGTCGGAGCGCAGCGCCGCGCTTTCAATGTCAGCAGGCGCGTCCAGCGCGGAGCGACCGAAGAAATTGCCGATGACTTTCGGAGCCTTCATCCGATTGCCTCCGAATTCTTGATGAGGAAATAGCGATCAATCAGATCATATCCGATCTTGTCCCAAGGCGCTTCGATCACATCCACGCCCATCCTGCGCAGGCGCTGAAGCACAATGCTGCGCTGGTGGCTGAGCGTTTCAGCGGTGACGCTGCGCGCGAGTGTCGCGATGGTGCCGGGCTCTTCCGTCATGAAACCTTCAAGCTCAGCATCCGCGATCGTCACGAACAGGACCAGATGCTTATCGACCAGCCTGCCAATGCTCTCAACCATCATTTCAGCCGCCGTGGGATCGGTGAAGTCGGAGAACAGCACGATCAGAGAGCGGCGGCGCAGTTTGGCGGTCAGCGTGGCGAGCGCGAGCGTGAAATTGGGTTCAGCAGACGTGTAGTCGAGCCCGGCAGCAGCGCTCTGCAAGCGGTGGAAAGCGCGGCTGTCAGAAACGAAGGGCGTCATCACTTGCGGGCGCTGGGCAAAGCCGAATATCGAAACCCTGTCGCCGCTCTTGAGCGCGACATAAGCGCATGCAAGCGCAGCAGAGACAGCTCTGTCGATACGCGGCATGCCGTCAACCGGCTCGCACATGGCCTGGCCACAATCAAAGGCAAAGACGATCTGGTTGTTGCGTTCACTTTCATTTTCGCGGGCGTAGAGGTGATTGTGCCGTGCGCTCGCTTTCCAGTCGATCCGGCGGCGGTCCATGCCCGGTTCGTATTCCGACAGCGCTTCGAACTGTGTGCCTTCGCCGCGAATGCGCCGGGCGATCAGTCCGGTTTGGGCATCGCGTAGGAAGGTCTGCAATTCTTTGGAACGAATGGCGGAAAGATCGGGCCAGATACGGACGGCCTTCTCAATCGGCGTGCTGACCTGACGCGCGCCAAGGCCAAGCGGACCCGCCCATTGCAGCCAAGCTCTTGAGATTTCAGCGGTTCCGCGTCGCTCGGGAAAGAGCGGGATGGTCCCGGTGCAGCGTTCCTCTTCGGAATCGTAAGTGATGCCAAGCGTCGCGCGTCCGCCGGGTGAAAGCCGCTCATCGACTTCAAGCGCCCCTTTCGCGCTGCGCACGATCCCGGACCGGAAGCGAGCGTGAAGCGAAATGGCAGCGGGCTGCCCGACTTCTGAGTCATCAGGGCAATCCACTTCCCAACTCTCGACACCACCGGCCATCAGGGCATCGAGCAGCACCAGCGTGATCAGAGCCACCGCGGCAATCGGCGCAATCACCCATAGACCCGGTGCGACAGCAGCGATTACAACCGCAATCGGCGCGAAGGCAGCGATGGTCCATGCCGCACGTTCGGTCGGGACGAACGGCAGCGCGGGCATCCAGCTCAGCAGCGAACGCAGGAAAGAGAAGAAGCGTACAACCACGAAGGATTACCGCGGAGCCTCGGTGCTTTCGACCAGTTCAGCCACCAGCGCCTCAATATCGCGGCCTTCGATCTCTGCTGCCGGAGACAGTGTCAGGCGGTGCCGCAGCACGGGCACTGCCAGCGCTTTCACATCGTCTGGGATGGCATAAGCGCGCCCATCCAAGGCTGCCCGCGCCCGCGCTGCATTGGCGAGAACCACAGCCGCGCGCGGCGATGCGCCCACGGACAGCTCAGCATGCTCTCGGGTCGCGCGGATAAGGCGCACGACATAATTTGTGATCTCCTGTGCCACTGTGACCTGATCCAGCGCCGCCGTTGCCGCAGCGAGCGTTGCTGCATCGGCAACGGCTGTGACGCCCAGTTCGGCGGGGCGCTGTGGCCCTTGTCGCTTGCCGTAATTGGTGACGATCCGGATTTCCTCCATCTCGTCGGGATAAGGCACCAGAAGCTTGAACAGGAAACGGTCAAGCTGGGCTTCGGGCAGCGGATAGACGCCCTGGTTCTCAATCGGGTTTTGCGTCGCGATCACCATGAAATGATCGGGCAGCCCATGCGTCTCTCCATCCAGCGTTACGCGCCGCTCCTGCATCGCTTCGAGCAGCGCGGCTTGCGTTTTCGGAGGCGTACGGTTGATCTCGTCAGCCAGCAGCAGCTCGGTAAAGATCGGCCCGCGGGTCAGCGTGAACTGGCTGGTCTGGAAGTTAAAGAGGTTCGACCCCAGAATGTCGCCCGGCAGCAAGTCAGGGGTGAACTGGATGCGGCCAAAGTCGAGGCCCAGCGTGGTTGCAAAGCTTTGCGCAAGGAAGGTCTTGGCTGTCCCCGGAGGGCCTTCCATCAGCACATGGCCTTGCGCGATCATGGCAACGAGCAGCTGGTCGATAATCGCGTCCTGCCCGACAATCGCCTTTGCGGTTTCGGCGCGGATTGCATTGGCGAGTGTGCGCAGTTCTTCGAGGCTCATGCTCATGTCTGAAAATGTCCCTTATGAACGCCGGTCAGGGCGCTTTGTCTGATCGTTGAGCGCGCGGGCAGCACGCAGGATGTCGGTTGGCTTCACTGCAGCGCGCAATTCGTCTGCGCGCTGGCTGAAAGAAGGTTCGTCTGGGGCACGCACCGCGAGAGCTGTATCGATCGCGGCAGGCTCTGACTTGGGCACACCAAGCGAACGGGCAATGCGCCTTGCGCTCAGCGCGATATAGGGTTCTGCGAGCAAGCCAAGACGGCCTGCGCGCACAATCAAGTCTGCGCCATTGGTGACCAGCCGCGCTTTGCCAAACGCCGTTTCGCGCGCAGCAATAGTCGCTGGGCCAAATCGCAAGGACGCACGCCAGCCGATGATCACCATCGCCAGGATCAGACATATTGTCGCTGCGAGGAACGGAGGTTGGAAAGCGAGCGTCAGCAGGTTCATCGTCCCGCCAAGCCCGTTCATCGTCACGTCAAAGACGACGCCATCATAATCGCCCCAATTCATATTGCGGACCACTGACAGCGCCGCTTTCGCCCTGTCTTCATCGGCAAGCCCCCAATTGTTCATCAGGTCAGGTTCGACCACAAAAACGACCCAATTGGATGCTGAATAATCGTCGGAGTAGCGCTCCTCCTCGTCAACGTAATAGTCAGGCGCTTCGTAGCTGAATGCGATCATGCGTCCCGCCTGATCCATAATCAATGGTGCGCGGCTGATATCTTGCTCTGCATAATATCCGATGGCGGTTGGAAGCTTCCCTGACAGCGCGTCCAATGGATAGCGCGTGGTGAAGCTTTGCGGATTGCGGAGCAGGTCAGCCTTTTGCTTCTCCGCCCCAGCATCCACATTTTCTGGATCTACATTCCCGAAAATTTGCTCGGCAATGGAAAATCCGTTTCCCGTTACTCCAGGCATGCCACCACGTTTGAGCCCCAGAGCGAGCACGCCTTCCTCCGCCTCGGCCCAACTAGGGATGCTCATGTCACCAAGCAGAACCCAGCCTTCTTTCACCTCCTCCTCTTCCGTTTCGATCTGGAAGAAGGAATTGGGCTTGAGCGCGCCCCATTTGGGGAGGATCACCAGCGTCGGCCCCACATACTCTCGCCGTTCGATGACCGCTTTCAATTCTTCGCGATCCATGAGGCTAGGCGGTGTGAGCACAAGAAGACTGCTCGTTTCGAGTTTGCCCTTATTGCGCGACACCGTGACATCCATGCCGTCCGCTTCGATCAGTTTTGCAAGCGCCGAGTACCCATTAAGGCCATTCGAAACTGCGTGTGCGCGTCCGTTCTGATCATCTCTGGGACCCGTATCCCCGATCGCGATGAAATAGAGAATCGCGAGCAGCACGCCAAGACCGACAACTACGAGAGCAAGCACGCTTGAACGGCTGAAGGGAGAGGGCGCCCGTTCGCTCATAGCGCTCTCACCTGCGCAGCTTTGCCACCATCAATTCGAGCCAGCGCGAAGTCTGCATAGGCTGCACGGGCTGTTTCCCAGTCCTCTCGCGTCAGCGCCTTGAGCGCGAACAGGCTGCGCTCCACAGCCTCGCTGATAATTCTGAAGGCTTTGCGCGCTGCATCCGAAAGCCGGGGAAGAGCGGCGAGCTCGCGCGCGGTGCTTGACGGATCAACCCAGTCAGGCCGCGCCGCTGCGATCTGGCCAACGCTGCGCTGAAGCAGCAAACGTGCGGCTTCATCAAAGCGCCCCTCGGCAGCCAGCCTGTCTGCATCCTCCAGCAAAGCAAGGCTTTCTTCGCGGTCAGGTTGCCATTCGGGCTCGGCTTCGGAAACACTTGCATCAGAGCGGCGACGACTTGCCAGTGGTCCTACCAAGCGGACGATCAGGAAGACAATAAAGCCAGCCAACGCAGCCAGCAAAACCCATTGCAGGACGCCCCAACTCCCGACGAGCATTTTTGCGAAAGGCGCAAAGATCTGCGCAAACCACTCAAACACATCGGCTAGCCATTCTTCAAACCATGATGGTTCGCGCGGCTTCATTCCCTTGGGTTGCAGCGGCTCGAACTGAATATCGCCATTGCCGCGAATGTCTTCATAGGCCTCAGGAAGAGCAAACTCGTCAGTATCGGCAGAAACGAAGTCGTCCGCCGAGCTTTCTATTGCCGCATTACTGGAAGCCCCAATCGTCATGCGATTCAGGTGGTGGCACGCTGCAAGTGCCTGTGCAACCGAAGATATTGGTCAATTTGAACGAAACACCTGTGCACCGCACAATGCCGTGGTGTTCTAGCCGCGTGCTCTGGCCTGTTCATAGGTGCCAAGGACACGCAATTCCTTGGAATGGAAGGCACATTCCTCAAGCGCTCGATCGACAGCCGGGTCTCCCGGAGAACCGATGATGTCGGCGTAGAATCGCGTCGCCGAAAAGCTGGTGCCCTGCTGGTAGCTTTCAAGCTTGGTCATGTTCACGCCATTGGTCGCGAAGCCGCCAAGCGCCTTGTAGAGTGCAGCAGGGATGTTCTTCACTTCGAACACGAAAGTGGTGATCGCCGGTGCGTCTGTGCTTGTCGTCAGAAACGCTGGCTTGTCAGCCAAAATCACGAACCGGGTCATATTGTCATGGCTGTCTTCGACATGCCGCGCGACAATCTCAGATCATACAGTTCCGCTGCAATTGCGGGCGCTATCGCTCCCAGAGTGACATCGCCTTTTTCCGCGACAAACGCCGCTGCGCCGGCTGTATCAGCATAGCTTAATGGGACAATGCCGCGCTTGCGCAGGAAGAAGCGCGACTGACCAAGGGCCTGGGGATGGCTGTAGGCCGCTTCGATTGTGTCATCCGGCCCGCGCGGGGTGCCATCATCGAGTCGCGGGGCCATCAGCGCGTGATGGATCGGCATGAAGTATTCGCCGACAATCGACAGCCCGCTTTCTGGAAGGAGAAAGTGGATGTCGGCAACGCGCCCGTGCTGCGAGTTCTCAATCGGAATGATCGCTTCGCCAGCGCGACCGTCTTTGACCGCTTCCAGCGCATCTTCGAAGCTGAAGCATGGCAGCGGAAACGCGCCCGGCCGCGCTTCGTTTGCCGCGCGGTGCGAATTGGCACCGGGAGACCCCTGAAAGGCGATCGCGCGCAAGGGAGCTTGCGCCGCATCGGCGCGCATCGAGTCGACAATTGGCAGGGCTGGTCCCGGAAAACTGCGCATCCGGGCGCTGCTAGAGCCACAAATGGCTTGCGGCAAGGCTCTGCTTCCTTAGCAGTCGTTGACAGAAACTCCGAACTTGCACGTATTGCACCAATTGATGATGTGATCACTCTTGCGCGCTCGCTGGGGGCACATTAATGGGGCGACCGGGATGACTGACCAAACACACACGGACGCGAGCACCGAGGGCCAGCAGGCCGAGGGCGATCTCTTCAACACCGCAGCAGGCTGGGTGCTCATTGCAGCAATCCTGGGGCTGGGTCTTTCGATTCTGTCGGGGAAGTATTTCCACGCTAGCAAACCTGAGCGGCCCGAGCAGTTGGGCTATGTGATCGAAGGCGTGGAAGACACTAGCGGCCCAGGGCCAATTGAAATGAGCTTTGCCGAAGCTCTGTCGCTGGCGACTGTTGAGCAGGGCGAGAAAATCTACGCCAAGTGCGCAGCTTGCCATACAATCACCCCCGGCGGTGCTAACGGACAAGGCCCCAATCTGAACAAGGTAATGGGCGCTCAGGTCGCTTCGCGGGCAGGTTACAGTTACTCCGGCGCGCTTGCCGGGAAGGGCGGAACTTGGGGTTGGGAGGAAATGAACCTCTGGCTCAAGAAGCCCTCGTCGTATGTCGAAGGCACAAAGATGGCCTTTGCGGGCCTTCGCAAGATCGAGGATCGCGCCGCTGTTGCGCTGTTCATGAACGGCCCTGATGGCACGCTGCCACTGCCTGAATTCACTCCTGCCGCCGAGACAGAGGCGCTGGAGGAAGAGGCTGACGCTGCTGCGGTTGAGCAAGCGGAAGCTGCACAGGACGACGCCGAGGCAACCTCCGAAGCAACGGCAGAAGCCGAAGCCTGAGTTCGCTTAAGGGGCGTCAGTCGCGCCCCTTGAACCCCTGAGCCACCACATACCATTCCGACGAACCCTTGCGGCTGGCGGGCGGTTTTGCGTGTTTCACGCTGGTAAAGTGCTTCTTGAGCAGTGTCAGCAAGTCGGTGTCCGTGCCGCCTGCCAGCACTTTGGCAACGAACGCGCCGCCCTTTTCCAGTGTCTCCACTGCAAACCATGCGCCCGCTTCGACCAGACCCATCGTGCGCAGATGATCGGTTTGCTTATGCCCCACTGTGTTGGCGGCCATATCAGACAGTACCAGATCCGGCGCCCCGCCCAGCGCCTCTTCAAGCGCTGCGGGCGCGGCATCATCCATGAAGTCCATCTCAAAGATCGTCACGCCGTCGATTGGCTCGGTTGGCAACAAGTCAATGCCCACCACATTCGCTTTGGGAGCCTTGGCGCGCACCACCTGGCTCCATCCGCCCGGAGCAATGCCTAAGTCCACCACCCGGCTGGCCCCCTTGATAAGGCTAAAGCGCTCATCCAGTTCGATCAGCTTATAGGCCGCGCGGCTGCGGTACCCGTCGGCCTTGGCCTTCTTCACATAGGGATCGTTGAGCTGTCGCTGAAGCCAGCGGGTCGAGCTTTCCGTGCGCTTTTTCGCGGTCTTGACCCGGCGCTCCGGGTTTCGGCCTGAGCGGCTCATCCCTTGCCCTGCCCGGTCCGGTTTTCCTGCAGCGCTTTGAACGCCCGCTCGCTCTGGCGTTCGGCCGCCATGAGGCTGCGCAAGATGCCTTCGCGAATACCGCGATCCGCCACGCCCAGGCGCTCGGCTGGCCACAGGTCGAGGATTGATTCGAGGATCGCACAGCCCGCCACCACCAGACTGGCGCGATCCTGACCGATGCAGGGCAATTCGCTGCGCTGCTCAGGCGACATGCCAGAAAGGTTGGAACTGATGGCCCGCATGGCTTCGCTTGGCACAATCAGACCATCGACGGCCTTGCGGTCATAGAATGGCAGTTCGAGATGCAGGCTGGCGAGCGTTGTCACTGTCCCGCTGGTCCCAAGCAGTCGGATATCGCCCGCGCGCGATGCTTCGGCAATACGCTTGGCAAAGGGTTTGAAACTCCCAGAGACAAGTCGCCGCATTTCCCCATAGCGTGCGAGCCGCGCGGCCTCGCTATCAGCACAATCGCCCAGCGTATCGGTGAGGGAGACAACGCCCCAAGGGACGCTCTGCCAGTCGATGATACGCGGGATCTTGCCGACTTTCTCACCGCCCGGCTCAACCAGAACCAGCTCTGTGGAACCGCCGCCAATGTCGAAGATCACTGCCGGGCCATCGCCTTCTTCCAGCAGGATGTGACATCCCAGAACGGCCAGCCGCGCTTCCTCTTCCGCGGTGATGACGTCGAGCACAATGCCGGTTTCCTGGCGCACACGCTCTATGAAAGCAGGGCCGTTCTCTGCGCGGCGGCATGCCTCGGTCGCGACTGAACGGGCCAGCCTGACATTGCGCTTGCGCAGCTTGTCCGCACAGATCGAGAGAGCACCCAGCGCGCGGTCCATTGCTTCATCGGACAGGCGGCCAGTCGTCGCCAGATCCTCACCCAACTTTACCACCCGGCTAAAGGCGTCGATTACGGTGAAGTTCTTGCCGGAAGGCCGCGCGATCAGCAGGCGGCAATTGTTGGTGCCAAGATCAAGTGCGGCATAGGCTTCGCCGCTGCGTGGCTTGTGCTGCGCTGTCTGGTGGGGATCGTTGCGTCCGGCGCTTGTGCGCATCGTTGCTTCGCCCTGCGCACGGGAACGCTTGCCCCGTGAGCCGCTTTTGCTCTTCGCGCATGACCCGTCTTTGGGTCGCTCTTGCTGGAGGGGGCGCTTGTAGCGGAAATCGGCTACCTTGCCGGACTTTCGGCCCCGTCTCTTTCCAGCCCTTATGTCTGTGTCCGGCGGAAGCGTATCCGCCATAATTCAAGTCTTTCGTCTCACTCGCGAGCAATCCTGCGCGAGCACCTGATACAAAAGCTACCCTAAGCCAGCGATTTGAGCAAGCGAGGTGATTCGCGCAGGCCCCTTTGTGCAGGCGCTTGTCCGCTCTTGACCTTGCGAGCGGGCAAAACTAGATGCGCGGCTCGCTTTGCGGCGAGACAGGCTTTCTCAGCCTCCAAGCACAGCTCAATGCCCCGTCGTCTAAT
>JBCBMN010000075.1:0-15483 GCA_039822745.1 Pseudomonadota bacterium | reverse complement strand
CCGTCGTAACTGTCCTGCAGACCGTCGCGGTCGAGCCAGTGGATAAAGACGACGACCCCGATCAGCGCAAAGGCCGCGCCGAGGCGCAGGCCAAGATCGGCATACCAGGGCAGGTTGACCGCGCGCCGCAGCGGCTTGAACCTGTCGGCCAGTTTGGAACGGTGCCGGACCGGATTGGACATAGGCTGCGCGCTGGCCCTTAGCTCTCAAACCGCGCAGCGAGGCTGGCGAGCGAGGAATGGTGGGTGAGGTCCAGTTGCAGCGGGGTCAACGCGACATAGCCATCGGCAATGGCTTCAAGGTCGGTCCCATGGTCCAGCGTGTGCTCAATCGCGTGGAGACCGAACCAGAAATAGCGGTGCCCGCGCGGGTCTTTGCCTTCGACAATCGAGCCGCGCGAATAGTCATGAAAGCCCTGACGCACGACGCGCATGCCTTGCACGTCGCTGGCCGGACAAGGAGGAAAGTTGATGTTGACCAGAGTGCGCTCATCAAACGGCGCATCGAGCAAGGGCTGGATGGCTTTGGGACCCCAGTGGCTAGCCGCTGCAAACAGCTCGGCATCATCGCCGCTGGTGGTAGCCGGGCCATAGACCTGGGAAAGCGCAATCGAACGGATGCCCGCCAGCGCCCCTTCAATCGCAGCCGACACTGTGCCCGAATAGGTGATGTCATCGCCAAGGTTTGCCCCGCGATTGACGCCGGAAAGGATCAGATCGGGCGGGCTGTCAAGCACTTCGCGAAGGGCCATCATCACAGCATCGGTGGGCGTTCCGGTGACAGCAAAGCGGCGTTCTGCAAATTTTTGCAGACGCACTGGGCGGTTGAGGGTCAGCGAGTGACCCGCCCCCGATTGCTCTTCGGAGGGCGCGCACACCCAGATGTCGTCCGAGAATTGCGCGGCGATTTCTTCCAGCACCGCAAGGCCCGGCGCGTGATAGCCATCATCATTGGTGACGAGAATGCGCATCGTGTCAGCCTATCCCTGTTACCCGTTTGCAAGCGGTTCGAGCTTGGTCACACCACCCATATAGGAGTGCAGCGCCTCAGGCACCACGATGCTGCCATCAGCCTGTTGGTAATTCTCGATAATCGCGACCAGAGTGCGGCCCACGGCAAGGCCGGAGCCGTTGAGCGTGTGGACGAATTCGGTTTTTTTCTTCTCTCCCGCTACGCGGTAGCGCGTGTTCATACGGCGGGCCTGGAAGTCGCCGGTGTTTGAGCAAGAGCTGATCTCACGATAGGCATTCTGCCCCGGCAGCCAGACTTCCAGATCATAGGTCTTGCGCGCGCCAAAGCCCATATCGCCGGTGCACAGCAACATGGTGCGATAGGGCAGCCCGAGCACTTCGAGGATGCCTTGCGCGGCTTTGGTCATGCGGTCGTGTTCAGCCTCGGAATCCTCTGGGCGAACGACGCTGACCAGCTCGCATTTGGTGAACTGGTGCTGGCGGATGAAGCCGCGCGTGTCGCGCCCCGCCGACCCCGCTTCGGAGCGGAAGCAATCGGTGAGCGCGGTCATGCGCAGGGGCAGGGTGCTTTCATCGAGCAGCTCGCCCATGACGCTGGCGGTCAGCGAAACTTCGGCGGTGGGGATGAGCCAGCGGCCATCGGTGGTGTTGAAACTATCTTCGGCAAACTTGGGCAGTTTGTCGGTGCCGTACATCGCCTCGTCCTTGACGAGCAGTGGCGGCGCGCATTCGGTGTAGCCGTTGGCGTTCACCTGATGGTCCAACATGAACTGGCCCAGCGCGCGATGCAGGCGTGCCATGTCCCCCCGCAGGAATGTGAAACGCGCGCCGGAGATGCGCGCGCCGGTCTCAAAATCCATGCCCAGAGCAGGCGCGAAATCGGCGTGTTCGCGCGGTTCGAAATCGAACACCGGCTGCTCGCCCCAGCGCGACACTTCGACATTGCCGTCCTCATCTGCGCCTTCGGGCACGTCATCAAACGGCAGGTTGGGGATCACCGCCAGCGCGTCCTCAAGCGCCTTGCCCGCTGCGCGCTCGCGCTCTTCCAGCTCCGGCATGGACTGTTTCAATTCCGCAACTTCGGCCTTGAGCGCTTCGGCGGTGTCCTTGTCGCCTTGCCCCATCGCTTTGCCGATCGCCTTGGAGGCCTCGTTGCGGCGGCTTTGCGATTCTTGCAGCTGAGTGGTCAGCGCGCGGCGCTCTTCATCCAGCGCCAGAATGCTGTGCGCAACAGGATCAGCCCCGCGTCGCACCAGCGCTGCATCGAAGGCTTCGGGATTGTCTCGGATCAGGCGAATGTCATGCATAACACGCGCGCCTATGCCCGCTTGGCTGTCGCAAGGGAAGGGAGCATTTGCCCCACAAAAAGGGAAGGGCGGCGCGTACCCATATACGCACCGCCCTTTGGAGAGCCGCAGCGTGTTAGCGGCTTAGAAGTTGTACTGCGCCGTTACGAAGAAGCGCCGTGGGTCGCCATAGAAACCCGTCAGCGTGCCTTCGAGGCCAAGTGTCGGGACGAAGGGATCGGTCGGCGTCCCCGTCCCGCCGACGAAGTTGTAGCCAGCGACGATGTATTCCACGTCGAACAGGTTCTTGACGTGGCCACCGATGCTGAAACGGTCATTGTCGGTCGTATAGACGATGCTGAAATCGACCAGTTCGAACGCCTCTTGGTCAAGGAACGGATTGGGCGTTTCAAACTGGCTCGCCGCGCCGCGCAGTGAAACGAGGCCAATGAAATCGACCATGCCGTCTGCCGCCGGAACGCCAAGGTTGAAGCCCATGTGGGCGGTGATGTCTGGCGTGTTCTGGAACACCCGTTCATCCGCAACATCTTCGCCAAAAGCGTCAATGAACTCGTTGAACTGCGCGTCGAGAACACCCAGCGACCAGTTGATGCTGAAGCGGCTGCCTTCGCCAAGGAAGTCCTTGCCGGCCAGCGCGCTGCCTTCGAACTCGATCCCGTTCACATCGGCCGAAGCCGCGTTTGACGTGATGCCGATGAAGCTGTCATTCACTCCATCGCCATTGGAGTCGAGGCCGACAGAGCCTGGGATCTGGACGTTGTCATACTGGCTGAGGAAACCGGCGAGTGAGATGTTCAGACGATTATCGAGCAATGAGGCTTTCCAGCCCAGTTCAAAGCTGTCGACCGTCTCGGGCTCGAACCTCAGAAATTCGAACTGATCGTCGAAGTCGATGTCACCGTCACCGTCCAGATCGGGCGCCGCTGTGGTCTGACCGCGTGGGTCAAAGCCGCCGCCTTTGAAGCCTTGACTGTAGGTGAAATAGACATTGTTATCGCGGTTTGGCTGCCAGCTGATCGAAGCGCGCGGGTTGAAGTCTTCAAACGTCTCGCTGCCGTTGAAGTCGCTGGTAACAGCGATGGGAACAGCCGCGCTGTTCGGATCGAACAGGTCCGAGAAGCCACCTATAAAGGTCGTGCGCAGAACCTGGCTGGTGCGTTTGTCATTGGTGTATCGACCGCCAAGCGAAACGCTGAGCGTGTCGGTGATGTCATATGTGAAATCGCCAAAGACAGACCAGGTTTCGGTATCGACATCGCCCAGTGTCTGCGCGTTGAGGCCGGGCAGGCCAATCAGCGCGCCGGTGTTCTCAAGCAGAACGTCAAAGGCGGTGAAGGCATTGGCGTTGAGGTAGTAGAAGCCAAAGACGCCCGAGAGACTGTCACTCTCATAGAGCAATTGCAGTTCCTGGCTGAACTGATCGTTCTCGTAAATGGCCGGAACATCAAGATCGCCCGAGGGCAGGCTGTCAAAATCGATGGGCGTGGTTGACTTGTCTTCGCGATAACCGGTGATCGATTTCAGCGTGATCGTGTCGCTCACCTCAATCGCGATGTTGAGCGCACCGCCATAGGCCTCGACTTCCTGATCGACGATATCGAGCCCTGCGCGGGTGTCGAACACGTCATCGAGCACGGGGGCTCCGCTGAACTGTCCGGGGATCAGTCGATGGCCCTGGCGTGCTTCGCTTTCGTCGAGGACATAGTCGCCCGAAAGACGAATGAAGACGGGACCGCTGTCGAATTCAAGCGTACCGCGCGCTGCCCATACGTTCTTGTTGTAGTTCTCTGTTCCCAGCGTCAGGTTTTCGCCAAATCCACCGCGCGAAAGGCGTGCGCCGCTCGCGCCGATGGTCAGCGTGTCAGTGATCGGGGTTGATGCGGTCAGGATAAGGTCCGCCTGATCATACGAACCATAGGTGCCGCGCACGCTCAGGCTGGTTTCGTCGGGCAGTTGAGCGGTCACATATTTGATCGCGCCGCCGATCGTGTTGCGGCCATAGAGTGTGCCCTGCGGCCCGCGCAGCACTTCGATCCGCTCAACATTGTAAATGTCGAGGACGGTGGCCTGCGGACGGTTGAGATAGACATCGTCGATATAGAGGCCAACGCCCGCTTCAAACCCGGCAACTGGGTCTTGCTGGCCCACGCCGCGGATGAAGGCGGTGAGAGTTGTATTGGTCCCGCGGCTCACTTCCAGAGTGATGTTGGGAACCTGTTGGCCGACTTGCGTGAGGTCTTGCACCCCTTGCTGGACCAGGTCGTCACCCGAAAGCGCCGTTACCGAAAGCGGAACGTCAAGGATCGTTTCCTCGCGGCGGCGAGCGGTCACGATAATACGGTTGTCACCGTCGCTTTCGCTGGCTTCGGTTTCGCTGTCAGGCGCGTCTTGCGCGGCGGCAGGCATGGCAATGGTGGCCAGTCCGGCACAACCGGCCAATAGCACTGCGCGGCTCATAAAAGTCCGTTTCATTCTCTCTCCCCTTGACCGTCTTTAATCGCGGTTGGTGCCTCATTATTGAAAGTTGAACCAACTTTCAAGTTTAGTCTTGTTAAATTCCAGCTTGCGCCTTAGGCCATGGTCGGTGAGAGGGGTTACATATGGCGGATAAAGCCACCAGAGAGACAAAGGTCGCACATGACGATGCGCCGGGTTCGGGAGAGTCTTCGGCCTCTGGCGACAGCAAGGTCCCTCGCACAGAGCGCGGGCGGCGCACCTTGCGAAAACTGCTCGATGCCTCCGCAATCGAATTCGGCGAGAAAGGCTTTCACGAAGCATCCGTCAGCTCGATCACCCGGCGGGCGGGCGTCGCTCTGGGAAGCTTCTACACCTATTTTGACAGCAAGGACGCGCTGTTCAGAGCGTTGGTGCAGGATATGAGCGAGAACGTCCGCACCAGCGCGCGGGCGGCCATTGATCAGGACATGGGCGCGCTTGAAACCGAGCAGGCCGCGCTCACGGCGTTTCTCGATTTCGCGTCAGAGCATAAGGAAGTGTACCGGATCATCGACGAAGCGGAATTCGTCGATCCGGCGAGCTACCGCAATCACTACGAAACCATTGCCGGCCGCATAACGAAGCGTTTGCAGGCCGGGGTAGAAAGCGGAGAATTGCGCTCAGACCTGAGCGAGGTCGAGGCGTGGGCGGTGATGGGCATGAACGTCTTTATCGGTCTGCGCTACGCCATTTGGGCGGGCGAACACGACACGCTAAGCCACGAAGATATCGCAGCGCAGGTGAACCGTCTGCTCAAAGAAGGCGCTGCCGGACCCGCAAGCGAGACTTGAGGCAGCGCCTTATCGCCGATCACTTAGCGGGAAGGCCCAGCTTTACCTTGGATGCGGCTCCCAGCAGCTTGCCTTGTTCAACATCCATTGCTGCGGGTCGCTCGACGCCCGGATAGGCTGTTTCGAGCAAGTCCAAGGCTGCGGCGATATCGCCATGCAGGCCAGAATTATAGGTCTTCACCGCTTCGCTATTGCGCGCGAAACCAGCGGCAGCGGCTTTGTAAAACCCATAACCGTCGAGATACGGCCCGTACTCCTCGCTGCCAGCAGCCTTGCCGTACATTGCGATGGCGCGGTCAATCTGATCAGAGACGACGCCTGCGGTGACCACACCTGCGCTCAGATCACTCGAAGGCGCTTTCTCAGCCGCTGCCGCCAGCGCTTCGGTAATCGCATCAAAGGATGCTTCCACGCCCGCCGCATTGTCAGCCTCGAAAGCGGCGGTTGAAGCGTCAGTCATGGTGGCCTTGAAATCGGTCACGCCGAGCTGTTCGAACACAGGGTCCATATCGGCAAGGACTTCGGCAACAGGGTGCGCGAACATCTCCGCTGCCTCTTCGGTTTTGCCCGCAAGGTAAGCATCGCGCGCAGCGATGGCATGCGCTTCGACAATGGCGAGAGCTGCGCCATAGGTGACAGGGTCAGTGGCCGCGTCCAAGACCGCAACGCCGCCTTCGCCGTCGCCGGGGCCTGCTTCGCCCTCGCCGCCCTCTCCTTCGCCGCCTTCACCCTGTCCGCCTTCGCCTTCACCAGCCTCGCCAGCGACGGCAGCGCCTTCGCCACCTTCACCACCTTCGCCGTTTTCACCGGCACAGCCAGCCAATCCCGCGCCAACAAGCGCAGTTGCAACACCAAGGCCGGTCCAGACTTTCAGCGTAGATTTCATTTCGCGTCCCTTCAGCAATTACGAGCCGCCGCTATAGGCAGCGGCTCGCTAAATGCAAATCGTTCTCAAGATGCCGGGGCCGGGATGTGCCGCCCCGGCCTGTCATCAGTCCAGCTTACTGACATCCGCTGCGGGCGTGCCGAGCGGGCTAAGCGGGCGCGGGGTGAGTTCCCGAACGGGCTCTTCCTCGATCTTCTGCATCAGCAAGCCAATCGCCGCCTCCAGCTGCGCATCGCGCCCCTGATAAGTTTCGTAAGGACCGTTTTCGACCTCATAGTCCGGGCCAACGCCATAGCCTTCGACAATCCAATTGCCGTTGATGTCATATTGCGCGAACTCTGCGATGCGCACGCCGCCATTGTCCGCCAGGCGGTTGCGGTCCGACAGCCAGATACCGGCCCCTGCGGTGCGCTTTCCGATCAGCGGAGCGATGCCCAGCGACTTGATGCCGCCAGCAAAGGTTTCGCCATCGGAATAGGTCCGCTCATCAATCAGCACCACGACATGGCCGCGATAAGCGCCCTGCATATTGGTGTATTCGATGCCTGACCCATCGGGTTGCCCCCAGAACGCCCAAGGCTTGCGAAGCAGCTGAGCGATCAGGATGCTGTCGATATTGCCGCCGCTATTGTTGCGCACGTCAATGATCAACCCACCCTTGTCGAGCTGAGCAAAGAAGTCGCGCGCAAAGCTGGCGATGTCTCCGCCGCCCATGGCGCGCAGTTTGAGATAGCCGACATCGCCACCCGATAGCTCGGCAGTTGCTGCCTTCCGGCTTTCGGTGAAGTCGTAATACTCTGCCATTGACCGGCCACGCCCATTCATCGGCATGACAATCGCGCTTATGTCAGTCCCTTCGCGCACCAGATCGAGCCGGACCTGCTGCCCAGCCTTGGACGCGAGCGCGAGGCGCAGATCCGCCAGCGAGGCAATCGAACGGCCATCAATCTTGGTAATGACATCGCCTTCCTGCACATCGACGCCGGCACGGCGCAACGGCGGACGCAGGTTCACAAGGTCAGCCTCCGCCTGATAGATGCTGTCGATCCTCAGCCCGCCCTCAACAGGCGTGTAATGCGCGCCGAGGAATGCCATGCTGCTGTTCTCATCATCCTCGGGCTGGTCGCCATAGCGCACCTGACTGTGCAGAATGCCGAGCTGGTAGGCCATCTGACCAAGGATCGTGTTGAGTTCGGCGCGGTGGCCGATACGGCTGACAAGCGGCTGATGCTGAGCACGCACTGCCTCCCAGTCGACGCCGCGCAGGCCGGGATCATAGGCAAAGTCACGGTGCATGCGCCACGCATCTTGGAACATGCGTTCCCATTCCTCGCGCGGATCAACAGTGAGGCGCCAATCGCCGAGGCGCACTTGCTTGCCATCGAGCTTCTTGGGCAGTTTCTCGCCCGCCGGAACCAGTGCAAAACGTAAAGAGTCGCCCCCGCTCTGGACCACGAGAAGGGTCTTCCGATCCGCTGACAGCGAAAGGCCCAGTGCCTTGTCAACGAAGGTCTCAATTTTGGGATCGTGCTTGTCGATCTTGATCGAGACCCATTTGTCTCCCATCCGCGTGTAGAGGAATTTCTTGGAGGCCAGAACCTGACCGCCTGCCCCCGGCTTTACGGGCAGCTTGTAAAGACGATCGGCAAGCCCAGTGAGCGTGATGTTCGCTTTGGCTTCTTCTTTCTTATCCTCCTTGTCGTCCTTATCGTCGTCCTTTCCTTCCTCTTCAGACTCCTCCTCGTCCTTCTTTTCTCCGGTCAATTCGTTGTCTGGACTGAAGGGAAATTCGGCTTCTGGGTCTAGCTGGAGTGCATGCAATTCGCCGCGATCGGTGAATGACACGCCCATATTGCGGTCTCCCCACGGGCTACCCGGTGTGGGCGAGAAGTTGCGCTGCGAAATGAAATAGAGCCACGCGCCATCTGCCGAGAAAGCCGGGGCGCTATCGCTATATTTGGCCGAGGTCGCTTGCACCCGCTCGCCAGTGGAAAGGTTCTGCACCATGATGCCGGAACGGGAAACATCGGTGCTCTCCTGATAGGCGATGAAACCGCTATCGGGTGAGAACACAAGACCGCCAAAGGCGCTGTCGTCACCAATCGTGTTCTGCGCCAGAAGTGTGATCGTGCCGCTGGCAATGTCGATCTTTTGCAGGCGGGCCTTCTTGTCCCACACAACCAGCGTCTTGCCGTTAGGCGCAATCGCGAAGGACCAGATGTGCGCGTCGTAATCCTTGGCAATCACCGTGGGCTGTCCCGAACCGTCGGCTGGCATGCTGACAAGGTCGCGGGTCTCGCCCCGGTTGAGCACCATGAAAACCTTTTCGCCCTTGGGACCGGCCACGGCTTCACGCGCTCTGGCATTGTCGGGGATTGCGAACACCACCCGGCGCCTGACCAGCGGCGCTGCCAATGCCACTTCACCGCGAGCGGTGACGGTGACACTCTTGCCCGAAGGCGAAATGCGCGCTCCAGAAATGTTAGCGAGTGGGTTCTTGAGGGTGCGCGGGCGGGTCTGCTCGCGGTCGGTGATGATGTCGATGGAGAGCGAGGTCAGGCTGTTTGAGGCGGTCGAAAAGACGTGCAGGTCTGCGCCGTTCTGCAGGAAGATCTCGCCTGCATCCATGGATGCCTGCAGTACGGGGAAAGCGAATTCTTCCGAGTGCTGCGTCACCCCGCTGCCGTCCTCCGCCACCGACCAGATTGCATCTGCGCCGCTCTTGTCAGAGACGAAATAGATGCGCCCGCCATGCGCCATGGGGGTGCGGATCGGCGCGCCAAAGTCAGCAAGAAGCTGCGTGGCTTCTTCAGTTGATCCCGGTGACCAGCTCCACAGCTGAGCCATGCCGCCGCCACGATAGAGCGCGGCATTGTCGCGCGCGCGAGCATAGAGGCCACGGCGCGAGAAGAAGAGCGTGCCATCGCTGCCATAGGTTGCCTGATTGGCGCGCCAGAGCGGGATGGGGGTTGCCTCGCCGCCTGCCGGGTCCACCGTGTAAAGCACTTCGCCCTGACCGCTCCCCCGCAGGCGCGAGGAATAGATCACCTTGCCATCCGGCGTCCAACCAACTGTCGCAACGCCGCCTCCTTCATAGGTCAGGCGGGTGGGCATGCCACCGGCAACGCTCATGACGTAAATGTCATCGCCGCTGTCATAGGAAGCATTGAAGGCGACCATGGTGCCATCGGGCGAAATCTTGGCGAGGCGCTCCGTTTCAACGTGGTTGGTCAGGCGGATCGCTGTCCCACCGCCGCGATTGGTCCGCCACAAATCCCCTTCGCTTGCAAAGACCAGCACATCCCCGCGCGCTGTGGGATATTGGTAAAAGCCTTCCTCTGCGATGGCCGGGCTGGTGGCGGTGGCCATCAGGATGGCAGCGAGCGAGAGTGTGCGACGTTTGATCGTTTTCACGTTAGAAAGTCCTCAATTGGTGGGGAGGCAGTAGAACAGGTTTTAGTCTTTGGACGCGTCATCCTCGACGCGGTATTTCTCGAACCACGCGAGCGTGTAATCGGTTTTTGCATTGAGCCGCGAGGGCCGCGAAGCAATGCCGTGGTTGGATCCGGGAATGCGCACCATGACGCTCGGCACGCGCCGCAATTGCAGCGCCTGATAGAATTGCTCGGTTTCCGAGATCGGTGTGCGGTAATCCGCCTCGCCTGTGATCAGCATGGTGGGCGTGGTGACATTGCCGACGAGGCTGAGCGGCGAGCGTTCCCAATAGTGCTCCAGATGTTCCCACGGTGGGCCGGGAAACTGGTTCTGGATCTGGCCGATATAGCTGTCAGCGGTGAGCACCTTGGAAACCCAGTTGATCACCGGTTTCGCTGACATCGCGGCGTTGAAGCGGTCCGTCAGACCAATGGCATAGGCCGTCGCAATTCCGCCCGCAGAGCCGCCTGCGATGAAGAGGTTTTTCTCATCAGCAAAACCATTGTCGATGGCCCAGTCGACTGCCGACATATGGTCCGCAAAATCATCGGGGCTTGAATATTTGAACTTCAGCAGGTTCGCGAAATCGCTGCCATAGCCAATCGAGCCGCGGTGATTGTCATAGATGACGACATAGCCTGCTGCTGCCATACGCTGAAGCTCGGCAGAGAAGTGCGGACCATAGGCAAGGTGCGGACCGCCATGGATCTCCAGGATCAGCGGATATTGCTTGCCTTCCTCATAGCCCGGCGGGGTGATCATCCAGCCTTGCACCTCAAGCCCGTCGAGCGAGGAATTGTAAGTGAAGCTGCGCAGCTCACCCAGATCCCGGTGCGCCAGAAGGTCTTCATTGAGGCTGGTCAGGCGCCGCTCTGTTCCGTTCTGGTTGACGTAGAGGTCGGCTGGCCGCGATGCGCTGCCCTTGGTGTAGACCAGTGTTCCGCGAGCACCTGCATCATAAGTGCCGCTGACATAGGGGCGACCGATTGTGGTGCCGCCAATGCCTTCAACCGCCGTGCGCCGCTTTCCCGAAGTGGTGACAATACCAACGTGGTTCTCACCCCGGTTCTGGAATGTATAGCTGACCTCGCTGTTAGAGAGCCATGCAATGCTCCCCGCGCGCCGGTCGAGCCCTTGGGTCAGGTTTCGCATGCCCTTACCATTGAGGTCCATGGCGAAGACATTGGTCGGCACGAAGGGATCGCGGATCGCTTCGGTGCGCAGAAAGACAACTCGTTTACCATCAGGTGAGACCTTTGGATCATCCTCGACACCGGGCGCATCGGTAAGCTGACGTAGGTTTCCGTCAGCGACGCCAACGGCAAAAATATCGGCCTCACGCGATTGCAATTCCCAGTCTTCATTGCGGTTGGCTGAGAACAGGATTTCTGCGCCGTCCGGCGTGAAGGAAAGATCGCCGCCATGGTTGAAGTCCCCGCTGGTCAGTTGGCGCGCCGTGCCGCCTTCTGCCGGGATGACGAAGACATGATTGTACGCGAGATCGAGAAAGCCAGACCCATTGGTGCGATAGCGCGCACGGTCGATCACAACCGGGGGCTTGGCCCATTTTGCGCCCTTGGGCTTCTTGCGCGATTTGACCAGCTTCTTGGCCTTTTTCGGGACCGACATGGTGAACGCGATTTGGCGGCTGTCAGGTGACCATGTGAGGTTAAACGGGGTTTCCTCAAAGGTAGCGAGCAATGCCTGACGCCCTGATCTCAGATAATGGACAAAGACCTGAACCTTGCTGCCTTTGGCGGTGGTAAAGGCTATGCGGCTTCCATCCGGAGACCAGCGCGCAAAGCGGTAAGAGCCTTCATCCGCAAGAAGCGGTTCATGTCCTGAGCCATCGAGATTAACGATCCAGATATGGCTGCGGGTGCGATCTCTTTGAATGTCGTTGAAGCGCCGTTGATAGATCGCTTGCGTGCCGTCCGGGGAGATTTGCGGATCGTCTGCCCATTCAAGTTCGAAGACATCCTCGGCGCTAAACAGCCTGAGGTCATCTTTGGCTTCGGCGGCTGTGGTCAGCCCGGCGAGCAGGCTTAGGCAGAAGATCAGTTTTTTCATGGTGCCCCGGATATTCATGACGCAGAATTGCAGCCTGCTTCATATCCTAATGCTTGGCAACCGGATGTGTTTCAGTCTGGCGCGGTAGTCAGGGTGAGCGTGGATTGAGTGTCAGCCTCAATCGCGGCATCAGAAAACCACCAATAGGCTTGTGCATCCTTGTCCATCCACACGTCGGTCTGGTTGCCGAGATGTGCATTGAACGATCTCCCCACTACTCCGCCGGGCAAAATCGCGCGCACTTTGTTGGGATCATTGAGGTCGGCCGTCATCCTCAAGGATGCAAACCAACGCGAGCTAAAGGGATCGTCGTAAGGATAGAGCGCGCGCAAAAGCGTCTCCCCCGAACCCGACATCGCGACTGTGCGGTTGCCCGTCAGATCGCCGAAGAGTCCCGCTTGCCGCAGCGGCCCTTGAAACTTGATCGTGTGCACCTTGCCCCAGACCCAGTCCTTGCGGTCTTTGCCATAGCGCTCTTCCAGCATTTCCAGCGCAACTGTTGCTGCCCGCTGGATCATGATATGCAGGTCTTCGGTCTCAGGCGTTCGCACATCGTCAAACCATGGCGAGGTGCCGTCCTGTACCATCACATCAAAACGGTTTTGCCAGACATACCAATTCGACAAATAGGCCGCCGTGGCGTCCGGGCCCAGTTCATCCTGAACCGTCAATCGGGCCAGTTGCCGCATGGTCTCCTGAAACAATGTAGGCGCAAGCGCATCGGCTTCGTCGCGATGATCCCAGTCTTCAAGAATGCGACCGACCTCTTTGAGCGTCTCATAATCCGCGTCAGACAGGGCCTCAGCGAAGATCGGCGCGAGGTCGCGAGCCAGCGTGTTCAGCGTGTCATATTGCGTCGCCCATGCGTCCTGCGCACTCACTTGCGGCGCGTCCATCACTTCCTTGATCCGGCGATACCGATAGGGCGGTGAGGTGTAGGTGGTGTAGGTATATGGGTAATCCTTGGGTGCGGTCATATGATTGGCGCTGCCAGTCCATCCGCGTGCCGGATCGATTTCGCCGGGCATCTCTTCTGGCGGAATGCGCGCGCCCCAATTGTCTCGTCCGTCGGTCACCGGAAAGGGCGCCATGCCATCGCCGCGCAGCCTGATCGGAGCAGCCCCGCTTGCCCGCCGCGCGACCCGGCCCGAGACATCGCCAATGACAAAGTTGAGCGACACTATGCGCGCATTGTCGATCGCCATCAGCGCCTCCTCAATCGTGGTGGCGAGCATCAGCTGATCGAGGCCGAGATCGGCCCCCATATATTCGGCAGCAGCCCATCTGACCGACAAGTGAGCATCTCCCGTCACCCCTTTACTATGATCAGTGATAATAGGGCCACGCTTGGTGGATCGCACGACGAGTTCGTCTTCGCGAAAGCCATCTTGCGCAGTTTCGTCCTTGATCCTGATAATCTCAGTGGTCTTGGCAAAGGGAATCGAGGCTGCGCCTTCGATGTAGTTGTCCGGATTTTCGGGATCGATTGTCTCGACATAAAGGTCGACTGCATCCGCATAGGCATTCGTCACACCAAAGGCGATGTGCGCGTTGCGGCCAATGGTGATGCCAGGAAGGCCAGCGGATACGCCAACAATCCGGTGCTCGGGAGTGATGATTGCCAGAGGGTACCATGGCCCCGGTAACAGGCGGCTATCGAGGTGTGGGTCATTTGTAACGATCGCTGCGCTTTGTCCGGCTTTCGCGCCGCTCACCGCCCAATTGTTGCTGCCGCCATGCCCCTGCTCGCGCCAACCACCGTTTGACCACGCTGCCACCGCCGCAGTCTTGCCTTTCCAAAGAAATTCAGACTGCGCCGTGGCTGTTTCCATGCCCGCATCATCAGGATTGGTGGTAATTGGTGCAATCTGCGCAAAACGCTCCGCTCCGATCTCGCTAATCACTGTGTGTGCAATCAGCTCTGCATCAAAGTTCGCAGCGCTTCCCCAGCCCAGAAAGTAAGATAGCGCCAGCAGGTCAATTTCGGTCCATTCTTCGGCCTTGAAACCTGCAAGGCCGAACTCGATGGGATGGCTGTTGGCGTGGTCTCGGATATAGCTGTTCAGGCCTTCGAGAAACGTGGCCAGAGCCGCGCGTGACTGAGGGGAAAGGACGGCTTCTTGCCGCTCTGCGATACGGCGAAATCCGATGGTCCGTGCTTCGCGGTCTAGCTGTAGGACTGCCTCCCTATCACCGGCGCCCAGTATTTCCGCAAGACGCCCATTGGCTGCCCGCTTGGCCACTTCCAATTGGAACAGGCGATCCTGACCCATGACAAAGCCTTGGGCTCGAAATGCATCTTCGAGGCTGTCGGCATAGATGTAGGGCATGGAATTGCTGTCGCGCACGATGGTAACGGGTGCGGTGAGGCCAGCTGACGTCGCGATATCGCCTGACACTTGCCGATCATTCCATATTGGCAGCAAAAGCCAGATCGCTCCCAAAGCAAGAACGATGATGATCAGAATGGCTGCGACCGCTTTAAGCGCTAGGCGCATCGTAAAGTCTCCCCTTTTCCAACCGCACTAAGCGAGAGATAGGGGCAGGCTCAAGCATTACGTCGCCGGTAACGGCCTTGACGGAGGCCGCTAAAAGCAATCCTCAGGCTTTAGGCAGGTTCAACTGCCGCCTGATCGCCTCGTCATTCATCTGGCCTGGATTGCCGCGCCATATCTCTTCGAGGCTCGCCGCTTGCTGGATCATGAGGCTCAACACTTTTTCATCGCGCGTTTCACCGGTGACAGTGAAGGGAGGTTTGAACTCAATCGTGACGCGACCTTCATCGTGCAGCCAGTGCTCAACCGGAATGACCACGCTGTTCGTATCCAGCGCCAGTTCGGCGATACCTGGCCGGAAAGGACGGATGCGGCCCAAGAATGGCAGCGAAATGCCGCCCGGTCCGTCAAATGCGTCCATGAATATGCCCACCGTGCCTTGCTGCGCCAATAAGCGGTGAGCGTTGTGAATTTGAGCGACTCTGGCAGATGGGACGGTATAGCTGGCCTTCCCTCCCGTCTTCTGTGCAAGCGGCCCCATGCCATAGAATTCGATCCTGTCGGGCGTCAGGTTGGCAATTGTGCCAAGCGGCTTTTCGCGGAGTTCCGGAATGAATTTGTAAAGCCCTTTGAACCGCGTGGTGACAAGGCAGAGGATCACTCCCTGCCCGTTATCACGCGCGTGCTGGACGTGTTCCAACCCCTTAACGGAAACGAACTCAGAGAAGATATCAGGGTCAGAAAGGCTGCCCTCGCGCCAGCCCACCCAGGCAAACGAGCGGGCGACCTCACGGCGAATTTTGTCTGGATCCTGGATATTCTGATCGGCGATCAACGTTTCCAGGTCGCGTAAGAAAGGGCGTGACAAACGGTCTCGCACCGACGGTGAAAGTGTGAGGCGATCAAGCAGGCGGGAACCTGTCCTGTAGCTGAGTTTCAACGGGCCCAGGATTGGTCCGAAGTCCCGTAGGCGGCGCGCAACAGTCTTTTTCAGCCCTTGTTTCGCAACTGGTTTTTCAGGAGTGGCGGGCG
>JBCBMN010000074.1:0-15526 GCA_039822745.1 Pseudomonadota bacterium | reverse complement strand
TGAGAAATGCGTTTCGCGCGGGCTGTCTGTCGTGCAGGGCGATGCCAATCGCGATCTGGCCGAGTACCCGGACAACGCCTTTGATTACACGGTTCTGGGCCAGACGCTGCAAACGAGCGCGCGGCCAGACAAAACGCTGGAAGAATTGCTGCGGATCAGCGCCACTGCTTTTGTCAGTTTTCCCAATTTCGCGCATTGGCGCACGCGCACCGCTTTGCTGTTCGGCGGGCGTATGCCGGTGACTCAGGCGCTGCCCACCAGTTGGTACGAGACCCCGAACATTCACCATGTAACGATCGAGGACTTTCGCAGCCTCGTCAAAGAAAAAGGCGCCCGGATAGAGCGCCGCTGGTTCTTTTCCGATGGGAAGGAATTCGGCACGCCAGGGGCAAACTGGCGCGCCGAATTCGCTCTGTTTCAGGTCAGCCGATAAGACCGCTTATTCCGGACGGTAGACGCCGCAGATTTTGTTCCCGTCGGGATCAGCGAAATAGCATAGATAAATCGCACCCATGCTACCTTCGCGCAGGCCAGGGGGGTCTTCCATCGTGGTGCCACCATTGTCGATCGCAACGTCGTGAAATTCCTGGATCTGCTCGGGTGAATTGCATTTGAAACCGATGGTCGCGCCATTGGCGCAAGTTGCGGGTTCATCGTTGATCGGTTCGCTGACTGCAAAAGCGCCGCCATCGTGCACGTAAAACAGGCGGGTGTGGCCGGTATCTGCGACATTCACCATGGGTTCACCAGCGCCAAGCACGCCGAGAACGGCGGTGTAGAACGATTTCGATTTCTCGATATCGTTGGTTCCAATCATGATATGGTTGAACATTGGGGGCAGTCTCCTCTTGCTGCGCGCCAGGCTTTCGTAGCCAGACGTTCAGGCAGCGTGGTATAGCGCCTTGGCCATGTTCGAAAGTCTCTTTTTTATACTTTCGCTGTCTGCGATGCAGCCTGCGGAAAGTGTCGCACCGCCACAGGGCGATGCAGACGTGGTCAGCGATCCACAGCTGTCCAGCGAAGACCGCGCTGCGCTGCGCTGTGCGGCAGCTTTCGCTCTCGTGGGCGCTCGCCAGCAGCAAGGCCAGGATACGGGCGATTGGCCCGAAATCGGGGAGCGAGGGCGTGAATTCTTTGTGGTGGCGCTCGCCGGACTGATGGACGAATATGCGCTTGACCGACCGGCCATCGATCGATTGGTGCGCACGGAAGCGGAAAAGCTGATGCAGGCTGATGAGGTCGATACAGTCATGCCCGCTTGCCTTCTGATGCTGCAGGCCTCCGGTTTCTGAGGCGTTGTCCGCAAATCGCATCGGCCTTGCGCTGGAACAGGGAGCGTTCCCACGCTAGACATCGCACCTGATATGTGGACGCTCTACCAATTCCCGCTTTGCCCGTTCAGCCGCAAAATCCGCTTGCTCATGGGCGAAAAGAACATCGCCTATCAACCGGTGCGCGAGGACCCGTGGAACGGGTCGGAGATGTTCTACAACCTCAATCCAGCTGGGCGAACGCCTGTCATCGAGGACAAGGATCGCGAGATCGTTCTCTCTGACAGCAGAGCGATTGGCGAATATCTCGAAGAGACGGTCGACCGGCTGCCCATGATCAGCGGTACAGCGAGTGCCCGCGCCGAAGTGCGCCGGCTGACAGCCCTGTTTGACGAGAACTTCTTTCACGACGTGACCGAGCCGCTGCTCAATGAACGCATGAAGAAGCGACTGATCCTGAAGCAGCCACCTGACAGCACCGTTCTGTCAGAGGCGATGCGGATGGTGCACGGGCACCTCGATTATATGGACTGGTTGATCGATACCCGCCCCTGGCTCGCCGGCTCGACGATGAGCATGGCCGATCTGGCAGCAGCCGCGCAGATTTCGGTGGCCGATTATCTGGGCGGCATCGACTGGACCGGTCACGAACAGACGCGCGGCTGGTACGCTGTCTTCAAAAGCAGGCCGAGTTTCCAGCCGCTTTTAACAGAGCGCATGGACGGCATTCGTCCGCCGGATCACTACAGCAAGGTGGATGGGTGAAATTGCCTTATGGGCTGTCTATATAAAGTGCATAGATAAGAGAGGCATTCCCCCATGACTGACGATTCCAAGTCCCTCACCGATGCCGAGTGGCGCGAAAAGCTGACGCCTGAGCAGTATCATATCCTGCGTGAAGCGGGCACGGAGCGCGCCTTCACCGGCAAGTACGACAAGTTCTACGAAGAAGGCGAATACACCTGCGGCGCTTGCGGGACAGTGCTGTTCGTAAGCGACGCGAAGTACAATAGCGGCTGCGGCTGGCCGGCATTCTTCCGCCCTGCCGATGCGGACAGCGTCGATGAGCATCGCGACACTTCGTTTGGCATGATCCGAACAGAGGTGACGTGCTCAAATTGCGGCAGCCACCTCGGCCATGTCTTCACCGATGGTCCGCAAGAGCATGGCGGGCTGCGCTATTGCATCAACTCTGCCGCGCTAAACTTCGCTCCCGATAGCGAGTCCTGATCGCACCACTTGAACGCGCCGCACTAAACCGGGGGGATAGCTGGTGGGCGTGTTCACTCGCGGTTACAAATTGCCTATGCAAGGGTCCTTCATATGAACCACAGCAACAGGCAGCCTGCGCGTCATGGCCAAACGCGGTAATCAGCTGATGAACAAGAACAAGCGAGGCAGCCGCAAGGCAGCCAGCGACCGAGCGCGCCAAAGCAAGGCGGCTAAGAGCCCCAAGAAGAGCGGCGAGAAGCGCCCCTCCTTCCTGTGGACGTGGACAAAGCGCCTTGCGCTCACCGGTATTGTCGCCGGGCTGCTCGGAGTGTTGTTCCTGACCTTTGCCGTCGGCTTTGCCGCGCGTGAGATACCCAGCTTCTATCAGCTCAAGTCGACGCAGAACGCTCAGACCATTCTGGTTCGTGCGCGCGATGGGACCGAGATTGTCGAGCTTGGGCCGAGCTTCGGGGAATGGATCGATCACAGCGACATCCCTGAAAACATGAAGAATGCGATGGTCGCGGTTGAGGACAAGCGTTTCCACGATCACTATGGCGTCGACCCGATCCGCCTGACGGGTGCGATGATCGAAGGTGTCACCGGCGCACGTGAGCGTGTTGGCGGCACCTCCACCATCACGCAGCAGCTGGCGCGCAACATCTTTCTCAACTCCAATCGCTCGATCGACCGCAAGGCGCGCGAGGCGGTGCTGGCCATGGCGCTTGAATGGAAGTTCTCGAAAGAGCAGATCCTCGAGCTGTACCTCAACAAGGTCTATTTCGGCGGGGGCGCCTATGGCATTGACAGCGCCAGCCGCAAGTTCTTCAGCCACCCCGCCAAAGAACTGAGCGTTGCCGAAGCCGCTATCATTGCAGGACTGGTCAAGGCACCCAGCAGATACTCGCCCACAGCCGATGTGCAGAGGGCAGTGGACCGCGCAACTGTGGTGCTGCGCCTGATGCGCGAACAGGGCTACATCACGCAAAACCAGGCCAGTGTCGATGTCGATGCCGTAAATCTGAAGCAGCAAAGCGGGCAGAATTCGGTCCGCTATTTCACCGACTGGGCTTTGCCTCAGCTCGATCTGCTTTTGCCCGAAACCTACGCGCCGATTGAGGTTTGGACGACTCTGGATGTGGGAATGCAGCGCGCAGCGACTGCGGCGGTTGCGTCCAATGCGCCCAACGGATCGCAAGGGGCGCTTGTCAGCGTGGACCGCGATGGCGCCATTCTCGCGCTGATTGGCGGCACGGATTATGTCGAGAGCAACTTCAACCGCGCGACCAATGCTCTGCGACAGCCGGGATCCTCTTGGAAACTGTTTGTCTATCTCGCTGCTCTGGAGGCCGGGTATAATCCTGAGAGCACAGTCAAAGATGTGCCGGTGCGCTTTGATGGATGGAGCCCGCGCAACGCCAATGGCCGCAATATTGGCGAAACCAATTTGCGCACCGCATTTGCATTCTCGATCAACACGGTTGCAGCCCAGCTTGGCAATGAGGTTGGGTTTGGCACTGTCGCCTCCATGGCCCGCCGCTTCGGAATCACGTCGAATGTTTCGACCTTCCCGTCGATGGTGCTGGGCTCTTCTGAGGTTCGCTTGATCGAGATGACTAAGGCTTTCGCCAGCGTTTCGGCACGCGGCCAGAATGTTGAGCCCTACGGAATTACCAAGGTCGTCACCTCATCGGGTGAGCTCCTGTATGAGCGCAAAAAGCTGGCCGAACGCGCCTTGATCCCTGATTATGTCGCTGCTGGCATCACTGACCTGCTTCAAACTGCCGTCAACACAGGCACAGGCAAGGCCGCGCAAATCGGGCGTCCGGTTGCGGGCAAGACGGGGACGACCAGTTCGAACAAGGACGGATGGTTCGTTGGCTTCTCGTCCGGCATCACCACCGGTGTCTGGATGGGAAGAGACGATGCCAAGGCGGTTCCGGGGCTGCAAGGGGGCCGAGCGCCCGCCCGGGCCTTTGCCGCCTACATGCGCTATGCCGTCAAGGATCGCCCGATCGAGGAATTCGACACCGAGTTGAACTTGCCGGAATGGCAGTTGGAGCCCGACGAGGAATATCTCTACGGCGATCCTGACGAATATTACTACATCGACGAGCAAGGCAATCTGATCGTGCCGGGCGATATGGACCCGGGTCAATCCTTCGATCCCGAAGGGGAATTGTCGCCGGATCTCCCCTTGTTCGATGACCCGCCCCCGGCCGTGACAGAGGACTTCCTTGACCGTGCGCTGGGCCGGGATGAGCCGGTAATTGATCCTCCCGCGCCGCCAGATTTACCGATTGCGCCTCCTGTAGAAGCGCCGGAACCGGAGGAGGAGCCACCTCCCATCGACCGCCGCCTTTAGCAGCGCGCACCACCCGGACACGAAGAAGGGCGCCAGAGCCTTAAGCTCTGGCGCCCTTCTTATGTCTCGCCAAAGATGGCAGCGAGTTTATTCGGTCCGCAGGCGAATTGCGATGAAGCGCGGCGGAGTGCCTCGGCGCTGAACACGCAGGAACACCGCTTCGCGTTCTTCCGCTTCGGCGGCTTCGATCTGCGCACGCAGCGCTTCGACAGTTCCGACCTCTTCGTAATTCGCCGAAAGGATAACATCACCGCGACGCAGGCCCTTGCGACCGGCATCGGAACTTTGATCAACCGCGGCCACCACAAGGCCGACAGTGTCCTCATCAACACCAACACGCCCTGCAATGCGGGGTGTGAGAGCCATCACTTGAAGGCCCAGCTTTTCGGCGATCACATCATCGACCGAGTCAGGGTCCATTGGCTGGTCCGAGTCCGGATCGAAGGTCTGGGCCTGTTCGCGCAGCTCCGCTTCGGTTGGACGCTTGCCAAGAGTGGCCGTCAACGTCACCGTTTCCCCATTGCGAAGCACTTCGACGGGGATGGTCTCACCGGGCTGAAGGTTTGCAATCAGGAAGATGACAGTCTGCTCCGCCGTCACGTCCTGACCATTGATGTTGGTGATGATGTCGCCCGCTTGCAGGCCTGCTTTCTCAGCAGCGCTATCTTCCTGAACCGATTGAACGATCTCACCCTGATTGGCGGGCAAGCCGAGCGAATCTGCCATATCGTCGTCAATCGGGCCAAGGCTGACACCCAGGAAACCACGCTCGATCTCCAGACCCTCTTTGAGCTGATCGACAATCGGAGCTGCGATCTCAGCCGGAATGGCAAAGCCAATGCCGACGCTGCCACCCGATGGCGAGAAGATCGCGTTGTTAATCCCGATCACATTGCCGCGCATGTCGAACAGCGGGCCGCCGGAATTGCCTCGGTTGATGCTGGCATCGGTCTGCAGGTAACGGTCATAAGCGCCGCCCTGGCCGGTGTTGCGATAGACCGCCGAAACGATCCCCGAAGTCACTGTGCCGCCAAGACCGAAGGGGTTGCCAATCGCGACCACCCATTCGCCGACGCGGGTCTTGCTTGAATCGCCGAACTTCACAAACGGGAAGGCCTCATCCGATTTGATCTTGAGCACGGCAAGGTCGGATGGGGCATCTGTACCGATCAGTTCAGCCTCATATTCGGTGCCGTCGGGCATGGTGACGGTGATCTCTTCGAGAGTTGCGCGCTGGTTTGGCGCCACAACGTGATTGTTGGTCACAACAATGCCGTCAGCCGAAATGATAAAGCCTGATCCCAGCGATTGAGCTTCGCGCGTCTGTGGTTGCGAACGTCCACCGCGACGCCGGTTGAACAGATCCGCGAAAGGTGTGCCAGCAAACGGATTGGTGTTCACCTGAACCCGCTGGCGCGTTGCGATGTTGACAACAGCCGGCTGCAATTGCTCGGTCAGATCAGCAAAGCTTGCCGGGGCGCCCGCACGCGGGACGATCTGCTGCATGGCTTCTGTTTCGTTCTGAGCGACCTGGGCGCCAACCGGCTGGCCGGTCATCAGCGAAACAGCCGCGCCTCCCACCAGAAGCGCACTCGTCAATCCATAGACATACCGCACGTTGTTCACGTCCTCTCGTTCCTTCTCGTCTGCGCCCGGTTAAAGGGCTGGGCGGGGCGATCAGCCGCGCCGCAATATGGGTCAGTTACGACGTCACAATGCACCAAGACGCACTGAACGCTGTTTGAACACTCTCGCCGTTTGCCGGTTAATATCGGCGGTTCGTCGTTGGCCTCACGCTACAGCCGTTATGATGACTGAAGCTTAAGGTTGGCGTTTGAACTGGCGAAAATAGTCATTGTCGTTGTCAAGCACCATTGTGCTTTCGGCATTTTCGGAAAGGAACGTGGCGCGATAGCTCTCCATGGCGCGGTAGAAATCATAAAATTCCGGGTCCTTGCCATAGGCGGATGCATAGGTCGCTGCCGCTTCGGCATCGGCCTCTGCCCGGATGATCTGCGCGTTCTTGCGTCCCTGCGCACGGATCGTCTCTGCTTTCTCCTGCCGTTCAGAGATCATGCGGTTAAACGCTGCATCCAGCGGAGTGCCCGATGGAAGTTCAGCCGCCTTGATCCGCACATCGATGATCTGAGCACCATAAGCGCGCGCCTGCGTATCGAGGGTGTTGCGGATGTTCGTCATGGCCGTACCGCGCTCTGCGGTGAGCAGACTGGCGAATGTCCGGCGCCCCAATTCCTGACGCAGAACCGAGCGAAGGATACGAGCAAGCTGCGTGTTGAGAATGCCTTCATCGCCCGCGCGTTCGATCATCGTCACCGGTTGGATGATGCGAAAGCGCGCATAGGCATTCACTTGGAGCCGCTGCTGATCGCTGGTGAGCACCTGCTCATTATCCATGTCGAGATCGAGCACGCGGCGTTCCACCATCTGCACCCGGTCAACCACAGGAATGCGGAACCAAAATCCAGCGCCTGTCCGACCAAATGGGTCGTCAGGATCGTACATGTTGACGATTTCGTACGGTTCACCAGTGCGGATGATAACCGCTTGCTTGGTTTCAGACGTCACGAACAGAGTGGACGCGCCGAGCGCCAGGAGAACCCCGACGATGATGATATAAAGGCGATATGTGTCCCAGATGGCCAGCATCTTACTGCCCTCCCGAATTGGTTGAAGGCGCTGATCTTGATTGGCTGCGCTGCAGCTCCGTCAACGGCAAATAGGGTGTTACACCGTCAGCATCGATGATCGTTTTGTCGGTGCGTGAAAGCACAGCCTCCATTGTCTCATAATAGAGCCGTCGGCGGGTCACCCGTGGTGCAAGGCGATATTGCGAATAAATCTGGTTGAACTGCTCTGCATCACCCTCAGCCTTGGCGAGGAGACGCTGCGAGTAACGCCGCGCGCCGTTCAATTCTCGCTCGGCATCCTGTTGGGCTGCGAGCACGTCATTGAACGCCTCGATAACCTTTTCGGGCGGGTCGGTCTTGTCGACTTCGACGCCCAGGACTTGAATGCCAGCACCATATTGATCGAGGATCGCTTGCATACGGGTCTGCACATTGCCTTGAATGTCGGCGCGGCCCTCACCTGAGATCACAGTGTCGAGCGTTTTTTCAGCTACCGAGGAACGCATCGCCGTTTCCGCTGCCTCGCGCACCGTTTCGACGGGCTCTTCGAGCTGGAATTGGAACAGCGAAAGATTGTTGATGTTCCAGCGTATCGAATAGCTCAGATCGACGAGGTTCTGGTCGCCCGTAAGGATCAGCTTGCTGGGAACCTCTTCGATCCGCGCCGCTTCGACGTTATCCTTCTGCACCATGCTGATTGGCCATGGGTAAGACCAGTTGGTGCCTTGATTGAAAGTGCCGACATATTTGCCGCCGAACCGAGTGACGGTTGCCTGTTCGCCGGGCTGAACGAAATGCACGCTGCTCAGGAGGATCCACAGGCCTGCTATGATGACAACGAAGACCGGCAACCAGCTTCCGCCGCCGGGTCGTTCGGGCAAGCGAAAGTTCGGCCCGCCGCTGCCACCGCCGCGCCGGGGACCTTCTGGACCGCGATTCTTGAAAATTTCTTCAATGTTGGATGAACCGCCCTTGCGACCTCCGCCGGGAAGCCAGGGGTTACGCGGGCCATCGCCCTTACTCGGCTTCTCACCCGGAGGTGCATCATCACCGCCAGAGCCATTGCTGCCTCCCCAAGGGTTTTTCTTTCCAGCCATGGCAAAGCCGCCAAAAGCGCCGCCAAGCCGTGTTCTCAGTCCGTCCAACATTTGCATGCCATCCTTATAGGAACGCAAATGTTGGAAAAACAGGGGTTGGCACGCAAAATTGCTGGCGAGGCTGTATGCAATTGGTGTTAGGGACGCCGAACATGAGCAGTTCTGATCCAAATTCCGGCGGAAAGGCCGTCTCCCCCGAGCAAGCCGAAGCGCTGATCCGAGACGCTCTTTCGCCTGAAATGCGCCATCGTTTGCGTTCGGCCCGGCTTAAAGAGGGACGCGCGATTCTGGTTGCAGAGGCGGGAGACCTGTCGGCCACTGGGCGCGTTGAGCTTGAAGCGGCGATGAAACTGGCGATCACGCGGATCGAAGGCGTTGCTGAGGTTCATATCGCTCTCACTGCCGAGCGCCGTCGTCGAAGGATCATCGCAGTCGGATCAGGCAAAGGCGGGGTCGGCAAATCGACGCTGACCACGAATCTCGCGGTTGCGCTCGCGCAAATGGGGCGAAAGGTCGGCGTGATCGACGGTGATATCTATGGCCCATCACAACCAAAGCTGCTCCAGACCGAAGGCCAGCGGCCGGCAACGCAGGATGATAAGCTGGTCGCCATTGACAGTCCCTATGGTGTTAAAGTGCTGTCGATGGGCCATGTCGTCGCGCCGGGCAAAGCGCTGGCCTGGCGCGGGCCGATGGCTGGTAAAGCCCTGGGACAGCTGATGGAAGCGGAATGGGACGATACGGACCTGCTCCTGATCGATCTGCCGCCGGGTACAGGCGATGTGCAGCTTTCGATGATGGCGGACAGCAAGCCTGATGGCGCGGTGCTGGTGTCAACACCGCAAGACCTTGCGCTGCTGGATGCCGCGCGCGCCGGACAATTGTTCGAGCAAGGCGATGTGGCGATCATCGGCCTCGTCGAAAACATGGCCGGATATCAATGCCCCCATTGCGGCGAGATCAGTGATCCCTTTGGGCAGGGCGGGGTCGAGGAATTTGCCAAGGCGCTTGAAATCCCCTTCCTCGGACGCATTCCGCTGACCATTGAGACGCGGCTTGCAGGCGATAAAGGCACACCTCCTGCGGCTGAAGGTGGCGACATCGGCCAGCCCTTCCATGCCATTGCGCAGCGCCTCGCCAGCTGGCTCGACACCGGAGCCGTCTAAGCGATGCAGGTCACACGGCGCGGCTTTGCGGCGGGCGCAGCCTTGGGGGGCGGCCTGATCGTTGCATGGTGGCTCTTGCCCCGCAGTATCCCCAATCCGCTCGTTCCGGCGGAAAACGAACATCTCTTTGATGCCTGGATCAAGATTGGCGAGAATGGCGCGGTAACCGTGGCGGTGCCACAGCTAGAAATGGGGCAGGGGATTACGACGATCCTGCCGCAAATCATCGCGCAGGAGCTTGGCGCAGACTGGCGCCAGATCGCGGTTGAGCCTGCGGCGATGTCGGGTGCTTATGGCAATGTCCCGCTCGCGCGGCGCTGGATCCATTTGTGGGACAAGATGGCGACCGGATATTCGGCCGATGTCGATGCCTCGATCGCTGAGCGCTTTGCCCGCACGCAGCGGCTGAGTGTGACGGCGGACGGCACGTCGCTTGAAGCCTATGAAGCGCCTTGCCGCGCCGCTGCCGCAGCAGCTCGCGCGATGCTGGCAATGGAGGCGGCCGAACGGTGGGGCGCGACTTGGGAGGAATGCGACGTCACCAATGGCTTTGTGACGCTGGGCGATCGGCGTGCTGGCTTTGGTGAGCTGGCCGCTGGCGCTGCGACCCGATCACCGCCTTACCCACCACCTTTGCGGCCTGAAGCGCCGGCTGAAGACATATTTGGCGGTGTCGGTTCGGGAAGTGGCAGCGATCCCCTGCCTTTCCCCCGCATTGATCTGCCGTCCAAGGTGGATGGAAGTTACCAATTTGCCAGCGATGTGCGCCTTCCCGGAATGGTCTTTGCGGCCATTCGCCACGGTCCCAATGATGGCGCGGAGCTCACCGGCTTTGATGCATCGCTTGCAAAGGGTATTCGCGGGATCAAAGGGATAGTTCAATCAAAGCGCTGGCTGGCGGTTGCTGGGACGACCTGGTGGAGCGCAAACGAAGCGCTCAAAGCGATACAACCGCAATTCAAGCTGACCTATCCGGCTGAAAGCGACACGATTGCCGAAAGGCTCGACACATTCCTGAAAGGTGGCGATTCCTATCGGATCGCGGAAACCGGGTTTGGCGCTGAAGGCATGGATCGCGTCGACTTCGCGCGGCGATATGAAATCGAGCCTGCGATTGCGGCTCCGCTTGAAACGGCAAGTGCGGTCGCGCGCTTTCGGGATGGGCGGCTGGAGCTGTGGATGGCCTCGCAAGCGCCCGAACAGGCGCGCAAGGCGGCCGGTAAAGCGCTGGGCATCGCGGTCGAAGATGTGATCCTTTACCCTATGCCAGCAGGCGGCAGCTTTGATGCGCGGCTGGAAAATGATCACGCCATCGAAGTGGCTCTGATCGCCCGCGAAATCGGCGCACCAGTGCAACTCACCTGGCCAAGGCGCGATGAGATTATGTGCAGCCGTCCGCGCCCTCCCGCCTACATGCTGATGGGCGCCCAACTTGCCCCGCCAGCAGGAGGGTCTGCCGGAGCCATCGATGCCATGCGCGTGCGGATCGCCTGTCCGCCTGCGGCGCTCGAATTTGGAGAGCGCCTGTTCTATGACCGCACCACTTGGGCAGCGATCCGTGAGACCACCGGCCGCAAGGATGTGCTCGCTTGCGAGGGAGCCGTTCCGCCGTACAAGCTGCCCAGTCTGGTGGTGGATCATGTGCCGGTGGAAATCGGCCTTGCGACCGGGCGGGTGAGAGGCAATGCGCACAGCTACACCGCCTTTGCGATGGAGAGCTTTATCGATGAGCTCGCTCATGCGCACATGCGAGAGCCGCTTTCCTATCGGATTGCGATGCTGGGCGACGATATCCGCATGGCTGCCTGTCTCCAGCGTGCTGCGCAATTGGCTGAGTGGAATGGCGGTGCGGATCAGAGCGGGCAGGGGCTGGCCTGCCACCGTATCGGCGATGCGCAGACCGGAGCGCGCATTGCCTGCGTCGCCACGGCCCGTGCGGCCGAAGGAGGCTTGCGTGTCGTCAAACTCTCGGTTGCGGTCGACATTGGCCGCATCGTCAATCGCGACATTGCGCGCCAACAGATTGAGGGTGGCCTGATCTTTGGCCTTGGCATGGCGCTCGGGAACACTTTGCGCTGGCGTGCAGGCATTCCAAGCACGTTCAAATACGAGGATCTTGGCCTGCCCATGCTCGCCGATTGCCCTGAGATTGAGATCGCCCTCATCCCCAGCCAGGCGCCTCCCGCCGATCCTGGAGAGCTTGGCGCAGTTGTCGCACCGCCTGCCGTAGCCAACGCGCTGTTTTCAGCGACAGGCTTGCGCCTGCGCCGCCTGCCCCTACTTTCGGACGGTCTATGATCCGAAATTCGCCTCTCCCTTCGGTTCGTGCAGCAAAATTTGGTCGGAAACAGAAGCGTCTTTAGGCGTTAAGCGTGCAATGACCTGGCAAAAGCAGCACCTTCCTAACGATCACCCGCCGGTAAAGAGCGGAACCGTCGGCGTACTTCTCGTCAATCTGGGCACGCCTGATGGCCCTGATCCAGCGTCGGTGAAGCGCTATCTTAAGCAGTTTCTTTCTGACAAGCGCGTCATTGAGCTGCCATCGATTGCCTGGCAGCCGATCTTGCGCGGGGTTATTCTGAACACCCGCCCGCAAAAGAGCAGCAAGGCATATTCCAAGGTCTGGACCGATCGCGGATCGCCACTGGCAGACATTACCGCGAGCCAGGCCGAGGCGATTGCAAGCGAACTGGGCGCGGAAATCGTGGTCGATTACGCCATGCGTTATGGCAATCCCTCGATCGAACAGCGCCTGACCGAACTGATGTCAAAGGGGTGTGACCGCATTCTTGTCGCGCCGCTCTATCCGCAATATTCCGCCGCAACGACCGCAACCGTGTTCGATGAAGTGGCGCGTGTTCTGGGCGAGATGCGCTGGCAACCGGCCCTGCGCTTCCTGCCGCCTTACCACGACGCTCCGGCCTATCTTGATGCGCTGGCAGAGGACCTGTCGCGGCAGGTGAGCGCGCTCGATTTCAAGCCCGAAGTGATGCTGCATTCCTTCCACGGCATGCCGCTGCGCACTTTGGAGCGCGGTGACCCCTATCATTGCCATTGCCACAAGAGCGCGCGCCTGCTGCGTGAACGCTTGGAAGAGCGGCCTGAATTTGAAGGTGTGCGGTTTGAGATCACGTTCCAATCGCGCTTTGGCCCGGCCAAGTGGCTGGAGCCTGCCACCGATGACACGCTGATTGCCGAGGGCGAGAAGGGCACCAAACGCCTCGTGGTGGCTGCGCCGGGCTTTTCGGCCGACTGCGTCGAGACGCTGGAAGAGCTGGCGCTGGAAGGGCGCGATGAATTCCTCGAAGCGGGTGGTGAGGATTATGCAGTGCTCAGCTGCCTCAATGTCAGCCAGAGCGGCGTGGCCATGCTGGAGAACATGATCCGGCGAGAGCTTTCCGGCTGGATTTGAGTCTTAACTTAATTTACATAGCTGTCAGTTGCATTTGCGAACCGAGTTTCGGCGAAAGCGCCGAAACCACATCGCCGCTTTGGAGAGAGCAGACAGACAATGGCAACCCTGGCCCCCAATCCCGTTTCGACGAGCGCTGAAAAGAGCGCGCCGCTTAAGCAGTCCCCTTTCAAGCACTGGAGCGCAGGCATCCCCGATGATGACGCCATCGCGCACATTCCGGGCGAGGCTGGCTGGCCGCTGGTTGGCAACACCTTGAAGATGCTGGCCGATCCGCACGCCTTTGCCGCCCGCATGATCGAGACCTATGGCAAGGTTTACAAGAACCGTGCCTTTGGCGGTTTTGGAGTTCAGCTTGTCGGCGCCGATGCCAATGAGCTGGTGCTGTTCAACAAGGACAAGATTTTCTCCTCTGAGCAAGGGTGGGGGCCGATCCTCGATCAGCTCTTCCCGCGCGGGTTGATGCTGCTCGACTTTGACCACCACCGGATTGATCGCCGCGCGCTCTCCATCGCTTTCAAGCCGGAGCCGATGCGGCATTACATGGGGGCGCTCAACAGCGGCATCGCCAGCGAGACTGCCAGTTGGGAAGGCGCGATGCTGTTTCAGCCCGCGATCAAGCAACTCACGCTGGACCTTGCGGCAGACAGCTTCCTTGGCATTCCATGGGGGCCCGAAGCGGACACAATCAACACCGCGTTTGTCGACATGGTGCAGGCCTCAATTGCGCCGATCCGCAAACCGCTGCCCTTCACCAAGATGAAGAAGGGCGTCGATGGCCGCGCCTACATGGTCGACTATCTGACCAAGGAAACCCACCGCCGCCGCGCCGAAGGGGGCGGGCAGGACATGTTCAGCCAGTTCGCGACCGCGACGCGCGAAGATGGTTCGCTGCTCCCGGTGGATGAAGTGGTCGATCACATGAGCTTCCTGATGATGGCGGCGCATGACACGATCACCTCCTCGGCCACCTCGCTGATTTACCACCTCGCGACCAAGCCTGAATGGCAGGAAAAGGTGCGCGAGGAGATTATCGCGGTCACCGGCGGCCCGGACGGCGACGGAAATCCGCGTCCGCTCGACTATGATGATCTGGGCAAGCTTGAACTTTCCGAAATGGTGTTCAAGGAAGTGCTGCGCCTCGTGGCGCCTGTGCCTTCGATGCCGCGGCGCGCGCTGCGGGACTTCGAATTTGGCGGCTATCGCATTCCGGCTGGCCAGATGGTGGGGATCAATGTCCACTGGGTCCACCATTCGGATGAGTATTGGGACGATCCCTATGCATTCGACCCGCTGCGCTTCACACCGGATAAGGTGAGGGCGCGGCACAAATATGCCTGGGTGCCGTTTGGCGGCGGCGCGCATATGTGTCTGGGCCTGCATTTCGCCTATATGCAGATAAAAGTGCTGATGGCGCAGCTGCTCCAGCAATATCGCATCGAGCCGACCGAGGGCGAAGGCTATGCGCCCGCATGGCAGGCATGGCCCATCCCGCAGCCCAAGGACGGGCTGAAGGTGACGTTCAAGCGCTTTTGATTGTTGCGCGCCATCCGGCGCGCATCCTCGGTGCTATTCCCTCCGCTGCGCTGCGGGGCTCCTGCGGGCGGGCGGTCGCCCTTGCGGCTGCATTGCAGCCGATGGGGGCAAACTTTAGTGTCCTTCCTTTCAAAAGTCCCAGGCGATGCCTTCGCGTTCCCAATCGCCATAGCGGGTGGGGGACAGTGCGCGCGGTTCGTCTTTCAGCGGATCGACTGCCTTTGGCTCGGGCACAGGATCGTTGGTCCAGTGGGCTGGCTTTTTGAAATTCTTGGCCGCTTCGGATTTCTTCTTAGTCATATCTCTTCAACGCTCACGCTGGCGCTTGGTTGCAAGCATGGCTAGGGGCGCAAGCACAAATGGCCCAACCAACTGGAATTTATGCAAGGCGCGCGGCGCTCAAATTGCTCGATGCCGTGCTGCGCCGGGGTGAAACGCTGGAGCAAGCGGGGCCGGGGGCCTTGCGCGATGTGCGCGACGCGGCGGATCAGGCTTTGGCACGCGCGATTGCTGGCGAGACCTTGCGCTGGCTTACTGACCTTGATGCTCTGATTGACAGCGCGACCAAGCAGCGCCTTCCTGACGATGCCAAACCGCGCAGCGTCTTGCGGCTGATGCTGGCGCAGGCCCTGCGGCTCGAAACCCCGCCCCATGCCGTGATCGCGACCGGCCTACCGCTGCTGTCGGGCGGGCCACGCAGGCTGGCGCATGGCGTGTTCTCAACGCTGATGAAACGCGAAGCGGCGTTGCCAGCCTTGCCGACATTGCCATCCAACGTGATCGGGCGCTGGGGTGATGACCGCGCAGCCGAAATCGCCA
>JBCBMN010000073.1:0-15569 GCA_039822745.1 Pseudomonadota bacterium | reverse complement strand
CCCGGCGAGCCGCGCCCTTATGGTCTCTGCATTGGCGATAACCCGCGAGATGGGTTGGCGTAGTACAGGGGTGAGCGCACCGCCAATCAACTGCGTATGGCTCTGCGGCCTGTCATCTTGAACCTCATCCGCCGTCTGAACATCAAGCGGGTAATCGGCCACCAGAAAGAGCTCAAAGCCTGTGGGTGGGCCATTCTCGGGCTGAAGCGGCAAGAGCCGGACACGCCATTCGCGCTGCGAGCCCGGCAGCTTGCAAGTGGCGCCATCGATCAGCCGCCAGTGGAGGGGTTGCCGGTGCGCAAGACCCTTCAACTCGACATGCTCAGACCAAATCGTCGCAGGCGCACTCGCGAATGCCTTGGCGAGTTCCTGTCCGTCTCCCGCGGTAATCTCGAACAGCTGAAGGCGCTGCTGCGCATCGAGGCGTGCCGTCACTTCCGCGCAGGCGCGATCAATCGCATTGAGGCGCTCGGCAGCGTCGCGCGAATTGGGTTCCGGTGCTGCGTTGGACTGCCAATTCTCGATCAGCAACTCGCACCCGCTGCCCTCCTGTTCCTCAAGCGGACGAACGCGGACATAGCCTGAGACCATGTCCTCACCATCGAAAGCTGTAAACTCGCGCGCGATCCGCAGGCCCATCCGGCGCCCTTGCTGGACCAGATCAAGCAATTCAGGCACAGCCAGAATGCCCGGCAGCGATCCCCCGCACCTCTCATGCAACTGGGCGAGCGGATCGTCAGCGGTGAGCAAGCGATCATGCTCATCCGTCACGCCCCGCGCGGCCAAAAGACTGGGTTGGCTTTCCATCATCCTGCCTTGGCTAGCCCGGATGACTCAGGTTGCTCAACCAGCAAAAGGCGTGCTGCCTCAACCGTCAATTCTTCAAGACCACGCGGAAGCCGTTGGGAAGGTTCGACAATCGCGAATTGCCGCTCAATCATTTCCCATTCCATCCCGACAGATCGCAGGGCTAAGACAAGGCGGGCTGACTGTTCGGGATCACAGGAAAGTACAGCTTGTTCGCGGCTTTGGCCGGAAAGCTGCGCCAGCACTGTTACAAACAGGCCCAAGCCGGCATGATTGAGTTCCAAAGCGGCAATAGCCCCATGGTTCATGCTCAAGCCAAGTCGCCTCAAAAGGCCTTGGCGGGTATTGGCTTCATCATACTCCGCCTTGATTGAGCGGATAGCGGTCTGAAAAGATGCATTAGTTTCCGGCATCTCGTTTAGCGACGCCCACAATTCAAGGCTTCTTTCCAGCATTTCGGGCGGCATTTCATTGACCGGGTACTGCATCCTCAGTTGGGACTGCATAAAACGCGACTGCGAAGCCAGCGCCTGCATGGCGAGCTCGCTGATCCGTGGCTCAACCGATGCGATCAGTTCCTGCCATAGGGGGCTCAGAACCGGGTCAATCGACGCCCGCTGCTCCAACGCTTCGGCGATGATCCCTTCCATCGCGGCAGCATGGACGAAGGACAGCATGACCGGGTCCACTGACAAGCGTTCCGTAAGCGCATCGGCATCGGTTCCTGTATTGGGCAGACGGGCGACGAATTGACGCGCAATATGTGTGAGCATTCCGCGCACTCTTGCCACCACAACATCGCTCACCAGGGAATGCCCCGAACTCGCCAAAAGATGCCCGAGCACCGGGACAACACCATTGGCGGCGCGATTGGCGCGTGCGAGTTCGTCTCGCAAAACGGTCTCGACAGTGCTCACAGCAGAGCTCGTCAACGCGCAATCCTTATCTTGGCACCCAATTTCAGCCAAAATTCTTGTTTGGCCGAATTATGACATAGCATTCCATGGTTAAACCAGCGTTAGCCTAAGCAGGGCGCCAGAGCAGCCCTACCCGTTTAACGCGATCAGAGCGTGTCTTTTTGGGTCAATTCTTTGAATTGGTTCCAAAACGAGAGAGGATAGCCTCAATCTCGCGAATGGAGGCTGGCTCACCGGGCGCTCCATCGAGAGCGTTCTGAGCTGCACCCAGCAAGTCTTCCGCATGGAAGCTGGCAGCCAGACCCTTTAGGCGCATCGCAGCGACGTTCCAGTTCCCATCGCAGCGCGAGCGGCGCAAGAGGTCCAACTGCTTTTGAGCGCTTTCTACGAAGGCCCCGCGCAGTTCGTGCAGAAGCGCCGGATCATCGCCCGCTGCTGCTGCCAAAGTTGCATCCAGAGCACCACTTTCATACGCCATATGCAGTGCGATAGGACATTGGGGTTAAGGCGGGGTTTATCCAATCCCCAGCTGTGGTATTGCAGGTTCATGTCGCGAAAAAATCAGATCATCCGGGCCGTCGAAGGCGAAAACAGCGAAGTTGAAACTCCGCAGGCGGGAGAGGCGCAGGAACATGATGCGTTGGAGACTGCTGAACTTCCTGAACTGGACGAGATCATATTGATGGAAGAGGAGGAATATTCGCCTCCTTCGAACCGCATGGCGTGGATTGTGGGATCATTGTCGATCCTTACCATCCTAGGCTGGACGGCATTGTATGGTTGGGCGATGCAGGCACAATTGCTTCAGGCTGCCAGTTTGGCACCAGAACAATGGGTCCGCTGGATTATAGACTGGTCGGTCCCGGTTCTGCTGGTCTGCGTGGTGTGGATTCTGGCGATGCGCAATTCCACTCGTGAGGCGAACCGCTTTGCTGCAAGCGCGGCCATGCTGAGCCAGGAAAGCGCGGAGCTTGAAAACCGCCTGACCGTGGTGAACCGTGAGCTTAGCCTTGCGCGTGAATTCCTTGCATCGCAGTCGCGCGACCTTGAAACCCTGGGGCGAATTGCAACCGAGCGTTTGTCAACAAATGCAGAAGAACTCCAATCTCTTATCAAGAGCAATGGAGATCAGGTCGAAGCGATTGGAACGGCGAGCGACACGGCCCTTGCCAATATGTCTCGGCTGCGAGACGACTTGCCCGTGATTGCCAATTCTGCGCGCGATGTGAACAACAATGTTGGAAGCACTGGTCGCACAGCCAGAGAGCAGCTCGACAAGCTGATTGCCGGATTTGAGCGGCTCAACGAATTTGGCTCGGCAAGCGAAAAACAGGTTCAGACCCTGACAGATCGTATCAGCAAAACGATCGAAGCCTTTGAAGGACAATTGGCCGCGGTTGAAACCACACTTGAGGATCGGTTTTCAAAGCTGCAATCGCAGGCGCAGGAATTCACCTCTGCACTCAGCAATAGTGAACGGCAATCCTTTGAAGCCCTGAATGACCGGATCATTACCCTTCGTGCCGAGTGCGACGATGTTATTGCAACGCTCAAATCCGCTGAGGCAGAGGGGCTTGATCAAGTCCGCTCCTCCCGAGATCTGTGGGAGCGGGAGATGGCGGGTATGGTCGAAAGGCTTTCCAATCTCGACAATCAGGCTGCCAATGCGTCGCAGATGCGGATCAAACAGCTCAATGAAGAAGCGGGCCGCTTTGACGAGCAATTGGCCCAGCGTGATGTGCGGTTTTTCGAGGAAATGAACCGGCGACAGGAGGAATTCCAGACCCGCGAAACGCAGGCGACTGAAATGCTCGAACAGCGCCTCAATCAGCTTGACGATACGTTGGCTGATAAGCGTGAGGCCCAGATTGCCGAGACTGAAAAGCTGGTGTCTCAGAGCGACACCCTGACCGGCAAGATGGAAAAGCTCAGCACAATGATCGCGCAGGTCAAAGAACTCGGAACGAACGCGCGCGCCGGCCTAACGGAGGGGATGGAAACGCTGGGCGAGCAGCTTGAAACCAAGCGCGCGTCGCTGATTGAGACCGAAGCCAGCCTTCATTCTTTGACCGAGGCAAGCGTCCGGCTTTTGGAGATCATTCAATCCGGTGCAAAACACAGCCGCGAGGATCTGCCCGAGGCGATCCAGTCGGCAGCACAACAATTGGGCACGTTGGAGCAGCGAACAGCTGCGCTGAGCGGGGCGATGTTCACGCTGGGCAATAAGGGCGATGAGCTGTCGCAATATCTCCTGAAAACCAATGAGGGGATCGGTGAGGCTGATGCGTCGCTCGAAGTGCTGCAGGTCCGCGTGGCAGAGCGTTCAGATGAAGCTCTGGCAAGACTGAGCGGCCTTCAGGCAGGTCTGCAACGTCTGTATCAGGAAAGCGAGAACTTTACCGGAGGGGCTCAGGAGGCTTTGCTGGCATCGCTTGACAAGCTTGAAGGCGCCACCAGAGCGACCGTTGCCGCCCTTCAGGACGGGGCCGAAACTCAAATCACCGGATTGGCAGAAAGGCTCAGCAGTGACGCGGTTTCAGCAATGGAACGGGCCTTGCGCAATGAAAGTGCTGAGGCAATCGGGAAACTGGAGCAGGCCGCAGCGCATGCCTCTGGCGTGGGTCGCGAGGCCGCCGTTCAGTTGCGGGATCAGCTTGCGCTTGTGAATGAACTTACAGGCAATCTCGAACAGCGTGTGGAGCGCGCGCGTGAACTGGCAGAAGAGCAGGTCGACAATGACTTTGCTCGCCGAATGGCGCTGATCACCGACAGTCTGAATTCAGCCTCGATTGATATTAGCAATGCGCTTTCGGACGAAGTCTCGGACACTGCCTGGAATTCGTATCTCAAAGGTGATCGCGGCATCTTCACCCGGCGTGCAGTGCGATTGCTTGAGAACGCAGAGGCTCGCGCGATCGCCGATCTTTATCAGAACGATGAGACTTTCCATGCCAACGTGGCTCGGTACATCCATGATTTCGAAGCCATGCTGCGTTCCATGCTTTCGACGCGCGATGGCAATGCCTTGAGTGTGACGGTGCTGGGATCGGACATGGGTAAGCTTTATGTGGCGCTTGCGCAAAGTATCGAGCGTTTCCGCAACTGACGCGTTGGACATAAGCCGAAAATTCAGGCAGGCGGCCCCAAATCGGCGGGAGGCTTTGGCAGGATGTCGATGTCTTCAACCGTGATCCAGCCATATTGATAATTGAGCACGTAGACTGTGGTCAGCACGGCTGCGATGATGGTCGCGCGAATGATAAGCGGTCCGGGGCGAAAATTAGCCGGCGCACTGTCCGCCTGCCCGGGCACCCGTTCCACTCCCGCTTCTTCGGCTGTCTTCACGCCAAAGGGCAACAGGATGAAGGCGCTCATCACCCAGATCAGGAAATAGATTGCGAGTATGGAGGTCCATTCCATTCCGATCAGCGCCCCGCTGGCATGATAACGCGCACCTGCGGGTTCTTGCCTGACCAACGCCGCGCACAGCGCCGGGCTGCCAGACGTGCGGCTTCGTACACCGCCGCTGGATCGCTTGCATCCTTGCCGCGAAGCTTGCCGATGGCTTTGAGCACGTCTTCCTGAGCCTCTTCGACAAACTCCTGCATATCTTCATCAAGCGGCAAGCCGATTGGATCGATGATCGGCGAAGAGCCGCGTAAAAGCACAACGGTGACCACCCCTTCACCCGCGATCCGCCGCCGCATGGCCACCGTTTCGCCATCAGCAGGGGCGATAATGTCGCCATCGAGGACAAGGCGTCCGCTCACCACCGGCGCGACCATTCCGGGCTTACCCGGCGCAAGTTTCACAATCTCACCGTTCTTCTGAAACACATTGTGCGGGATCTGACATTGCGCCCCAAGCCGGACCTGCTCACGCATATGGCGGATCTCGCCGTGAACTGGCACCAGCACTTCGGGTCGCAGCCAGCTATAGAGTTCTTCCAGTTCAGGACGTCCGGGGTGACCGGAGACATGGATCAGGCTCTGACGGTCAGTCACCATGGTGATGCCTTTGGCCGCCAGCTGGTTCTGGATTTTGCCAATCGCGATCTCATTGCCGGGAATCTGGCGCGAGGAGAACAGCACCACATCCCCGCTCGAAAGCTCAAGCGGGTGGCTGTCATCGGCAATTCGGCTGAGCGCCGCGCGAGGTTCTCCCTGTCCTCCGGTCGCGAGGATCAGGACTTCGCCGCGCGGCAGGCGCATGGCGGTGTCAAAATCAATCGGATCGGGAAAATCAGCCAGATAGCCATTGTCCTGCGCCACCTCGATAATGCGATCAAGCGAGCGCCCGGCTACACAAATCTGACGTCCCGTTTCACGCGCCACTTCGCCGAGTGTCTGAAGCCGGGCGACATTGCTGGCAAAGGTCGTCACCAGAACGCGCTTGCCCGCATGCTTGGAGACTTCCTCCATCAACCCGCGATGGACTGCCCCTTCCGAACCCGAAGGATTAGGGTTGAAGACATTGGTGCTATCGCAAACAAGAGCGAGAATGCCCTCATCGCCCATGGCCCGCAGCTCTTCTCCGGTGGTCGGTTCGCCGATGATCGGGTCTTCGTCGAGCTTCCAGTCACCAGTATGAAAGACGCGGCCATACGGCGTGTCGATCAGCAGCGCATTGCCCTCCGCAATCGAATGGGCGAGCGGGACATAGGTGACGGTGAACGGCCCCAGATCGATCGAGCCATGATCGTCCTGAATGATGTTAAGCTCAACCCGGCCCAGCAGACCCGCTTCCTCAAGCTTGCGCGCAACAAGGTCTGCGGTGAAAGGCGTAGCATAGAGCGGCACCCCCAATTCCCCGGCAAAATAGGGGACCGCGCCGATGTGATCCTCATGCGCATGGGTCAGGACAATGCCGAGCAGATCTTCTGTGCGCTCTTCAATGAAGTCCAGATCGGCAAACACCAGATCGACGCCGGGATATTCGCCGCCTGAGAAGGTCATGCCCAGATCGACCATCAACCACTTGCCATCGCAACCATAGAGATTGACGTTCATGCCAATCTCTCCCGATCCACCAAGTGCCAGAAAGAGAAGTTCGTTTTCGGGAGTGAAGTCTTTTTTCACGAGTGGTTTATCAGTCTTTCTAAGTCAGGCTTCGTTGGCGGCCTGCTGCGCCAGAATGGCCAGGCCTTCTATGGTAAGGTCTGCATCGACGTGGTCAAAAACATCGGTCGCCTCGTCAAACAGGATGGCAAGGCCACCGGTCGCAACCACCTTTGCCGGGCGGCCAATCTCGGACTTCATGCGTGCAATGATGCCTTCCATCATCGCGACATAGCCCCAGAACACGCCGATCAGCATCTGATCTTCGGTGTTGCGGCCGATCACGCTGGTGCTGTCCGGCGCGCGGATTGCAATGCGAGGCAGCTTCGCGGTTTTGCCAACCAATGCATCGAGCGACAAGTTGATCCCGGGCGCAATTGATCCGCCCTTATAGGCGCCGGTGAAGTCAATCGCCTCAAACTTGGTCGCCGTGCCGAAATCGACCGCGATGATGTCCCCACCATATTTGTGGTGCGCTGCCAGGATGTTGAGCGCGCGGTCAGCACCGAGCGAACTTGGCTGATCGACATCAATCTCAAACCGCCAGCGCGCCGCGCCCTGCCCTGCGAAAAGCGGGGTGATGCCGAAATACTTTTGCGCCAGCACCGACAGGTTATGATCTGCGCGTGGGACGACTGAGGCGACGATGATGCGCTTCACATCCTCTCGCGCAACGCCTTCGATCGTGAGCAATTGCAGCAGCCATACCGCATATTCATCGCCCGTCCGGCGCGGGTCAGTCGCAATCCGCCAGCGCGCCTTCAATTCGGGCACACCCTTCTCGCTATCGTCAAACAGCGCGAAGACCACATTTGTGTTTCCGACATCAGCAGCAAGCAGCATCGCCGTCGATCCTTATCAAAGAATGTCTCCTGCCCGGATGACACGTTCAGACCCATCCGCCAAGCGTAGGCGAAGCGCACCGTCGCTTTCTTCCAGACCTTCGAACAGGCCGCTGAGATGCGTCCCGTCCTGATCGTGCACGGTCACGCGTGAGCCGGCGGTGTGGATGGAGCATAGCTGAAACTCTGTGAGCACTTTTGGCAGGCCCGCTTGCCGCCAGTCCTTCAGACGCTGAGCAAAGCGGGTTGAGAGCAATTGCGCGAACAATTCGAGGTCAGGCGCAGGGATGAAGTCGGCAAGAGCTGCGGTCTCGCGATCAGGCAGTTTCGGGGCCTTTGCCAGATTGACGCCAATCCCAATCACCACATGCCCCTGCACCATCTCCAGCAGAATGCCGCACAGCTTTGCCGCGCCAATCAGGACATCGTTCGGCCATTTGAGCGAGGGCCGCGCTGCGCCTGTAAGCGTTTCATCAACCGCCTCATAGACCGCCAAAGCAGCCACAAAGCTCAGCGTCGCAGGTTGAGGATCGCCGCTATGCAACTGAACCGCTGTCGACCCCATGAAATTGCCCGAGCCATCGAACCACTCGCGGCCCTGTCGACCCTTGCCCGCGAGTTGACGTCTCGCAATCAGCCAATCGCCTTCGCGCGCCTTACTGGCCCGAACCGCCGCAACCCAATCGGCATTGGTCGAGCCGGTCTCATCGACAAATTGGAGGGTCTGTTGGATCAAATCGTCAGGAACAGTGCGCCAGCGGCCTTGTTCGCGAGGTCGTTCAAGGAAGGCGTCAAGAGATAACCAAGCGGTGAGATGATCGCTGCGGTAAGAGCCAGAATTGCCCAATGCGCAAACCCACTCTTTCCTGTCACCACGTCGGCCGGTTCATCGAAGAACATCACTTTGACGAACTTGATGTAGTAAAACGCACCGATCACGCTCGCGGCGATAGCAATAGCGGCAAAAGCGATCAGGTCCGCCTCGACAGTGGCCTGGAAGACCACAAACTTGCTGTAAAAGCCGAGCAGCGGCGGAATGCCGGCAAGGCTGAACATCAGCAGCAACAGGCCCCACGCGATCGCCGGGCGCGTCACCGCAAGGCCAGCGATATCGCCAAAGGTCTCATAGAGATCGCCGCTCTCGCTGCGCAGCATCAATAGCGCGGTAAAGCTACCGAGGCTCATGGCGACATAGATGAAGAGATAGATCAGCATCGAGGCCGCACCCGCTTCATTCGCCACCGCAAGGCCCAGCAGGATGAAACCGATATTGTTGATCGAGGAATAGGCAAGCAGACGCTTGAGATTCTCCTGACCAATTGCTCCCAATGCGCCGAAAATGATTGATGCGAGTGCGGTGAACATGACGATCTGACGCCATGCATCAACCTGCGCCCCGAACACCTCAAACACGACGCGCGCCGTCAGAGCTACGGCCGCCACCTTGGGTGCGGTGGCGAAGAATGCGGTCACCGGGGTCGGCGCGCCTTCATACACATCAGGGGTCCACATATGGAACGGAACCGCAGCGATCTTGAACGCGAGGCCCGCCATCACGAAGATCAGCCCGAACAGTGCGCCTGTGCTCAGTTCTCCGGTCAGCCCCGCGCGCACGGTCGCAAAGTCGGTGCCGCCGGTGAAGCCGTACAGCAAGCTCATTCCATAGAGCAGAATACCCGAGGCCAAGGCGCCAAGCACAAAGTACTTCAATCCCGCCTCAGCCGAGCGAGTGTCGGCGCGCAGGATTGATGCTAGCACGTAAGCCGCCAGCGAATTCAGTTCGAGACCGAGATAAAGCGACATGAAGTCATTGGCCGAAACCATGATGCTCATGCCAAGCGCAGCAAACAAGATCAGCACCGAGTACTCTGATCGCATGCCCTTCTCTGCGCCTGCCGCTTCGGAATTGAAGAAGCCCGGAGCGATCAGAAGACAACCAATCGCCGCGAGATAGATCAGAGCCTTGGAGAACAGCGCAAAGCTATCAACTTTCAACAGTCCGCCAAAGGCAAGAGTGTCCGGTCCGGTCGCGCCAGAATGCAGTCCGGGAACCAGCAAGAGCCCGGCCGCAAAGAACGCGATGATTGCCGCAAAGGAAATTGCCCGAGCGGCCTTGTCACCAGCCCATGCCGTCCAGAGCAGCAGTGCAAGCCCTGCTCCGGTCAGGATCAGTTCTGGTGTGATCAGAGTGAAGGAAGTTGCGAAGTCCATCAGTGCGCGCCATCCTTGCCGTGGCTTTCATAGGGGACAGCATTGGCAGGCTGCGCCATCGGGGTTCCGACTTCAAGCTTGCTGTCACTCGCAGGAGCAGCCGCAGCCAGTCGCGCGTCCAATGAGGCAATGTCAGCGCGCATGGGCGCGAGGAAGCTTTCAGGGTAAACTCCCATCCACATCACCACCGCAGCGATCGGGGCAAGCATGGCCCATTCGCGCGCTGAGATGTCTGCCATGGCCTGCGCGTCCTCGTTCTTCTCCGGTCCAAAGGCGACGCGGCGATAGAGGTAGAGCATATAAGCTGCGCCAAGGATGATACCCGTCGTACAGACCAGCGCGACCGTGGTCGAGATCTGGTAGATGCCTGCCAGCGACAAGAATTCGCCGACAAACCCGCTTGTTCCCGGCAGGCCAATGCTTGCCATCGTGAACAGCAGGAAGAACAGCGCGTAATAAGGCATGTTGTTCGAAAGTGCGCCGTAACGGTCGATCTCGCGCGTGTGCAAACGATCATAGATTACGCCGACACACAGGAACAGCGCACCTGACACAAGACCGTGGCTGAGCATGATGATTACCGCGCCTTCAAGCCCTTGAACATTGAACGCGAACAGGCCCACCGTCACAATCGCCATGTGGGCGACGCTGGAATAGGCGATCAGCTTCTTCATATCGTGCTGCACCAGCGCGACGAGCGAGGTGTAAACCACCGCCACCATCGAAAGCGCAAAGACCAGCCAAGCAAAGTCGGCAGAGGCTTGCGGGAACATCGGCAGGCTAAAGCGCAGAAATCCATAGCCGCCCAGCTTAAGCAGCACGCCCGCAAGGATCACAGAACCCGCAGTCGGTGCCTGAACGTGCGCGTCCGGGAGCCAGGTGTGGAACGGCCACATCGGCACTTTGACGGCAAAACTCGCAAAGAAAGCCAGCCACAGCCATGTCTGCGCGCCTGCCGGGAAGTCATATTGCATCAGCGTCGGGATGTCGGACGTGCCCGCCTCTGCCACCATCCAGAACATCGCGATCAGCATCAGCACAGAACCGAACAGCGTGTAGAGGAAGAATTTGTAGCTCGCATAGATGCGGTTATCCCCGCCCCACACACCGATGATCAGATACATCGGGATCAGACCCGCTTCGAAGAAGACGTAGAACAGGAAGATATCCTGCGCCGCGAACGTTCCGATCATCAGCGTTTCCATGAACAGGAACGCCGCCATATATTCGCCCACGCGCTTTTGGATGGCACCCCAGCTGGCAAGGATGCAGATCGGCATCAGGAAGACGCTAAGCATGATCAGCATCAGAGCAATGCCATCAATTCCCAGCGCATAGCTAAAGCCTGCAAACATCTCTGCCCGTTCAGTGAATTGCCATTGGTCGCCGCCAGTCTCGTACCCCGTCCAGAGCATGATGCCGAGCACGAAGGTAATGAGGGTCGCGGTCAGCGCCGTCCAACGCGCCGCATTCGCTTCAACCAACAGGCTGATCAGCGCGCCCAGCAGCGGGACACACAGCATGATTGTCAGAAGGGGGAAGCCGTCCATGTCTTTCGTTTCCCCTAGAGCAGCACGTAGGTTGTTGCAGCGATCAGGCCCAGCAGCATGATCAAAGCATAAGTGTAAAGATAGCCCGACTGCATGACTTTGGCCGCAGCCGATCCGCGCTGAACGGCCCAGGCAATGCCGTTGGGGCCAAAGCGGTCAATCGTACCCATGTCGCCGATTTTCCAGAACTGGCGGCCCAGCCAGAAGGCAGGCTTCACAAACACCGCATCGTACAATTCATCAAAGTACCATTTGCGATAGACGAAGTTGTGCAACGCACCGAAGCTGGCAACGAATTTCGCAGGAATATCAGGCTTGGCGATATAGGCGATGTAGGCGCCGACAAAGCCCAGAACCATGACGATAAATGCGGAGTACTTCACCCAATAGGGAACCTCATGCATCGCGTGGATCAAGTTCTCATTATAGAAGATCGCTTCGCCCCAGAAGCTCGCCTGATCCAGGAAAGCATCGTGGAAAATCTGACCCGCAGCAATCGCGCCCACGGTCAGCAGGACCAGCGGCGTAAGCATGACCCACGGGCTTTCATGCGGGTGATAGCCGCCGGTTGTGTCGTCACCAGCTTCTTCAGGCGTTTTGTGAACACTGTGCTGGATATGCTCGCTCTCGATCCAGCGTGGCTTTCCCCAGAAGGTGAGGAACATCAGACGCCAGGAATAGAAGCTCGTCAGCAGCGCCGCGATCACGCCCATCCAGAAAGCGAAGGTAGCCGCGCCCGTTCCCCGCGCATAGGCGACCTCGATAATGGCATCCTTGGACCAGAAGCCCGCAAAACCGGCGCCCAAGTGGTAAACGCCCAGCCCCGTAATCGCGAGTGTGCCCGCCATCATCGCCCAGAAGGTGATCGGGATCTCCTTACGCAGCCCACCATAATAGCGCATGTCCTGTTCGTGATGCATCGCATGGATGACCGAACCTGCACCGAGGAACAGCAGCGCCTTGAAGAATGCGTGCGTGAACAGGTGGAACATGGCCGGGCCATAGGCTCCGACACCGGCAGCAAAGAACATGTAGCCCAGCTGCGAGCAGGTTGAGTACGCAATTACCCGCTTGATGTCCCACTGAGTCGTCCCGATGGTCGCGGCGAAGAAGCAGGTCGATGCGCCCACAATCGTCACGATGGTCAGCGCAATCGGCGCTGCTTCGAACATCGGCGACAGGCGGCAGAGCATGAACACACCCGCTGTCACCATGGTCGCTGCGTGGATCAATGCGGAGACCGGCGTTGGCCCCTCCATCGCGTCAGGCAGCCAAGTGTGCAGGCCAAGCTGGGCAGACTTACCCATCGCTCCGATAAACAGCAGGATGCACAGAATATCCATCGTTGGCAGCCGCATACCGAGGAAGCCGATTGTGGCCCCACTCATGATCGGCGCGTCATTCAGGATTTCCGGGATCGAAGTCGTCTGGAACACGAGATAGGTGCCAAAAATCCCGAGCATGAAGCCAAGATCGCCCACGCGGTTGACCACGAATGCCTTGATCGCTGCCGCGCCTGCACTGGGCTTGTGATACCAGAAGCCGATCAACAGATACGAGGCGAGGCCAACCCCTTCCCAACCAAAGAACATCTGGACCAGATTGTCTGCGGTCACCAGCATCAGCATGGCAAAGGTGAACAGTGAGAGATAGGCGAAGAAGCGCGGTTGGCTTTCGTCTTCCTCCATATAGCCCCAGCTGTACAGGTGGACGAGCGCGGAGACGCTGTTGATCACCACCAGCATGATCGCGGTCAGAGTATCAACCCGCAGCGCCCAATCGAAAGTGAGCGTGCCCGACTTCACCCATGTGAGAACAGGGACAACTTCGGGGCTCGCTGTCCCGGTCAGAAAGCCAATGAAAATCGGCCAGCTTAGCGCTGCGGACAGGAACAGGGCGCCGGTCGTGACTACTTTCGCCACGGTGTTGCCAATCATGCGATTGCCGAAACCGGCAATGATAGCCGCGATCAGAGGCGCGAAAACGATGATGAGGATCGAGTTCATGGCTGGCTCACCCCTTCATCCGGTTCACATCGTCAACCGCAATCGTGCCGCGGCCTCGGAAATAGATGACGAGAATGGCAAGCCCGATGGCCGCTTCACCCGCAGCCACGGTCAACACCAGCATGGCGAAAACCTGTCCGACCAGATCCTGCATGAAAGCGCTGAATGCGACGAGATTGATGTTCACTGCCAACAGGATAAGCTCAATCGCCATCAGGATGACGATCACGTTCTTGCGGTTGAGGAAGATGCCCAGCACGCCCAGCACGAACAGGATCGCGCCGACCACCAGATAATGCTCGATACCGATAGGCGCCATTAGAGTTCGACCCCCTCGCCGACGGTGGGCTGTTTCATGACTGTGGCTTCCTCGGGGCGGCGCGCGATCTGCTTGCCGATGTCCTGTCGCCCGCGTGCACCCGGCTTGGGCTCGCGGTGAGTCAGGACAATCGCACCGATCATCGCGACCAGCAGGATGATCCCGGCAATTTCAAACAGGATGATGTAGCGGCCATAGAGCAGTGCACCGATCGCCTCGATATTGCTTTGGCCGACAGCTGCCATCGCGCTGCCATCTGCCTGACCCAACTCGATCCCGCCTGCACCATATGCGCCCACAGCAAGCATCAGCTCAGCCAGCAGGATCGCGGCAATGGCAATACCAAGCGGGAAGTTGCGAATGAAGCCTGCGCGCATCGCCGCGAAGTCGATGTCGAGCATCATGACGACGAACAGGAACAGCACTGCGACCGCGCCAACGTAGACGATGACCAGCAGCATTGCGATGAACTCAGCGCCCACCAGAACCATCAGGCCGGCGGCATTGAAGAAGGCAAGGATCAGCCACAGGACCGAATGCACCGGGTTGCGCGCCATGATGACCATCACGGCGCTTGCAATCACGATGCTTGCAAAAAGGTAGAAGGCGAGTGCCTGTATCATGTGTTTGCCTTCCACAGCAGGACGCCGTGGTATTTGATCCCTATTCCCTTAGCGAACCCCGTCCGAGCGCTTGGCTCTTTCAAGCGGATTCGCTGATCCCGTTTCCGTTCCGCGAGTGCCCCTAGCGATAGGGTGCATCCGCTTCAAGATTGGCCGCGATGGCCCGTTCCCATTTGTCACCATTCGCAAGCAATTTCGCCTTGTCGTAAAGCAGCTCTTCGCGCGTTTCGGTGGCGTATTCGAAGTTTGGTCCCTCGACGATAGCGTCCACCGGGCAAGCTTCCTGACAAAAGCCGCAATAGATGCACTTCGTCATGTCGATGTCGTAGCGCGTGGTGCGGCGGCTGCCATCGTCACGCGGCTCGCTCTCAATCGTGATCGCCTGCGCGGGGCAAACAGCCTCGCACAACTTGCACGCAATGCAGCGCTCTTCCCCATTGGGATAACGGCGCAGCGCATGCTCACCGCGAAAACGCGGGCTAAGTGGCGATTTCTCGAAGGGGTAATTGATCGTCACCTTGGGCTTGAAGAAATACTTCAAGGTCAGCGCGTGCGCCTTGAGGAATTCCCAAAGGGTGAACGATTTGAGGAGCTGGGTTGCGGTGGTCATTGACGGCCTCCAGCGTTACGGGTCAATCTTTCGAAAACTGGACGAACCGGCCCTTGCATCATCAGACATTGACCTTGATGAGTGGGGTTACCGGCTGATGTCAGACCAAGCATTGCAACCAACACCTCGAACCGATCGCGGAACATAATTGGTTCTTTGGCCGAACCAAGCGTCAGCAGCCAGTTCGCGTCGCCTTCTTGGTTAGGAGTAATCACAAATTGCCGCGCGCCGACATCGGCGGCAAGATCGCCCTCAATCCGTTCAAAAGGAGCGCCGCCAATGACCTTACTTGGGTCAGAGTAGTCGACTTTTGTGCTGCTGCCCGAAACCGTATCGGCGATGAAGTAAAGCTCAGTTTCGGTTCCATCAGCAACAGCATCAAAGGAACATCGGAAGAAGGTCCCAGAATCAACCGATTCCGCAATTGGCGTTTGCATCGCCAACAGCGATAAGAAGGCAGTTTCAATCATCCGAAGTGTCCAATCGCCATCAGATAGCCGCTGATCAGAGCCACAAACATGAGGCTCATCGGCAGGAAGACTTTCCAGCCAAGCCGCATCAGCTGGTCATAGCGGTAGCGCGGCACGGTTGCCCAGATCCAGCTGAACATGAAAAAGAACATGAAGG
>JBCBMN010000072.1:0-15626 GCA_039822745.1 Pseudomonadota bacterium | reverse complement strand
GCGATCATCACGGAGGAGAGTATCGTGCTCATGGCGCGTCCCCTTCTTTGACGACCACGCCAAAGCCTTTGAGGCGCAGCGAGACGCCGGTGTATTTCCAGCGGAACTCGAAAATCTTGTGCTCGCGGCGCACATTGCGCGAGCCGACGATGGTGTGAAGCACACCGCCCACCTGGCTCGTGAGGGCCTCAGGGTCGGTCTTGATCCAGTCGATCGTCACGAACTGCGTGACCTGCGAGCCCTGCTGCTCCTCCATGATGCGCATCAGATCGGCTTTGAGCGCGCCGCGGCTTTCGGGCGCGGCGATCGCGACAAGCCCATCGAGCCAGTATTGCAGGGTCTCGGGCGAGCGGTTGAGCGCCAGCTGCGCTGTATCCCGGGTCACCGCTTCAAGATATTCAGGCGTCACGGCTGAAGAGCTGAGCGCCATCTGACTGGGCAGGATTGGCTGCAGCACGATCTCGCGGTCGCGGGTGGCTGCGGCGGTGAACATCACCACGACCAGAATGCCGAGCACGATGCAGATAAGCGCCAAGAGATTGCGCTGTTTGAGCGTCCTTTGCGACGCTTCATGAGCAAGAGAAAGTTCCATGTCAGCCCGCCATCACGCGCAAGTGAGAGGGCGGAGCGACTTTCAGACCAAAAAATTCCCCTGGCAGATGCCAGTAACCCAAATGCAACACCCAATACATCGAGCGCCCGGCTTTAAGTTTGCGATACCCAAACCACGCAGCAATGGCCCCAATAAGGCCGATGACAATATGCTGAGCGAGAATGCCCCAGGCGAAAGGGATCACCATCACGAGGAATTCATCGAGCGTCCAGAACCCGATCAACTCGGGATCATCGAGATGCTTTGGGATGGAATAGAGGTCCAAAAGTCAGCTCCGCCAGGAATGGGAGGCGCTCGTCATCTGCGAAGAGAGGAACCGCGCGCCGCCCGTTGGAGAAGATCGGATCGGATGATCAGATCGTGGCCGTCACCGTCGAGGTGACGATCGGCACACCGGTGCCCGCGCCAACGCCGACACCGACCGGAATGGCGATCTGGCCCATCGAGAACCGGCCCGAGGCCAGAGCTACGATCCCGCCAGCAAGCGAAAGGACGGTGATGATCTTACCACCCGAGCCTTCGAGGAAGTTGGTGAAGGTCGTGAGCGCGGTGTCGAACGTGGTGTCGGTGCCGGCCATGGCGGCGGTGGCCGCAAGGCAGGCGAAAGCGAGCGCCGCAGCGAGCAACATAAGCTTGTCGCTGCGTGTGCTTGGCTTGGTGGTCGTCAGTGTGGTCATGAGCGTTGCCTTTCAATGTTTTGTCTCGGAGCCATCAGCGGCGCCGAGGATCATTGAGCGGCGAAACCGGTGAGGTCTCAATCCAGCTGCACAGACAAAAACGTCCAGACATGCGGTTTCAGACGTTTGCGGGCTGACGCCCTGCCCGTTTCGGGCTGTGGACAAACCGACTTCTGTCCATTGACACTGTCGATTTTCGTCAGCGCGTCAGCCCAAGCCTTAATCACTTCTGTTGCAATCAGGCACAGACCCCGTCCTGACGCGCCCGGAAGCTGGCCCGCGATTGGCTGGTCATATAAGCTCCGAAAACAACGATCCGCCGCGAATCGGTGGGCAGACCTGAGGAACTCAACGCATTCTCGCATTCGCGAGGCTTGGAGGGAGCTGTGAATGCGCAAGGCCCTGCGCCGCGCCGACCTGCGGTGCATCAATTGCTCGTGAACGATAAGGCGCTGAGCTTGATGATCGATGCGATCGCCAAGCTCAGCCATCAACGCCGCCGCTTTGCCACTTTGAGCGATGTCCTGCTCCATGCGCTCGAGCATCAAACTGAAGCAGAAAGCCCGGCTATAAGCGACCTTGGCGCGCTGCAGTCGCTCGTCGGAGAGCACAAAGTCTATGTAAGGATTCCGCGCGAGAGCGCTCGGCAATTTGCTGCCTTAAAGCACAGGGTCGGCGATGCTCTTCCGGGAAAAAGTGCAGTGCGTGAAGCGGTTTGCTATTGTTGCCTCATTATTTTGAATTGCAAAAATTAGTCTTGCCCATTCGTAAAACGCTTGTTTACGTCTCTATGCCTTGGCTGTTGTTGCCGATTCGGTGCCGAGCGGAAGTGGCACCAAAACATGGGAGTGAATGAGCATGGGATCGCTCATATCGCCTGTAAGCGAAGCGAGAACTGCGCGGCATGATTATGCGGCGCTTATCCGGGCCGTTATGGCCAAGCGAGGGGTTAGCGTGACGCGCCTCTACGAAGAAGGCGTCATACGCAAATGCACCGCGCGCGCCTTCGATGAGCGCTTGGCATCCGGAGAGATTAGCACAAGGGAGTTTAGCGATCTCTTCGCCTTTCTGGATATCAATCCGCTGCGCGCCACACTTGCGCTCAGCTGCCTCGAGAATGCAGAGGGCTATTTCGATCCGACCTGCAAAACCATCGCAGAATTGGCGGTGGAGGCTGTGGTCACGCTTCACGAGGAAATCGCGGCATGCGAAGGCGATTTCGAACCTATTCGCCTTTCACTGTGCAAGGCGCTCGCGCAGCGTGTTTCCGGCATGATCGTCGATCACCATAAGAGGATCGAAGAAGCCCGTGCCGCTGTCTTCTAAGCAGCAAAGAAATCAAGACGCCGAAGCTTGAGCACGGATGCCTCGCATGAAGCACGAAGCCCTGATCGCCTGGACCTCACTCTACATCGCTGTCGGAATCATGGCGCTCATCTGCGCCATTTTATCCGTGATCGTCACGGTCGATGACTGGCGCACGGGCCGCTGGCGCCCCGCTCTTGAAACCGGCCTCGATAAGACCCTGCTTCTGCCCAAGCTATGGCTCAGATGGCAGTTGAACTATCTGCGCGGAGCGCCGGTAATCTGCGCGATAGCGATTTACTATGCGTCTCATGTTGGCTTCTCGGTCTTCTGGGACTTGTGAGCTGTTGACGACCATGATCTGAGACCATCTCGTCCGTCTCATTGGGACACAACGGCGTTCGTACAGCACTTGGGAAAATCTGCGGCGAATGCTGAAAGCTTTCGGCCCTCATGCGTCTTAAGCAATGATACCTTGGACACCCGGATTATGCCTAACGAGCCGAACAGCGTCACCTACTTAGACGCATCAGCCGTCGAGTCTTTCAGCCAATTGGGCACGGCAGCGCACTTTTCGCCTTCCAGCTGCGTAAATAGCAAGCCCAAGCCTCCACCGGCAGTCCTCTGACAATTGACATTGCGTCATGTGATGCGCATATATGCATCAGGAGATGTGATATGGCCAGCCTAGCGATTTCAGAAGCGGACGCCCCCGTCGGCATCCAGACCTTTGCGGATGACGAGGACCGCGGCCGCCTCACCGGCGTCGCGGTCAAGGCCATGCTGCGGCTCATCGAGGCTTGGGGCGCAAGCAATGCAGAAGGCTCAGCGCTTCTCGGCGTATCGCAAAGCACGTGGGACCGAATGAAGGCGGGCACCTGGGAGGGAACGCTCAGCCAGGATCAGCTCACACGCGCCTCGGCGCTGATTGGCCTCTTCAAAGGTCTTCATCTGCTCTTCGCCAATGACATGGCCGATCGCTGGCCCAAGCTAGAAAACAGAGCGCCTGTGTTCGACCGCAAGTCGCCCATCGACGCGATGATCGAAGGCGGGATCCCGCGAATGCTTGAGACCCGGCAATATATCGACGCGCTTCGTGGCGGGCTCTGAGGCCAATCACGAGCCACCGTTGATCCGGGAGGCGTTCGAGCGAACCATTCGTCTAGTGAGCAGCGCGCGGCTTCGCGAGGCGGTCATGACGCCGCTCGTCGACGATGAGGACGAGCTTGCTCTGCTGGCCGAGATCGAAGGCGCAACAAGTTCGCGGCGGATTGCCGAGGAACGGGGTATGGGCGGCGTGTCGCCTAACGAGCTCGTTCATGGTGTGCCCCACGCAAAATTCATCAACGCCAGCTTTGCCTATGCGAAACCGCGCGAACCCAACCGCTTCAATCCCGCCGGTCGCGGGGCATGGTATGCAGCATTGGACGTCGAGACGTCGATTGCCGAAGTCGGCTACCACCTCACCCAAGCGTTAGCCGATGCGGGCGACTTTGACGCGGTCGTCGAATATGGCGAGATGATATCGAGCATGTCAGGCGTCTTTGTGGATCTGCGCGACATGCCTGATCACCCCGCCCTACATCCTGACAAAGCCGAGGGCTATTCGGCGGGCAATGCGCTGGCGGCTCAGACGCGCGGCGAAGGGCATAATGGCATTATCTACCCATCGGTGCGCCACGAAGGGGGCACATGCATCGCCGCGCTGTGGCCGAACGTTGTCCAATCGGTGGTGCAAGGCGCGTTGTATCGCCTGACTTGGCAAGGTGGACCCGCGTTCGAAGTCGAGGCGATCTAGCCCACAAGCGGCAAAGCCTCGCACGTGCTTTGCCCCGAGCCTGCTAGCCAGGAACGCTCACCGCCAGAACCCGTCTTTCCTCTGGCCATAGAGATTGTCGTATTCCTCGCGAGCGTCATAGGCGCTCTTGCGAATGCCGACCTCGACCCGCTCGCCTCCAACGCTGCGGATATGCAGATCGCGCAGATCGACGCGGTTTCGCAAGGCCCAGTCCTTTGCCTCGCGTTCGCTGCCAAACGTGCCGGCGTCTTCGTAGTCAAATGCCATCAATGTCTCCTTTGTTGGAATGGTAACTAAGGCCGACAGCGACGCGCGGCGCTCGCCTGCGGCGCGTAAGCAAATGTCGTTGATTTCGAGAGTGGCGCAGCGGCGCGGCTAGCCAAGCCACAAACTGTGCCAGGCCAACGCCCAACGATCCGATCAACACTACCGCGAAAGTGGCGAGGCCGAGTGCAACCAGCTCGGTCACGATATGCTGGTGAGCGATTAAAAGATCGAGGCCGACATCGATTGGTGTGCGTTCATCGGCTGAGTGCGGGTCGTGGGTCATCTCAAACCTCTTATCGGCTGCGTTCGATATTGCGTTCGGGCAGATCAATCTGCGGCACAGCGCGCAGGCTGTCGCGATCGACATTGGGGAGCGGGGGCAGCTTGTCCTCGCCGCTGCGCAAGTGAGCGGGGATCTTTGGAGTAAACTGGCGCGCCGCCCCCGCGCCCCTCGGCTGCTCGACCTGCTTCTCGCCAAGCGTTTCGAGCGCGCTGGTCTTATCGCCCGGATTGCGGCCGATCTGAGCGAGCAGCCGCTCTTTGTCGTTGGTGACGATCGTGATGTCGTCGCGCACGCGGGTCATCATGACGAGAGCTAAGCGCTGGTTCGACAAGTGCCGCGCGGAGGAATGCATTTCACCGATCGCCAGGTCGCGCGTGTCGCCCTGCGCCTGGTGCATATTGAGCGCATAAGCGAGCCCCATTCGCTCGAGCATCCGGTCGTTTTGTTTCAGTTCGACCGTATCGCCGTTGCGGTTCTCGACGGTGTCGATGACGTCCTTGATGGCATGCACCCTGGCTTCTTCCGATTTCATCAGGCCGCGCTTGTCATCCTTGGCCGTCCAGCGGACCTTGTCGCCTTCATGAATCGTCTCTTTGTGTTTCTCGGACAGGCGCAGCGCGTCGCGCTTGTCGGCCGGATCGATCCCGGAGGGGTCAAAGCGCTGAAGCTTCCCGTTCGCATCGCGGAGCAGCACCCGTCCCTTCTCGTCCACCCCTTCGACATCATAGCGCCCACGAGCAAGCGCTCCTGGCGCGTCGTGGCGCATGACCTCGAGCAGCTGGCCTTTGCTGTAGGAACCGGCGTAACGCAGTTCCTCGCGCGTTGCATGGGCCGGGAGCAAAGTGGTGAGCGCCAAGCTCTCGCCCTTCACCACCCCTTCTGCGCGCAAACCATCCTGCACCAGGCGATTGAGCGAGGCGCGCGCATCGCGCCCCGATGAATAGATCGCGGTGCGGTCGCGCTCGCCCTGCGGCAGCGCGAGCCAGGTGTCGGCGGTTTTCTCGATGTGATCCGCGCCCGCTTCGACGACGCGATCGCCAAGAGATGCAAAGCTCTCCCTGAACTGGCCCGCGCGCGCGAGCCCGGCGGCCTCCTTCATATGCTCGGTGCGTTGCCGCAGGCTGGTGTCGAGCCGCGCCATGGCGGGATTGTCGGCCTGGATCAGCGCGAAGCTTTTGCCCGCCTCGATCGGCTGCAGCTGCGCTCGATCGCCAATCATAATCAGCTTATCGACGCCCATCTTATTGGCGATCGTGAGAAGGTCGTTCATCGGCTTGTTGGCGACAAGCGAGGCTTCGTCGAGCACAAGGATCTTGCCGTGCAAAGCCTCTTTCGAGGCTTCGTATTGCGGCCCTGATCCGTGCAGCGCGCCGCGCAGATGCCCGTTGACGAAGGACGAAACGGTCTTGGCTTCGATCCCGCCCCGAACCAGTTCGCCGCCGGGTTTTCGGATTTGAGTGTCGTTGCGAAGGTCGCTGACCATCTTGTTGGCGAACGAGAGCCCGATCACCTCCCTCCCCTCTTGATGCGCAAGGCTGGCGATGGCTGAAATCAAGGTGGTCTTCCCGGCGCCCGCGACCCCTTGAATAACGATTGTGCGATCATCGCTCGACAGTGCAAGCGTGCCCGCCGCTATTTGTTCTGCGTTGAGATCGTGTTCCCCGGAAACCTCTCTGAGGCGTCCTGGAGCCTCGCTCGCTTCAACCATTGCGGGACTGGCGTCTTTCCCCGCCGCAACGTTGTTCAGCACCGCGCGCTCAATCTTCTGATGTTCGGGCGTGGTAAATTTCTCGACAGCCTTGTCGAGCCGCGTGGTCGCCCCTTCGAGCATTTTGCCTTGTGCGATGAGCGCGTCCATCCGCGCTTCCACGCTTTGGGCTGTCACGCCCTTGAGGCCGAGATCGAGCGCGACCTTGACCAGCTCGCCTTTGGTCCAGGAGGTTTCGCGTTCACCGATGATGCGCACAGCCGAAGCGGTGGCCATTTCGGTGCGCAACTGCGTGGGCGTCAGCAGAGTGCGCTGCAGGCCGTTGGTGGTGAGTTCGTCCGCCGGACGGGTGTAGATTTTGGCGGTCTCTCTGACACTTTTCAAAAGCGCTTGCACCTTCGCTGGTGCACCCAAGGCTTTCTCTGCTCCCTCGTGAGCCCTCGCTTTCGAGGCCTCGACCAACTCCTTTGCGTTGAAACCCAAAGCCTTTGCCCGCGCATTCCATTGCGCGCGCAGTGCGTGCTTGTCGTCCGCGTTGAGCTTGGGATCGCGGGTGCGCTTGGTGATTTCGCGCAGCGCTTCTGGTCCGTGTACCCCTTTGCCCAGCTTTGCTGCTGTGGCGAGGATGTCCTGGCGTCGCTGGCTGAAGGCCTCAATCACGTCGCGCGAGACACCCTTGATCTCGAACTGGCCGTGCTTGCCGGTGATCTCGGTCTGGTATCCAAGCCTCTCCAGATTGGTCCTCAAAGCGGCGTTGTAGATCGAGCCGAGCACCGAATTGTTCTTCCATATCTCGACATTGTGCAGCGCGCGCCATTGCCCGTCTCTGTTCTGGGTTATGGCGGCGATGACCGCATGGGTGTGATTTTGCGGATCGAGTTTGCGGCTCGTGTCGTGCTGGAAGAGCGCGAAAACTAGATTGCCCGTTCGGACCGGTTCGCCCCTGGGATTGCGCGAATAATCGCGCGTCTCGGCAAAATGCTTTTCAAGATATCCCATGACCGCTTTGACGGCCTTGTCCTGCGCGACCAGGATGCGCGTGTCGCCGCCAAGCTGCGCCAAGAGGCTTGCGGATTTGGGCATTGAGAATGTGAGGTCGGTCCCCGCCTGCCGCTTGGCGTGCGCGTTGACGATCGTCCCATCGGGAAGCTTGCCATCGAGGACCTTCTCGAAATCCTCCTTCGACACCTCGCCCGACAATCCAAGCGCCTCGGCACCCTTCCCGCCCCATTCGCTGAGTTCAGCGGGCGCATCGCCGACATAGTAATCGTCCTTGGCAAAGTAATTCGCCGCGCCGCCCGCCGACCCCACCGAAGCAACCGACAGCATCTCAAACCACCTTGGCGCAAGGATGCGCAAACATCGGACGTGATGGATCGCCGAGCAGCAGCCAGCCTGGGTCAAAGCCAAAGTCTTCGCACAGCCGCTTCAAGAGGCTGCAAGGCGGTTCGCAATGGCCTTTCTCATAGGCGGCGAGCGTCTGGCGCGCGATACCGAAGTCTTTGGCGAGATCTCCTTGCGTTTTCCCAAGCGCCGTTCTGGCGCACCGAAGGCGCTTGCCCAATTCTGCTCTGAAGAGCGCGGATGTGTCCGGCGCGAAGGACGTTTGGCTCATTGTCTGGCTCACCGGCCGAGCTCCTGGTCATCGTCGTCAATGCCGAAGTCGTCCCGGTCTTTTCCTTCCGAGCCAAAGCCGCGCAGATTCTCGTTTGACAGCTCGCTTTCCTGCCCGTCTTCCCGGGCCCGTACCTCGCGTGAATTGGTGGGCTTTTCCTTGTCGCTCGAGCGCTCTTCAGTGTCGCGCTGGACCTGCTTTTGACGCTCCCGGTAATCCTTCTCGCCCGATTTTTTGAACCGGAATTGGCTGACCTGCCCGTCTTCGGTCTCCTTGCTTTCAGGATCGATCCGCCCATCTTCCCCCTTGGCGTTTTCGCGTTCGGACTCTTCGACTTTAGGCACAAGCGAGTCCTCGACCGCTTTGCGCAGCTCCTCTGCATCGCGCTCGGCTTCGCTGCGCTCTAAGTCAGCCTCTTTCACTTTCTTGGGCTTGTCGTCCGGACCGCCACCCTCGCGGCCATTGACTCCCATTTCCGCGGCCTCTTTGTCGCTGGGAGTGTATTCTGCGGCGCGCATGGTCGTAGCGCGCTTGAAGCCTTTAGCGACGGTTTCATAATCGCGCCATGTGAGCTTGATCCGCGCAGCGGGGAAACCGTCAGGGAATTTCACAAAGCCGTGGAAGGTGGGCAGATCCTTGATGTCCTCGGCCATCACCAGCTCTTCGATCTGCTTGCGTGGCGTGATCGTCGAAGCATCCCGGCTGTTATTGTAGCCGTAGGAATAGGCTTCATCCATCTGGCGCACTTCACGCCGACCAATGATTTGCGTGCATTGCTCGGCCGTGTCGTGATCGGCCAATTTGAGGATGAGCTTGGTGCCAGCAAGCGAGGTCAGATGGGTTGCGCCGTTCTCGCCATAAGTGTCCTTGAGCGCGCCGAAAGAGTGCATGCCCAGAACGAACGCGCCGCCAACCGCGCGGGCTGTCTGCAACCCATGCTCAATCGCCGGAAGCCGATGCAGCGCATGCACCTCATCGATCAGAAACCAGGTGCGCAGATCGCGTGTGCGTCCCATGCGGAACAGCGCGTTGACCGCGAGGTCCATCCAGAGCGTCAGCAGAGGCCTGTTGAGCACGAGATCGGGATGGTTGGACGTGATGAACAGGATCGAGCCTTCCTTCACATCCTCGGTCATCCATTGATTGATCGAGAAGCCCGCTTCGCCCTTGGGCGGCTCGGGCAAGAAGCGGAAGACATTGGCGTTGGCGTTGAAGGTTGCGCGGATCGATTCCGCCATCTTGGCCGCCGATGGCGACATGAGCGGACCGGCGATTGTGCCTTCCAAGTGACGGCTAATCGTCTTCAAGTCCGAATGCATCAAATAGTAAGCGAGACCGCCATTCGAGCGCACGCCCAGCTTGGTCATTTTCATGCACATCTCAACGAAGATCGTGCGGGCTGCCTTCTGCCAGAAATCATCCTCAGCGTTATGGCCACTGGGAACGAGCGCGGCCGCCGCGCTCATGAACTCGGCATAATTGTCGCAGTCATTGAAAATGGACCACGGCTCGCAGCGCTGATCCATCGGATTGAGGATCACATCGGTGTCCTTGTTGTAGAAGCTCCCAACGAAGCTTCCGGTGAGATCGAAGATGACGCAGCGATGGCCGCGCGCCCGCGCTTGGCGGACGATCTTTTTGAACTCGGTTGTTTTGCCCGAGCCCGTCGTTCCGATGAACATGGCGTGGCTTTGTTCCAGCCTCCAGGGCATGGGCAAGCCGGCCAGAAGATAGGGAGCATGAACCCCGTCACGCGTGAGCTGCTTGAGCGGGAGCTTGAGCACTTCCTTGGGATCAAGCGCGGGCTCGCGGGCCAGGCACTCCTCCTCATGCTTGACCCAATTGTGTTGGCGTATGGCGTCGTCGAGGATTGTCCAGTCATCGACAAGGATGGACCCACGCTCGTGACGCTCGGTCAGAATATCCGAGCCGCGACGGCGCGAGAAATCGACAAACCAAATGGTGAGCGGAACACAGATAAAGGCAGCGCCAAGGAGGGAGGAAACGGTCACCTGAACACCTCTCGCCCACGCCGCTTCGACGGCCGAGTGATAGGGGACCATCGCGATCGGTCCCTGGATCACTTGTCCATTTGGAAGTGTGAGGTTTACGAGCGTTGCAGGATCAAACTCTACCCAGAGCCAGAGCAGAGCAAACAGCTTCATCAGCACCAGTTGGATGTCGTGAGGCCTGAAGGTGAAGTAGCCCAGCGCAACAAGCAGGGTAATCGCAGTCGCGCTCCAGATGATGAGCGGCACTTTTATGCCCGCCCAGGTCATCAAAACCTCGTGGTGAAAGAGCTGCGATCCGCGCGTGAAATTGGTCGCGTTTCGCTTCACTCTTCCACGCGCGGAATCGTGCGTGAGCGTTGCGGCTTTCTTGCTGAAGCGGATGTCCTCACGCATGATATTCACGCACGTTGGACAGCGCCTGAGTGATTAGCTCGTTGACGTCCTCGGGATACTGGCGTTCGACCAGAAGCGACAGCGCAAGCTGTGTATGCTCAAGGATGGTGAGCGCGCGCTCGGCGTTGACGGCCATTCCGAGCTGGAGGAGAGGAAGCCCTACCGCAACAGACGCGCGAATGGCTTCGGCGCGTGAGATGCTTTTGGCTGTGGCGAATGCATCAAGCTGATCGATCGCCTCTGGTGAGAGGCCGACGCCAATGCCTTTGATGTTTTTACCCATGCAAACCTTCCAATGGTTATGCATGGTTTGGATATCGCCCCAACAGTATACGCAGCCGAAAAAGGATTGGAAGCGATTTTGCGCCGAAACTTGTTGCGGCTGTAAGGCCCTGATTTTGCTAACGAACCGGCGCAATCAAAGCAGTCCGAAACATGTTGCGGGTAGCGAGAGAGTTTGAAAAACAGCGCAAGTCACTATTTTGAATAACGTTTCGGCCCGAAACAGGCCGCGGCTTGGCCGCATTCGGTGTGCATACCACGCAGGGACTGAAATACCCGTCCTCCCCGCACAATGCAATCGATCTATCAGCCTGATTCTTGGCGCTTAAATGGGAAGGCGCTTGGCTGGACGGCCTTGAGCGGTTTTGCCAATTGGGCCCGATGTTCTTCTTATGTCTCGCGTGGGGACACGTATGGCCACCAAAAGGCCCCAAACTGCTCTAACCGGAACCGGGGGAGAACCGGGATCTGAAACAGCGATAATCGGCTCAGAAAGAGGCACAAAAAGAGGCCCCGCCACCATGTGGCAGAGCCTCGGATAGTCGTCGGATTTTCGGACGGCTCAGTCTTCGCTTGAGCCCTTCCCGCGTGACAGGAAATCGACCTTGTCGGCGAGGATTTCGGTGCCGTAGCGGGTGACGCCATCGGCATCGTCCCACTGCGTGTAATGGATCCGGCCCTGTACCGAAACCAGCTGGCCTTTGGTGCAGTGTTCGGCGACGGTTTTTGACAGGCCGTTGAAGCAGGTAACGCGGTGAAATTCGCTCTCTTTTGCGGTGTAGCCGTTCTCATCTTTGTAGGTCTTGCCCTCTGCATTTCGGGCCGGGCGATCGGTGACGACCGTGATTGCCGTGATACTTGTTCCACCATTGGTCTGACGGGTCTCAGGATTGCGTGCGAGGCGGCCTGTGAGGATGGCGATGTTGGTCATGATAATGCTCCTTTTGCGCTTGACCGGAGACCATCTCCGGCTTGCGGACATCCAAGAGAAACAGGTCATGGGAGGACTGCACCGAAGGTCTGAAAGACCGAAGGGAAACGCCGCCCGCAAGGGGTGGTGCGGGCAGGCAGCGCAGCTGCCAACACGGCCCGTAGCGAGCGCGCGTTGCTGGCCTCAGCTGAGCTGGTTCAGGAATGTTCGCGACAAATGCCGGATTGGTATTGGGCACAAGGTGGAGGGAGTTCGCGGGTGACCGATCGGGTCAATTCTCTTCCGCCTCTTGCGATGCTGCGAGAAGGTCCATGAAGTTGCGTGCGGCCTCGCGATCATCTTCGTCTTCGAACGCAACATCGAGGTCAGGTGCCACCCCCAGCATATGCAGAAACGACCACAGGCCGAAGCGTTTGCCGCGATCTTGCTCCAATCCGAAATCAACCCTGCAACGCTCAATGCCAGAGTCCATAGCTTCCGGGCTTACCGAGCACAGATCGTCCGTTGCGAAATAGCGCTGAAGCAGATCGTCGAGTAGCATTGTGATTGGAGATATCAGCTGACCAAGATTGGGCAAAGCCTTTCGCAAGCAAGCGATGGGATGCTGCGGCTGCTTTGCGCCCCAATGTCGGACATTCGACGAATGCTAGGCTACGTCTGAAAGCAGACACTCATTATGGGAAGACGAATGTCCGTGACTGGGGGTGGAAACGGACGATCCAATTGGATCAGTGAAACTACTGTTTAACCGGTCGGAATAATGTGAATGCATTGGCGTGAACTGGGATATATCCAATGTTCTCGCTCCGCAGCATCTTATCTGATTGGTCTGAAGCTGCGCGATTGGGAAGCATAAAAGTCAATACAGCTTCTTCATTTTGAGTTGCCCAAGCAACTTAGGTTGGCAAACTTATGCCTAACCAAGTTGATCTGGTCGCCTCTGTTGCGCTGAAAGGTCAGCACTTTTGCGTCAGGGCGTCCTCACGCAGGGCCTTAAGGGAAGTTGCCAGATCGGCCTCGTCTCTTCGCTCATCAACGTGGTCCATCATGCGGGCAAACTCAGCAAGGCCCCTCTCGAAAGTATCGCTGTAGCCTTTCATTAGGCGCTGGCAATTGGTGATCTCCAATGCAACATCAGCGCTATCCGGTAGCCAATTGGCAATACGGTCAAGCCAAGCTTCGATCCGTTCCTGCTCTTCGTGATAACGCAAAGTTGATCGGCGCATCCAGCGCAGACGCGAGAGCACGAAGAGCATGCAAAAGCCGATCAAACTGTTCGTTCGAACAAAGCGGCCTCTCTTAAACAGCGGGGCAAAAAGCTTGGTAAGCAGTCTGCTGGAGTAGGCGAACCGCCCTAAGCCCGCTGGCATCGTCTCACAAATCTCTTGCCAGCGAGGGTGCATAAACTCGACCACCTCTACGATTTGATCGTCTTTGGCCAAGACCTCCCTACGCACACGCTCAAACCGTGATCTTCGAACCTTTAAATCGGCTACCTTGATGGTGTCCTCATAGCTCATCCATAGCGCAAGATAGCGCGCGACTTCGCGGGTAACTGCGAAGTCGCCGCTATCAAGGCTTGCAATATGCGACAGCCTGGAAAGAAAGAGCTTCGCATAGGCAGCGTCTTGATAATCCATCAGGCGAGCAACGCCGATTTGGGCAAAAGCTTGTGCAGAGTGGGGCAACGCTTCGACGTCTCGCGCTAACGCCCGGCCAACATCAGATGTAGGCTCTGGTACAGAGGGAACTTCGACCTCTGATACCACCTCGCCTTTCCCGGCTAGGGAGTAGCCCTCTTCAAACCCGCGCAGATTGCTCTCTACCGCAACCCCACCTGCACGGATGATCCCTTCGAATGCTTGTCGCCCGAATGGCAGCACTTGGGCTCCTGCCAAGGCACCAAACATGACCGATGAGATTATGCTGCCAGCCCGCGCGCTGGCCTCTTCCATATCAAAGCCAATGAATGCTTTGGATTGTTTGCGAGATGCATCGAGGATCTTGTCCTTGTTGCCCGTCCCATCACCACGCACCATTTTCTCTGAAATTGCATAGATGCGGTGCGTGGAGCCAATAAGGGTAGTGCGATCCGTGCTTGAAAACCCGCGCAGCACGGCGCGGCCGGTTTCCATTAGCTCGGAGGCTATCACTACATCGACATCACCCGGCAACGGCATTTGCGCCATTACCGGCACACTCTCGCCAGTTTTGCGAGCAAGTTCGACATAGTAAACGGTTGAACCTGTTCGCTGAGCGACCCCCGGCACGCTGGTGGCTTGCGCATGCCAACCCTCAGCGCGCGCCATGTCGGCAATCCAATTCGACAAAACGCCCCCGCCTTGTCCGCCAAGCGCGAGGATGGCGATGCACAGGCGATCTTCGCGCGCAGGTTTGGCAGGATGCGGGCCAAGGGTCTTCACTTGCGTTGCCATGATCAAAAGGCCCTTGCTGTGCGGGCACTTTGGTCCCAGCTTTGAAGCAGTTGGATGAAGCGGCCAGAGGTCGCCTGCTTGAACCGGTCCCACAGGCTTGGGTTCGAGACGATCTCAGCGCGATAGAAACTGGGGCACAGGACCGCTGCATGGCTCACCTCTCCGCAAAGCCCGCAGCCCACACAGCTGTTTTCGACATGGGCAATCGGGTCTTGGCGAAGCGGATCAGGATTGGGCTTGATCGTCAGCGAAGGGCAACCCGAAAGGCGAATACAGCTATGGTCCCCGGTACAGGTATCAGGATCAACACCAAAGCGCTCGCGCACCACGCGTTCGCCGCGCTTGATCTTTTGTTTCACCATCGGCTTTTCGCGGCGCTGCTTGTTGAGCATGCATTCCGACTGCGCGATAATGACCTTGGGGCCCTTCTCCTCAGTCGTCATCGCTTCCAGCAGCACATCGCGCATCTGGCCGATGTCGTAGGTGCGCTCGATACTCTTTACCCATTTTGCCCCTACGCCCCTGATCGCCTTTTCGATCGGATGGCGGGTTGAGCGAAACAGGTTCATTGCCCGCGACGAGAGAATGTCCTGACCGCCGGTCGCAGCTGAGTAGCCGTTGTCGACAATGATCGTGACATTGTCGCTATCATTGAAGACCGAATTACCGATCCCGCTGGTGAGGCCATTATGCCAAAAGCCGCCATCGCCCATGATCGAGATTGTGCGCTTCCCAGAGGTCTTGAACGCGGATGCACCGGCCGAGCCAAGCCCATAACCCATCGTTGTGTTGCCGATGTTAAAGGGCGGCAAGATTGAGAACAAATGGCAGCCAATGTCTGCGGATACATGCGCATCGCCAATTTCACGCGCGACCAGTTTCATCGCGGTGAAGATAGGACGCTCAGGGCATCCCGTGCAAAAGCCAGCCGGGCGCGGCGGGATCTCACTCGCGGTGTCGGCGGCAAGCCGCGTGGCTTGGTAAAGCGCAGGAGCTTTGGCAGGGGCCTCTTGTTCGAGGAATTTGGAGAGTCCTTCGCGGATCACCTGGCCCGAATATTCTCCCGCGCGCGGCAGGAGCTCTTTGCCCACTAGCCTCGTATTCGAACCGGAGCGATGAAGCAGGGAGGCAAGCTCGTGTTCGATAAATTCAGGCTGGCCTTCTTCGAGCACCAGCACAGAGGACTTGTCATTGCAGAAGCTCTCAACTTCATCGGGAACCAGCGGATAGGTCACATTGAGGCAGTAAATCGGTAGCTTGCTCACTCCTTGCTCGTCGAGCAATCCCGCTAAGTCGAGCACGCGCAT
>JBCBMN010000071.1:0-15868 GCA_039822745.1 Pseudomonadota bacterium | reverse complement strand
GTGCACGAAAAGCGCGCATGCCAATCATCTGGCACCACTTCGCAATGCGTGATGGCGATGGGATCAGGCCTGAGATGTGCATTGAGCGCTTCGGACAGGCGAAACGGATCCATCTGCTTGGCAAGATCGACATGGCTGCGCATGGCGAGCGCATGGACGCCTGTGTCGGTGCGACCGGCGCTATGCAGAACAGCCTCCTCACCGGAGACTGAGTGCAGCGCCTTTTCGATCGATTGCTGCACGCTGGGCCCATGCGCTTGCCGCTGGAGCCCTTGGAACGGAGTGCCGTCAAATTCGATGGTGAGTGCGTATCGTTGGGTGCTAGGGCTGGTCAAGAAAGCACCGTCCCAACATCAACCGGCCGCCCGCGTAGGTAGTCCTCTAGGCTCATTGCCGGTTTGCCCGCGCGTTGCAGGGTGAGGGGTCGGAGGGCGCGCTCTCCACAGGCGATGGTGAAGTTCGCATCGAGCACTTCGCCCGGCTGGCCGGATGCGTCCACCACCTCCGCCATCAGGAGCTTCACGCGCTCCTCGCCGACCTCAAACCACGCGCCGGGGAACGGCGCGAGACCGCGTACATTGCGCTCGATCACCTCGGCGCTTTGTGTCCAGTTGATGCGCGCCTCCGCCTTGTCGATCTTAGGCGCATGGGTGGCGAGCGCGTCATCCTGAACCACTGGCGGGAAGGCATCGAGATCGGCCAGCACCTCAACCATAGCCGCTGCGCCCAGATCAGCGAGTTCGCCAAACAGCCCGCCCGTGGTCTTGCGGCCAATTGGAGTGCGCACGATGTGCCGCATGGGTCCGGTATCAAGCCCCGCTTCCATCTGCATGATCGTCACGCCCGTCTCTTCATCACCCGCCATCACCGCGCGGTGGATCGGCGCCGCCCCGCGCCAGCGCGGCAGGATCGAGGCGTGGATGTTGAGACAGCCATGCACCGGCGCATCCAGCACCGCCTGCGGCAGGATCAGACCATAGGCCGCGACCACCGCCACATCCGCCTCCAGCGCGGCAAAGGCCTCTTGCGGCTCGGCTTTGCGCAGACCTTTGGGCGTGCGCACCTCCAGACCCAATGCCTCCGCCTTCACCTGCACGGGCGAGGGACGCAACTTCTTTCCCCGACCCGCCGGGCGCGGCGGCTGGGTATAGACGCAGGCAATCTCATGCCCCGCCTCATAAAGCGCCACCAGCGCAGGCACGGCAAAATCGGGGGTTCCCATGAAGATGATCCGCATAATGCCTCGCTCCTTACGGGTGATGGCGCAAAAGTGAAGGGCAACCCTTCGACAATCTCAGGCCAAGCCGATAGGAACCCTTCGCACAATGTCGAAGGAAATCGAGCAACTCTCTGCCAGCCTTGCCCGGCTGCCCGGCCTTGGCCCGCGCTCGGCCCGGCGCGCAGTGCTGTGGTTGGTCAAGAACCGCGAGAGCGCGCTGCCCACTCTGCTGGAATCGCTCGCCATCGTGTCGGAGACGCTTGTCGAATGTGAGGTCTGCGGCAATGTCGATACGACCAATCCCTGCCACATCTGTGCCGATCCGCGCCGCGATCAAAAGAGCCTGTGCGTGGTGGAGGATGTCGCCGATGTCTGGGCGCTTGATCGGGCCAAGCTGTTTCAGGGGCGCTACCACGTGCTGGGCGGCAGGCTGTCTGCGCTCGACGGGATTGGCCCGGAAGACCTCAACATCGCCAAGCTGCTTGAGCGGGTTTCGCAAGGCGGGATCGATGAGGTTGTGCTCGCCATGAACGCTACGCTCGAAGGGCAGACCACCGCGCACTACCTCGCCGAGCGGCTGGAGCCTCTTGGCACGCGGATCACCCAACTCGCCCATGGCCTGCCAGTAGGCGGAGAATTGGACTACCTCGACGAAGGCACGCTCGCACAGGCGCTGCGGGCGCGGCGGCCTATGTCCTAAAGGGTAAGAGGCGCGGGGTGCTCCGGCAGCGCGCGACCCACGTCAACGATCACTGTTATCGCAAAGCTGCGCTTGCAGCCCGCTTCCCCCGCGACTATTTTGGCAGCTATGGCTATTCGCGAAATCATTGAAGTGCCGGACCCCCGGCTCAAAACTGTCTCGTCACCTGTCGAACCGGATGAGTTCAACGACGATCTCAAAACCCTCGTCGAGGACATGTTTGAGACGATGTATGACGCACCCGGCATTGGTCTGGCCGCGATCCAGGTTGGCGTCCCCAAAAGGCTGCTCGTGATCGACTTGCAGGAAACCGATGAGGACGCGGAACCGATCGAGGATGAGGACGGCAATGAGCGCCAGCCCGTCATCAACAATCCGCGCGTGTTCGTGAATCCGGTGATCGTCAACCCGGCAGACGAGCTCAAGACCTATAATGAAGGCTGCCTCTCTGTCCCTGAAATCTTCGCCGATATTGATCGCCCGGCGACGTGCACGGTCCGCTATCAGGACGTCGATGGCACCCATCACGAAGAGGATCTGGAGGGCCTGATGGCCACCTGCATCCAGCACGAAATGGATCACCTCGAAGGCATCGTCTTCATCGACCATCTGAGCCGTTTGAAGCGCGGCATGGCGTTGAAGAAGCTCAAGAAACTGCGCGCAGCGGCGTAGTCTGTCTTTCGCTCGCCCATCCGGGCGAGCGTCCTCGCTAGACGTCCTCCGGCGAATCTTCGCCTGCGGACACGCTGCGGGCGCGCGGTCGCGCTTGCGGTTGCTGCGCCCCCGTTCCGAAACACTACTCGTCATTCCCGCGTAGGCGGGAATCCAGCCTATTCGTCGGGGATATCCAACACTGCGCTGGTGTTCTTAATTTGTTCCATGCTATAAGGAGGCATGGATAACGCGATTCTCCTTCCCGTTGCGCTTCTGATCGGCCTGCTCTTCGGCGGTTTTTGTGCCTATTTCCTCGCCTCGCGGCCCGCTGCGGATCTGCGCGAGCGGCTGGGCGTGGCAGAGGCGACTTCGCGCGATCTCGAAGCGCGTTTGAGCGAGGCGGGGGCGAAACTCTCCGCCGCTCAGGTTCGCGTCGGGCAGGCCGAGTCGCTTGAACGCGAGCGCGATGAGGAACGCACAAAGCGCATGGCTCTGTCTGAACGGCTGGCGCAGATCGAGACCTCCAAGGCCGAGCGCGAACGCGCCTTCGAAGAACAAAAAGTCGCTCTGGTTCAGGCGCGCGAGGCGTTGATGACCGAGTTCAAGGCGACCGGTGCCGAGGTATTGAAGGCCAATCAGGACGAATTTCTCAAACGCGCCGAAGCCCGCTTCAAGGAGAGCGAGGCGACCGGCGAGGCCAAGATCAAGGCGCTGCTTTCGCCCGTGGGAGAGCGGCTGGAGAAATACGAGAAACAGGTCGAGACGCTGGAGAACCAGCGCAAGGATGCCTTTGGGCAATTGAACGGCCTGATCCAGTCGATGCGCGAAGGGCAGGAACAGGTCCGGCGCGAGGCGCAGCGGCTCGGCAATTCACTCACCAACGCACCCAAAGCGCGCGGGCGCTGGGGCGAGCGGGCGCTGCAAAACCTGCTCGAACAATGCGGGCTGGCTGAGCACACCGATTTCGAGTTGGAGCATTCGATCGACACCGATGAAGGGCGACTGCGCCCAGACGCGATCATCAATGTTCCGGGCCAGAAGAAACTGGTTGTCGATTCCAAAGTGTCGCTCAACGCCTATCAAGAAGCCTTTGAGGCTGATGATGATGCCGAGCGCAAGCGGCATCTGGAACTGCACGCCCAGAGCATGCGCAACCATGTGCAGACACTCAGTGCAAAGAGCTATCAAAGCCAATTCGAAGAAGCGCCGGACTACGTCATCATGTTCATTCCGGGCGAACACTTCGTGACCGCCGCGCTCGATGCTGACCCGACATTGTGGGACTTTGCGTTTGAACGCCGCGTTCTGCTCGCCACGCCCACCAATCTGGTCGCGATTGCGCGCACGGTGGCGCAGGTCTGGCGGCAGGATGGCTTGGCGAAAGAGGCGCAGGAAATCGGGCGCATGGGCGCAGAATTGTACGACCGCCTCAGCGTCGCCGCCGATCACTTGAAGCGCGTGGGCGGGGGCCTCGAAAGCGCGGTCAACAATTACAACAAATTCGTCGGCAGCTTTGAACGCAATGTTCTGTCCTCAGGCAAAAGGCTGGCAGAAAAGGGCATCGAGATCGGCAAGCGCGAGATTGAGGACGTGCCGCTGGTCGAAAACGCGCCACGCTACAATGCCAGCGATGCCGCCGCAGTGGACAGCGACTACCCGCTGCTGGGCGACAATGATGGCTCGGGTGTTGGCGGGGGTGTTGGCGGGGGTGAAGCGGACGCGGGCAAGGACGCGGCGGAGTAAAACCGCTTTCCTACATGAGCGACACTTGCGATAGTGGGCGCGGCTCTTTCACAGATTGGATATTACGCAAGCGCGATCATAAATGTCGCAAAAGGCGTTTCATGTTGGAGAAGTGTCAACTTCGCAGTTTGTGCGTAAGGCACTGATACTCTGGCGATAGTCGATGGCAATAGGTGCAAGCACCGTGTCAACTATGTCAACTTCGCCTAAAGGTTCGCCAGCACTTCGTAGGCCAGCACCGCGCCCGCGACGGCGGCGTTCAGGCTGTCGGCGCGGCCCTTCATCGGCATGGTGACCCGCAGATCGCACTCGGCTTCGTAAGCCTCAGGCAGGCCTTGCGATTCGTTGCCGACCAGGATGAAGCAAGGTGCCTGATAAGGAGCCCCGCGATAAGGCACCGCATCGCGCAGGCTCGCCGCAACCAACTGGCCCGCTCCGCTCCGCAGCCATGGCACGAAGTCCTCCCACCGCGCCTGCGCCAGACCTTGGGTGAAGACTGCGCCCATGCTCGCTCGCACGGCTTCGGCGCTGAACGGATCGGCGCAATCGTCGATCAGGATCAGCCCGCCTGCCCCCACCGCATCGCCTGTGCGCAGCATCGTGCCCAAATTGCCAGGATCGCGCAGGTCCTGCGCAACCAGCCAGATGGCAGCGCTCTCCCGGTTGAGCCGGTCCAGCGACGTGTCGAACTCATCGAACACGCCCACCACGCTCTGCGTGTTAGACTTGCCGGTGATCTTTGAGAGGATATCGGGCGTGGTGGTGATGGTCTCGCCGCCGGCATCTGCGACCTCGGCTTCAAGCCGGTCGAGCAGATCATGCGCATCACGGCTCTCAGCCATCACCAACTGGCGCGGCAGACGGCCAGACACCCGCGCATCTTCGAGCAGCCGCAGCCCCTCTACAAGGAATTGCCCGGCGCGCTTGCGGTGTTTCTTCTCCCGCAGCGAACGCAGATATTTGACCGTTGGGTTGGAAAAGCCGGAAATGTGCTTGCGCATGGTGCCTAGCGCGGCGTTTGGAAACGCTGCGTCACTCCTCGCCAAAACCGTCTTCGATCAGCGCAACAAGCTCACCCAGCACGTCCTCTGCGCCATCGCCTTCGACGGTCACTTCGACGGTGTCGCCCTTCGCCGCGCCGAGCATCATCAGGCCGAGAATCGAGCCACCCGCGGCGCTGTTTGGATCTTTCGCGACCCGCACGCTGACATCCTTCTCCAACGCTGCGACCGCCCCAACAAACTTCGCACTGGCCCGCGCATGCAGGCCGCGCTTGTTGACGATGGTCACGGTTTGGCGAAGTTCGCTCATTCCTGCCCCAGCAACTCGCTGGCAACGGTGATGTAATTGCGACCAGCCTCACGCGCCGCTTCAACCGCGGCCGTGACTCTCATCGTCTTGCGCGCACCGGCAAGGCGGATGAGCATGGGCAGGTTGATCCCCGCAATCACTTCGATCCGGCCCGCATCAAGCAGCGAGATCGCAAGGTTGGACGGGGTTCCGCCAAACAGATCGGTGAGGATGATGACGCCTTGCCCCGCATCGACATCCTCGATCGCCGTGGCAATTTCGGAGCGGCGTTGTTCCACGTCGTCATCCGGGTCAATACAGACCGTGACAATAGCGTTTTGTTCGCCGACGACATGCTCCATCGCCTGCACGAACTGGTCGGCAAGGCGACCGTGAGTGACCAGGATCAATCCAATCATGTGTGAGATGCGGTCCGTGTCTTGGATCGGCAGCAGCGCCGAAATGAGAGTTTCCAGTCAGCCATCCCGCTCGTCCCCCCGTCTTCAGCTTTGTGATCGATCATCCGACTTGCCTTAGTGGCCCGGCGAACGCTCGATCTCATCTGTTGCACGCGATCCGAGATTGCGGTGACGGATAGTGGGCGAAAAACCGGCATCGCGCAAGTCCTGCGCCATGCGTTCGGCGGTGTAGACTGAGCGGTGTCTCCCGCCGGTACAGCCAAAGGCGACATGGACATATGGCTTGCCCTGCGCCGCATAGCGTGGGAGCACCGTGGTCAGCAGGTCAAAGATCTGTGGGTAGGCGAGGTGAAAGGCGGCATCTTTCTCAATGTGTTCGCCCACGGGCGCATCCATCCCGGTGAGTTCGCGCAGGCCGTCGACCCAATGCGGATTGTCGAGAAACCGCATGTCGAAGACGAGATCAGCGAGCGGCGGCATCCCGCGCGCAAAGCCAAAGCTGGAGACGGTGAGTGTCATCGCGCTCTCATCGCTTCCGCCGAACAGGCCCCGAATGCGCGCCTGCAGATCGTTGGAGGATAGCGTGCTGGTGTCAATCACCGTGTCAGCCCAGCGTCGCAGCGGCTCCAGCAATTCCCGCTCGGCGACAATCCCATCGTGCACGGGGCGTCCCTGCGCCATGGGATGTCGGCGACGGGTTTCGTTGTAGCGCCGTTCCAACTCACCGCTTGCGCAGTCGATGAACATGAAGGTGATCGCAATGTCGCGGCGCGCTGCAAACTGCTTGACCAGCGCGATAATGTTAGCCGGGACAAAGCCGCGCGTACGTGAATCAAAGCCAATGGCGAGCGGCCCGCCGCCGCGCTGAGCACCCGGAGCGAGCAAGCCTTCGAGCAGGCGGATAGGGAAGTTGTCGATCGTCTCCCAACCCAGATCTTCCAGCACAGCCAGTGCTGTGGACTTTCCAGCACCAGCCAGCCCGGTGACCAACAGTAGGCGTTGAGGATCTTGCGGCGAGGTGGACTCGATCGACGACATGCAGCCCCTTTCGTCGCAAATCGGCGGTTAGGAAAGAGGCTTTTTCGCACAACCGGCCAAGCTTGCTATTTTCCTCGGGTTTCAACCAAGAGCGAGGCCGTGAAGGCGCAGTGCCGCTTTGGCCCGCTCAGCGGGAGCAAGGCTTCCGGGATGGAAGGGCAGGGTCGGAATCGCGCAGCTGAGGATATCGCGACAGCCAATGGTTTCCGGAAGCCGCTCGGTCTCTGCGTCCGACAGCGACAAGATCAAGGCGACAGGAACAGGCGGGCTCACCGCAAAACGCACCAGGCCAACGCCGCGCACTTCGAGCAGCCCTTTGATATTGGGCGGCGCAGAGGCGATCAGGCGTGACTGGGTGTCATCCGCCGCACGCGCAACTGTAACGCCATCATCGCCGATCAGTTGCGCACCGCGATCAATCAGCGCGAGCGCAAGGCTTGACTTACCCATACCCGGCTCGCCTTCGATCAGGAGCGCACGCCCTTCGATGGCCACGGCGCTTGCCTGAAGGATCACGCTATCAGGGGTGTCGGTCACGCGCTTGGCAACCGGAAGCGCATCCTTGCGCCCGGAAGGCCATCCAGCCGCGACTGCGCAGTGAGAGTTCCGTCATGCGCCTCGGCAATGGCGCGCGCGATGGCGAGGCCAAGGCCGGAGTGGTTGCCGAAGTCTTCCTCATCGGGGCGGACCGAATGAAAGCGCTTGAAGACTTTCTCGCGGCTGTCTTCGGGGATACCCGGGCCATGATCGCTCACTGTAAGCGTGACGCACTCACCGTCATTGTCGATCAGCACTTCGATGGGCGCATCCTTGGGCGAAAAGGATACTGCATTGTCGAGCAGGTTCTCAACCACCCGCTCCAGCCTTGTGCCCACACCCATGACATGCGCAGCGAAACCGAGTGTTTCGAGATCGATCCGATGGTCCTGATTTTCCGCTCGGTTCTCGCGGCTGCCGATGATCGCTCGGACCAGATCGGCAAGGTCAATCCGCTCCAGCGTGGCGCGGCTCATCTCGGCATCGATCCGGCTGGCATCAGAAATTTCACTCACGAGCCGATCAATCCTGCGCACATCATGCGTGACGATCTCGGTCAGTTCGCGGCGCAGCGCCGGGTCTTCGACGCGCGGCAGCGATTCGGTGGCGCTGCGCAGGCTTGCCAGCGGGTTCTTGATTTCGTGCGCCACATCGGCGGCAAAGCTGTCGACTGCATCGATGCGCTGACGCAAGGCGCCGGTCATATCGGACACCGCGCGGGCGAGCAGACCGATCTCATCGGAGCGCGCGGGCAAGCGTGGCACTTCGACCTCGCGCTCGCGCCCCTGACGCACCCGCACTGCCGCGCGGGCCAGCTGCCTCAAGGGGGTGACGATTGTACGCGCCAGAAACAGCGAAAGCATCGCAGAGGCAGCAAGCACTAGCAGAACCGCAAAACCCAGCGTCGAGCGTGCCGAACGCACGCTCTCGGTGATGTCGACAGCATTGCGCACGGTCAGCAGCGTTGCACCGTTCAGCCCCACAGGAGCCGCCGCCGTGATCACCGGAGAGCCGTCGCGCCAGTCATACAGGCCGATCTGACTGACCCCTTCTTCGCGCGCGCGGGCGAGCTCTGGCCAAGCGTCGGCCTCTTGCGCTTCGGGCTCGACATAGACCGGCACAGCTTCTGCGCTCACAATCGTATCGACAGCCGTGTCGAGCCAGCGGGCCATTTGCTGATCCCACCCGTCATTTTCGATATTGGCGAAGGTGAAGGCCGGTTCGTCGAGCGCGAAGCTGTCCGCGACCAGCGATCCCCCGCCATCAAACATGCGCAGACGCATGCGTTGTTCCTTGCCGATCTGGATCAGCAAGGCTTCCTGTCGCTCGCGAGTGGCACCGGCCAAGGCCTCGGCTGTGATCTGCGCTTCGATCCGGGCAAGCTTGAAACGTTCATTTATCAGCTGAGTGCGATAGCTATCGAGGTAGAACAGCCCGCCTCCCAGCAGTGCAAGCGGCAGGATATTGACGGTCAGGATCCGCGCGGTGAGCGCAAATCGACCAGTCGTAGAAAGCTGTTCGCCGCCGCGTGCAAAGGGCGCATCGTCACCGGCCTCTGGCGCATTGTAGAGCGCGGAAGGAGCGCGATCGCGCGGCAGATCGGAATGCGCGTTCATCGGGCCTTACGCATCGTTGAAGCTGTAGCCGGCACCATACAGCGTATCGATGGCAGCAAAGCTTGTGTCCACCACGCGAAACTTGCGCCGCATCCGCTTGATATGGCTGTCGACCGTGCGATCATCTACGAAGACGTCATCGGGGTAGGCGGCATCCATCAACTGATTGCGGCTCTTGATCACGCCCGGCCTTGCGGCAAGCGCTTCAAGGATCAAGAACTCGGTCACGGTCAGACTGACAGGCTTGTCATTCCAGGTCACGTAATGGCGAGCCGGGTCCATATATAGCTGCCCGCGCGCAATGACGGGGTGGGCTGGCTCTTCGGCTTCGATTTGGTTGCCAACAATGCGATCAGGTTCCGCGCGCCGCAAAATCGCTCGGATGCGAGCAATCAGAAGCCGCTGGCTGAAGGGTTTGGCGATGTAGTCATCCGCGCCCTGTTCAAGCCCGGCTTCCTCGTCGCTTTCATCATCTTTGCTGGTTAGGAAGATGACCGGAAGCGCGGAGTGTTCGCGCACACGGGTGAGCAATTCCATTCCGTCCATCTTCGGCATCTTGATGTCGAATACGGCAAGGTCCGGCGGATTTTCCAGCAGCGCTTTCAAAGCTGTCTCGCCATCGGAGTAGAGGCGGGTGACAAAGCCTTCTGCCTGCAATGCGATTGAAACCGTGGTCAGGATGTTGCGATCATCATCGACCAGCGCAATCACGCCTGCTTCTTCCGGTCTTGATGGCTTGCCGGTGGCTTCCGCATCGCCGGGCTGTGTTTGCGCTGCGTGAGCGGGCTCATTGCCTTGTCCGACGTCAGGTTGCATCGCAGGTTGTGCGCTTGGCATGGGTGAGATTTCCTCCACGTCTCAAGGTCTAGCGTGATCGTGCATTTATGACAATCAGAGCGCGATAGTGGTTGCAATGCGTGCGTTTGACGCAGCCAAAGCGCCCGCCTATGCCCGCCGCGATTGAATGGGACAATCAAGCCGCCGAATCGCTTTGTGTTGCAAGACTGGCAAACCCGTCTGCTCGGGCAAATCAAATCGGTGGGTGAGCGTCCCGGACAGCGCTCTTGGCTTAATTGAAAGGACCCGAACCTTGACCCCGCTCGCCCATTCGCTTGGCTCGCAAGGTATTGAAACCTCTGCGCAGATTAATCCCAACCTTGGTACAGCAGCGCTGGTGGAGGCTTCCGTCTCCGCAGGTGAAGGCGCTCTGTCAAAGGACGGCGCGCTGGTGGTTCAGACCGGCGCCAAAACAGGGCGCAGCGCCAAGGACAAATTTATCGTTCGCGATTCGACGACCGAGGACACCGTGTGGTGGGGCAAGGTCAATGTGCCGATGACGCCCGATCACTTCGCCGCACTCAAAGAAGATTTTTTGAAGGCTGTCGGTGAAAAGGAAACGCTCTATGTCGCTGACCTGTTCGGCGGCTCGCAGCCAGAGCACCGCGTCAATGTCCGCGTGATCAACGAGCTGGCGTGGCACAACCTGTTCATCCGCACGCTGCTTGTGCGTCCGACCGTGGAAGAGCTGGGTGACTTTGCCCCAGAATACACGATCATTGACCTGCCAAGTTTCCGCGCTGACCCTGAACGCCATGGCACGAACAGCGAAACGGTGATCGCGGTTAACTTCACGGAGAAGCTGATCCTGATCGGTGGGACCAAGTATGCCGGCGAAATGAAGAAGAGCGTGTTCGGCATTCTCAACTATCTGCTGCCTGCCGAAGGCGTGATGCCGATGCACTGTTCGGCCAATATCAGCGAAGATGGCAAGACCAGCGTGTTCTTTGGCCTTTCGGGCACGGGTAAGACGACGTTGTCTGCGGATGCCAGCCGCATCCTGATCGGCGATGACGAGCATGGCTGGTCTGACACCGCAGTCTTCAACTTCGAAGGCGGCTGCTATGCCAAGATGATCCGCCTGTCCGAAGAGGCAGAGCCGGAAATCTACGCCACGACCAAGCGTTTTGGCACTGTGCTTGAAAACGTTGTCATGGACCCTGCCACGCGCGAGCTGGACCTTGACGACAACACGCTCGCAGAGAACACCCGCGGCGCCTATCCGATCGACTTCATCCCGAACACTTCGGAAAAGAACCTTGGTCCGGTGCCGACCAATGTAGTGATGCTGACCGCTGATGCGTTTGGCGTGCTGCCTCCGATTGCGCGCCTGACGCCAGAGCAGGCGATGTACCACTTCCTGTCGGGCTACACCGCGAAAGTCGCCGGAACAGAGATCGGCGTGACCGAGCCTGAAGCGACCTTCTCGACCTGCTTTGGCGCGCCCTTCATGCCGCGTCACCCCAGCGTTTACGGCAACCTTTTGAAAGAGCGCATTGCCAAGGGCGGCGTCCAGTGCTGGTTGCTCAACACCGGCTGGACCGGCGGCAAATACGGCATCGGCAATCGCATGCCGATCAAGGCAACCCGCGCGCTGCTCAACGCCGCGCTTGACAGTGATCTTGACGCTGTCGAGTTCCGCAAGGACGACAATTTCGGCTTCGACGTGCCGGTCTCTGTCCCTGTTCTGATCGAAAAGGGCATCGACCAGACGATCCTAAACCCGCGCGAAACCTGGGCGGACAAAGAAGAGTATGACGCCACCGCCAGCAAGCTGGTGCAGCTGTTCATCGACAACTTCGCCGAGTTCGAAGCGCATGTCGATGAAGGCGTGCGCAAGGCGGCTCCTGCGGCTGCGTGATTTCGCGGGTAAGGCGTTAGGAAATATCAGCTTTCCGTTAGGGAAGGGCGGATCCATTCGCGCCCCTGCTGCGTAACTGTTGGGAGAGACTGGCGTGTGGCCGGTCTCCCTCAACGTTCAGATACGCAGGGATCCCAAAGATGAGCATTCTTGACGCCACCTTGGCGCGCACGTCAGCTAAGGCTGATACTATTCTTGGCCTTTCAAAAGAGCTTGGCATGGACGCAGCTCTGGTCGAAAAAGCGGTCATGGTCTTGGCACAAGCCAGCGTTTCGGCTGGCGACACGATTGAGACTGCCGCCAAGCGCAGCGGCCTTCCGAGCGAAACGCTTTCCCAAATTCTGACTGCCTTGGGAGAAGAAGCAGCGTTGAGCGATATCGCTAATACGCTCTCGACTGGCCTTCGCAGCCTTGGTCAGGGCAATTTCTACAAAGAGCTTCTGCCGTTCCGCTGAACGCCAATTGCAATGCAGGAAATGGCCTTGCTCCGGTTGCGGAGTGAGGCCTTTTCTTTTGCCTCTCTTGCGCGCACTATCCTGCTTAGAGATTCGGCATTCGCGCCGCCAAATGGAGAGACCAGATTATGAGCATTCTCGATGGTATCATGCAGCAGGTTGCCGGTTCGCCGGACACGGTGTCGGCTCTGGCCGAAAAGGTTGGTATTGATCCTGCAATGGCTGCGAAAGCGGTTGCCGCGCTCAGCCAGTCGCACGGTGAAGAGGGCGACACGGTCGAACTCGCCTCGCAGAAGACGGGCCTTGATATGACCGCTTTGTCCGGGATTGTTTCACAGCTTGGCGGCGAAAACGCGCTGGGTGACATTGCCAAGGGGCTACAGGGTCAGGAAGGCGGCCTTGAAGGCATTATGGGCATGCTCGATCAGGATGGCGACGGCAGCCCGCTGGATGACATTGCCGGCATGGCATCGAGCTTCTTCGGCAAGAAGTAAGCGACACACAACGCACTCAGGCGAGCAATCGGGGGAGGCAGGCTCATGAGCCTAGTACAAATGTTGCAAAACACCGGCGCGATCACATCGATGGCGAAGGAATTGGGCGTCGATGAAGGCACGGCGACGACAGCGGCTGGTGCTCTGCTGCCCGCGATTGTCGCTGGCATGGGCCGCAGTGCCACCGGCGGCACGACCACGCCCGATCCGATGGGAGGCCTGGGCAGTCTGGCAGGCGCGATCCTTGGCGGCAGCGCGTCTCAAAGCAGCGGCGGTGGCAGCGCATTGGGCGGCCTTGGCGGCATGATTGGCGGCGCACTGCTGGATTCGGTTCTGGGCAGTTCCCCGACCCCCACTCAGCCGGGCAATGACATTCTGGGCAACATCTTTGGCAGCAAGGATGTAAGCCGCTCGGTCGCAGGATCGGTCGCTGAAGTGACGGGCCTCGACGAAGGCATGCTCAAACAGATGCTCCCAATCCTGACCATGGCAGTGGCAGGGTATATGGCGAAACAGGCAACCGGCGGTGCAGACACAGGTGGGGCGACCTCTGGAGGAAGCCCGCTGGGCGGCATCCTGAGTTCGATTGTCACCGGGATGATGCGCTAGGCTGGTTTTAGCGCGTCAGTCGTCTGCGTCACCCTCTGCCGCATTGGTGCGAGCCTTTGCCTCGTCATAGGCGCGGATGACTTGGCTCAGATCGATCCGTGTTGCATCCGGAATGCTGGCCATATGGGTCAGCATGGCCTGAGCAATCGCTGCTTCTCGCCCGCCATGCGGGTCTGCCGGTGCTTCCTCTGTTAGAATTGCGCATAGAGACGTTTGGTACAAAGGCTGCCGATCCATTAGCGCGCGGGATGTAAAAGCCGCCGACCGAAGATCGCCTGTTACCATAGACCTGTCGCAGATCATCGATGCTGCCGACCAAATAGACTGTCAATCGGTTCGACGGGCTGGGCGCGGGCAGCCTGCGTCCGGTCTCCAATTCCATCGCGACGTGAAATTGCTCAAGCAATTCGGCAAGATCGCGCAAGTCTTCGGGCCGCGAATCGGAATAGATGACGAAACGCTCGCTTTCGGCCTTTTGCCACGCGGCAAAAGCGGGGGTGGTGAGCGCCCAAAATCCTAGAGTCAGCGCGCATATGGAGCGAAACAGGATATTCGTCATTCGCAGTCCCTTCGATCCTATGAAGAGGCTTTTTAGGCCCAGCGATAGGAAGTATTATTCAAAGTATTGAATAGCATACTCGAAGAAACTGCAACGAACATTCGTTAAATTAGGGAAATTATTCTGGTCCCCCGACTGCGTTTTCCAACCCGTCCAAATAGGTCCAGATCTGGCTGACCACGACGGAGCCTTCACCGACGGAACTGGCAACACGCTTGACCGAGCCTGAGCGCACATCGCCGACCGCAAAGATGCCATCCGTGCCGGTTTCAAAAGGCGTCGCACGTCCGACCGAATGCCCGGTCAGCACAAAGCCCTTGGCGTCGGTTTCGACCAGCCCGGAAAGCCAATCGGTGTTGGGCGCAGCTCCGATCATGATGAACAAGGCGGAGGCGTCTATAGGCGTGTCTCCGTCGGGCGTGGTAAAGGTAACGCCTGACAGCCAATCCTCCCCGCGCAGCTCGGTGACGGTGGTGTGGTAGTGGATCGTGATCTTGGGATCAGCTTCCAACCGGCTCGAAAGGTAGCTCGACATCGAAGCGGCGAGGCTGCCTGATCGGACCACCAGATGCACATGGCTGGCAGCGCGCGACAGGAACATTGCCGCCTGACCCGCCGAATTGCCTCCGCCGATCACCACGACTTCGCTGTTTCCGCAGAAGCGCGCTTCCATTTCGGTAGCGGAATAGAACACGCCAGCGCCTTCGAGTTCGCGCAAACGGTCAAGCGGCAGGCGGCGATATTGTACGCCTGTGGAGACCAGCACAGCGCGCGCGCACACTTCCTGCCCGTCCTCCAGAGTGGCGCAGAAAGAGCTGTCCTCGCGCTTCACCAGACCTTCGACCCGGCGTGGCATGGCAAACCGGGTGCCAAATCGCATCGCCTGAATTTGCCCGCGATAGGTCAGGTCCGCGCCGCTGATCCCGGTGTAGAAACCCATATAGTTCTCGATCCGGCTGGACGTGCCCGCTTGTCCGCCAATTGCAGTGTCTTCGATCACCAATGCGTTGAGGCCTTCAGAGCCGGCATAAACCGCCGCTGCGACCCCCGCCGGGCCGCCACCGACGATCAGCAGATCGTAATCCTGCTTTGTGCACAGATCGAGATCGAGATTGAGCAATTGCGCGACCTTGCGCGGGGTTGGCTCTTCGATCTTCTCGCCGGAGACCAGATAGACGCCCGGTTCATGCCCCAGGGCGCTGCAAACCTGCGCGGTTTCAGGATCGGTTGCGTCCAGATCAAAGCTCTTGAAGGGCAGGCGATTGCGCGACAGGAAGCGTTCGACCGCTTGCACAGCCGGATCGCGGTCCGCGCCGATGCAAGTGATAGCGCCGTTCGACAGCTCAAATTGCTTGCGACGACGAGCGGCAAAGACCTTGATGATATGGTCGGAAAGCTCTGGCACGCGGCTCATCAGGTCGAGCATGGCTTCACGCGGGGCCTCGATTACGCGGGTGTCCACCGCCGCGCGCATCTTGAGGTAATTGGTGCCGCGATTGAGGAAGTTGATCTCCCCCATGAATTGCGTCGGGCCAAGCCCGGATTCGAGCAGGCGTTCGTCGGTGTAAGGGTTCACCACTTCAAGCTCGCCTTCGAGCACATAGACAAAACTGTCCATCGGAGCGCCAATTTCAGCGACAATCTCGCCCGCTTTGTAAAGACGTTCGCCGCCAATCTCGCAGATGGCATCGACATGCGCTTTGGCCAGCGGCACGCGCCGCATGGTTTCAAGATCTTCGCCCAGCTGTTCCATAGTGTGCCTCCGAATGCCGTTAGTGTGCGGTCACGTCCCGCATGCAAATGGAGAGTGCCGAGGGATTATGCAATTATCGGTTCA
>JBCBMN010000070.1:0-16006 GCA_039822745.1 Pseudomonadota bacterium | reverse complement strand
CAATGGCGGGATCACCTCCTTGCAAGTGCTGCCCGGCTCGGCAAACCTGATGGGTGGGCGCTCGGTCACGCTCAAGAACGTCTATTCGCGCACCGTGCAGGGGATGAAGTTCCCCGGCGCGCCCTATGGCTTCAAGATGGCCTGCGGTGAGAATCCCAAGCGGGTCTATGGCAATCGCGGGCGCAAGCCCTCGACCCGGATGGGCAACTTCGCCGTCAATCGCCAGACCTGGTTTGACGCGATCAATTACGCCAACAATCCCGATGCGCGCCGTAATCTGGGCAAGGAAACGCTGGTCGGCGTGCTCAAGGGCGACATCCTCGTCCACAATCACTGCTATCGCGCAGACGAAATGGCGCTCGTCATGGATATGGCGAAAGAGGTTGGCTATAAGGTCACTGCGTTCCACCACGCGGTTGAGGCATACAAGATCGGAGATCTGCTGCGCGAGAATGAGGTTTGCGCGGCGATCTGGGCGGATTGGTATGGCTTCAAGATGGAAGCCTATGACGGCATTCTCGAAAACGCGGCCTTCCTCCACCAGGCGGGCGCCTGCGTGGTGATCCATTCGGACAGCGCACAGGATATCCAGCGGCTCAATCAGGAAGCGGCCAAGGCGCAAGCGGCGGGCAATAGGATGGGCATGAACATCTCGGATGCAACCACAATCGGCTGGATCACACTCAACCCGGCCAAGGCGATGGGCATTGCCGATCAGACCGGCTCGCTCGAAGCGGGAAAGATGGCGGACGTAGTGCTGTGGAATGGCGATCCCTTGAGCGTTTATTCGCGGCCCGAAAAGGTCTGGATCGACGGCGCTCTGATGTTCGACATGCTCAATCCCAAGCATCGCCCAGTGAGCGACTTTGAGCTTGGCCAGCCCGGTGAAGGAGACGTGAAATGAGAGGCGTTCTGATTTCCGCGCTGCTGGGTGCAGCTTCGGCTCTGGTGATCGCAGCAACCCCTGCCGCTGCGCAGGATGTGGTGATCACCAATGCCAATCTTGTCATCGGGGATGGTAAGGGACCAATCGAAGGCGGCACAGTGGTTGTTCGCGATGGCAAGGTGATCGCGGCAGGCTCGGATGTGAACGCTCCCGCAGACATCCCGGCAGTGGATGCAGGCGGGGCATGGGTGACCCCCGGCCTGTTCGCTACGATCTCAACGCTTGGCATCTGGGATGTGGGCGCAGTCAGCGAGTCCAACGATCAGCGCGCAGGGGGCGCCCCGTTTGGCGCAGCTTTGGACACCGCTCTCATCGTCAATCCCAACTCGCAACATATTCTGGTGCACCGGGCCGCTGGCATTACGCGCGCGGCGACGACCACTCTACCCTCCGCCTCGATCTTTGCAGGTCAGGGCTCGATCATTGATCTGGGCGGCGACAGTCATCCGATCATGCAGGCCAAGGCGTTCCAGATGGTCGATCTGGGTGAGCGCGGTGCGAGAATCGCGGGCGGCAGCCGAGCAGCGGCCCATGTCCTGTTCAAAGCAGCCCTGCGCGAAGCCGAGGCGCTGGGATCAGGCCTGCCGCGCACGCCGGAGATCGCGCAAGAAGGCGAAGTGCTGCTGGGCCGTTTCGATGCCGAAGCGCTTCGTCCAGTCGTAAGCGGCGAGCAAAAGCTTTATGTCCATGTTGAACGCGCCTCTGACATTCGCACCGTGTTGGCCTTGAAGGAGGATTTTCCCAAGCTTGACATGGTGCTCGTCGGTGCAAGCGAGGGCTGGTTGGCAGCCAAGGACATTGCCGCAGCCGGTGTCCCAGTGATCGCCGACAGCCTCGATGACCTTCCCGATACATTCGAGCAATTGGCGGCGACGCAGAGCAATATCGGCCGCATGGCGCGCGCGGGCGTTAAGGTTGCGGTCAATGCGGTGGCGATGGAAGACCCGCGCCGGCTGTCTCAGCATGCGGGCAATCTGGTGGCGCTTGCCAGTGTTCCGGGCGCTGCCGGGCTGAGCTGGGGTCAGGCTTTCGCGGCGATCAGCTCCATCCCGGCGCAGATCAGCGGGGTTGGCGATCAGGTCGGGACGCTCAGCGCTGGCTCGTTAGGTGATATTGTGATCTGGGACGGAGACCCGCTCGAAGTGGGAAGCGTACCGAAAGTGGTTTACATTGAGGGCGTCGAGCAATCGCTCGAAAGCCATCAGAGCCGCTTGCGTGATCGCTTTCGCAATCTCGACGAAAGCGAATTGCCCAAAGCCTACGATTGGTAGGGTTGGGCAGCTTCGCGCTTATCGTCCTGAGGCCACTGGCCCCGCGGTTCGCCTTCTTCGAAGAGGTTGTCTGAACCCCAGACGGCCATTTCTCGGAACAGCGGGGTCAGGCTGTAAGCACGATCAGTCAGGATATAGCGCGCACGTTTGCCGGTTGGGGGTTCACGCACAATCAGACCCGCTTCGATTAGAATATCCAACCGCGAGGTCAGTGCTGCGCGGTTGATGGCCATACGCTCAACAAATTGCTCGAAGCGATCCGCGCCCATAAAGGCCTCCCGCAGGATCAGAATGACCCAGCGATCACCCAGCAAACGGGCGGCCCTGCCAATGGGGCACGGGGAACGAGAGGCGCGGTAAGTCTTCATGCCGCGTGGAGCATAGAGCATTTGCCCTGCGGTCTGCAAATCAGACTTGTACAGGGGGTACAGGGGGAGGGCTCAGGGGCCTTCCTGCTAAAGCCCCAAGTCGACCAGCCATTGCAGCTGAGCAGCCTGCACGTCTGGGCTGAAAGTTAAATCATGCTCGGCGCCCGGATAGCTCTGGAATGTCGAGATCGGTGCCGCTTTGGAGAGCGCCTTCCCGTGCGCCTCGGGGATCACGGCGTCATCGGTGCCGTGCTGGACCAGAACCGGCACTTGCAGGTTGGAGACCTTGCCAAGATTGTTGAACTCGTTGCGCAGCAGGATGCGCATGGGGAAGATCGGGATTGCCTCGGCCATCCGGTCCGCAATCGAAGTGAACGGCGCGACCAGGATCACAGCGGGCACGTCAAACTGCGTCGCGAGATAGGTGGCAGTTCCCGTGCCAATCGAGTGGCCTTTGACGATAGTTCTTTGGACTGGGACGGATTGCTCTTTGAGAAATTCCATCGCGGCGTGCCCGTCCTTGCGAAAGCCCTTTTCCGAGGGCGCGCCGGAATTACCGCCATATCCACGATACTCCACCAAAAGAACGCCAAAGCCTTCCTCAGCGAAAAGCTGGTTCTCGCTGGTTGCGCCCATCAACGAACCAGAATTGCCATGAAAGTGCACGATTGTTGGCTTGCCCTCCTCAGGAGCGCGCCAATGCGCAGCGAGCGCCAGGCCGTCTTCGGTGTCTAACACCACCGCGGCATAACCCGGTGCCGGATCATGGCTCTCCTGCGGGGCGGGAAAAACGAAACTGTCCTGCTGGAAATAGATGATCGCAGCGAGGCCAACATAGACAATCGCGAGAAACAGCAGAACTCGAAGGCCAATCGTCATCATTCTATTCTCCCTTGAAGTCCGCCGCGCGTTTTTCGAGCAGCGCCGCAACGCCCTCTTCATGGTCCTTGGTCATATGCATCATCGCTTGCGTGTTGGCGGCAAGCTCCAGCGCGCTGTCATAACTTATCTGCTGACCCTGACGCAGAAGCATCTTCGCCTGCCGCAGAGCATGCGGGGGCTGCACGGCAATTCTCTCGGCAAGCGCCTCGGACTCTTCGATTAGCGCTTCGGGCGAGACCACCCGGCTGACGAGCCCCCATTCCAGCGCAGTCTGCGCCGAGATCACATCGCCGGTATAGAACAATTCAGCCGCTCGCGCCTGACCAATCACCCGCGGGAGGATCCAGGTACCGCCATCGCCCGGAATGATGCCGAGCTTCAGGAAAGTCACTCCGAACTTTGCCGTCTCACTCGCAATTCTTATGTCGGCCAAGCACGCCACATCGCAGCCCAGCCCGATTGCGGGTCCATTAACGGCTGCAATCAAAGGGACACGCAGGCTGTAAAGCGCGCGCAGCATCACATGGATGTTCTCACGATAGCCGTCAGAGATCGCCGGCGCGCTGCCGCCAAAGGTCCCTGACTTGTCGCGCATCGCCTTGACGTCACCCCCTGCCGAGAAGGCTCGGCCTGCACCTGTCAGAATGACACAGCGCGTCGCATCATCACGGTTGATCTCGCGGCAGACGCGGGCAAATTCATCCCCGTCGCCGGGATTGCCCAGAGGATTCATCACCTCGGCGCGGTTAATGGTCAGTCGTGTGACAGCTCCGTCACGGGTCTTTTCAAGAAATGCCATGGGTGCGTGTTAGGCGCTGTGTTGAAATTCGAAAGGGGTGGCGCGTCCTAAAATGTATCACCGGGCAACATTTGGCATTGGCGCGAGTGATTTTACACGCCAAAAGCGAGTCGTAAGGGGCTGATTTGTTTAGGCACATCGTAAGGCGAATGGGGTACAGCCCGAAGGATGAAATGAAAGGACGCACATGCCAAATGCTGCCTTGATGGCCCTCACTTCGCCGCTGCTGATCGGTGAGGTTCCCGAGGATGCATTGTCGTCTGTTGAGGCGCCCCTTGTTGCCGTCGAGCCAATGCTGGAATTCGCGCCTGAGGCTCGGTCCCGATCCCCCTCGGTGAGCGTGCTGAGCCTCCACTGGTCGCTTGCGGCAGCGCAAGCACAGCCGCTTCCCCAAGATCAGACGATCGAAACCGCGCAAGAGTCCGATGGCGATGAAGATCAAGCCGAGGAGCCCGGCGAAGACGACCCGAACGTCATCGTCGTCACCGGTGCCTATGGTCCACCTGCCGGTGATCCGATCGCTGCGATCAATGAAGAGAGCTACCGCATCACGCAGCAGCTCGATAACGTGCTTGTCGAGCCCATGGCCTATGCCTATCGCGACGGCCTTCCCGGCCCCATTCGCGATGGTCTGGGCAATTTCGTGCAGAATCTGGGCGAGCCGAACAACGCGCTGAATTTCCTGCTGCAAGGCAAATTTGGCAAGGCATTCGAGACTTTGGGCCGCTTGCTGATCAACACGACTCTGGGCCTTGGCGGGTTGATCGACATTGCCGAGAAACCCGGCATTGGCCTGCCTTATCGCCGCAATGGCTTTGGCAACACGCTGGGCTATTATGGAGTTGGAGGCGGGCCTTATCTCTACCTGCCGATCACCGGAGCAACCAATGCGCGCGATCTGGTGGGAAGCGGGCTTGATCAGCTTTTCCTGCCCACCGTGATAGGCGCACCTTTCAACCAGATCGAGTTCACCGCGCCCTATTTCGTCATCAGCAACCTCGATTCGCGGCTGGAGTTCGATGCGGAGCTGGCGCGAATTGATGACACAATTGATCCCTATGCCGCCAGGCGCGACAGCTATCTCTATCGCCGCGCCAAAGAGATTGCCGAACTAAAGGGCGAAGAACCGCCTGAGCCGCCTGCCATCATGGAAGAGGTTGATGGAACAGGGGACTTTGCTGATCCGCCGGAAGTGGACGAAGAGGAACAGTTCGTTCCGCCAATTGATCAGGGCGGGGAACCTGACGAGAGCATCGCAGCCCCAGCGAACCCTTTGATCATCACGAAACCGGATTAGCGGCAAAGCAGGGTAGCTATTCGGGGCCCAGATCAAGCCAGCGACCGAAATGGCGGATCGTAGCTGGCCAGTCTGCGGGCCAATCCGGCAAGTTCTTCTCAGGAAAGCCACAATTCTCGGCCCATAGAAATGGCCAGTCGAGGCTCCATTCGTCATCGTTTATGGGGAGGTCATCGATCAGGTGATCATCGGGATGCGGCGTGATCTGCGACGCATGGACCGACAGTGCGTCCAGCGCCCGCTCCCAGAGAAACTCAGATACGGCCGGGGAAACATCTTGCCCAATTAGGGCAAGAAACTCTTCGTGCGTCGGGTTAGCACGCTTGGCGAGCGTGCGCTCAACCTGCCGCTTTGTGTTTCCCCAACGCCAAAGGGCGAACGCCAAGATACCAAGCGCAATGCACCCGCTTAGCACCGCCCATTCCGGAAAGCCTATAAGCTCGCCCATCGGGCTTGGCGATCAGGCTCGCGCTTCCTCGGCGTCGCCTGTCTCAACCTGCGTCGAATTGTGCTTCAGCGCCGAAAGTACCTTTTCGACAATCGCATTCGCATCAAGGCCAGCGAGCGCATATTGCTTATCGGGCGAGTCTTGATCGATGAAGATGTCGGGCAAGCGCATCGTGCGCACTTTCAGGCCAACATCGGTCAGGCCTTCATCGCTCGCATAGGTTAGGACATGAGCGCCCAGCCCACCAATTGCACCTTCTTCGATCGTGATGACGACCTCGTGCGTCTTCATCAGGCGCGCGATCAGATCTTCGTCGAGCGGCTTGGCAAAGCGCATGTCGGCAACCGTAGTGGAAAGCCCCTTGGCCTCCAGCTGGTCTGCGGCCTTTTTGGCCTCTTCAAGGCGCGCGCCGAGCGAGAGGATGGCGACCTTGCTACCTTCGCGAACAACACGGCCCTTGCCGATTTCGAGCTTCTCAAGCGTCTCTGGGATCGGAACGCCAGTGCCGCTGCCGCGCGGATAGCGTAAGGCGATGGGGCCATCGTCATACTGGGCCGCGGTATAAGTCATGTTGGCAAGCTCGGCCTCGTCAGCCGCGGCCATCACCACCATGTTGGGCAAAGTCGCGAGATAGGTGATGTCGAACGAGCCCGCATGGGTCGACCCATCCGCACCCACAAGCCCGGCCCGGTCAATCGCAAAGCGCACGGGAAGGTTCTGGATCGCAACATCATGGACCACCTGGTCATAAGCGCGCTGCAGGAAGGTCGAGTAAATCGCTGCGAAAGGCCGCATGCCCTGCGCGGCTAGCCCGGCGGCAAAGGTCACGCCGTGCTGTTCGGCAATGCCAACGTCAAAGCTGCGATCCGGATGCGCTTTGGCAAACCGATCCACCCCGGTGCCCGAGGGCATGGCGGCGGTGATGGCGCAGATGCGACTATCGGTCTCTGCCAACTTGGCGAGCGTGTCACCAAAGACGTTCTGATAGGCAGGCGGGCCGCTCGCGCCCTTTTGCTTTTCACCCGTGATCACGTTGAATTTGGGCACGCCGTGATATTTGTCAGCGCTGTTCTCAGCAGGTGCGTAACCCTTGCCCTTTTCGGTGACGACATGGATCAGCACTGGGCCTTCGGATGTGTCACGGACATTTTCCAGAACAGGGATCAGATGGTCGAGATTGTGGCCATCAATTGGGCCGACATAATAAAAGCCCAGCTCTTCAAACAGAGTGCCGCCGGTCACCATGCCGCGGGAATATTCCTCTGCCTTGCGCACGCCTTCGTGCAGGCGGCGGCTCATCTTCTTGATCGCGCGGCTGGCGAGGCTGCGAATGCCCAGATACTCGCTCGATGACACCATACGCGCGAGATAGGCCGACAGCCCGCCGACAGGCGGCGCAATCGACATGTCATTGTCGTTGAGGATAACAACCAGACGATTGCCCGCCTGAGCGGCGTTGTTCATCGCTTCATAAGCCATGCCAGCGCTCATCGCACCGTCGCCGATCACCGCGATGCCGCGGCCGGGCTTGTCATTCAACTTGTTCGCCACAGCAAAGCCGAGCGCTGCCGAAATCGAGGTTGAGGAGTGTGCCGCGCCGAACGGATCGTACTCGCTCTCGGAGCGCTTGGTGAAGCCCGAAAGCCCACCACCCTGACGCAAAGTGCGAATACGATCGCGCCGCCCGGTCAGGATTTTATGCGGATAGCACTGATGGCCGACATCCCAGATCAGCCGATCATCTGGCGTGTTGAAGACGTAGTGAATCGCAACTGTCAGCTCAACGACACCCAGACCCGACCCCAAATGGCCGCCCGAAACACTGACCGCATCGATCATTTCAGAGCGCAATTCGTCGGATAACTGCCGGAGCTGCTCAGGCTGAAGCTGGCGGAGTTCGTCAGGTGTCGGAACCTGATCGAGAAGCGGAGTCTCAGGTGGCTTAGTCATAAGTTTCTACCCTACACCGTGGAAACCGAACTGTCGATGAACGCTTTATCGTACATAGGTACCGCTTCATCGGGAGTTAGGCAAGATACGCTGACACTGTGCACTGTCAACTCAGCTTAACGCGAGCGAATTGCAGCGACTCGCGCCGGTGACGCAACGGCAATCGTCTATCTCAGTGAGCAAGCACTCCGCCGTGCTCAGGCAAGGCCACCTCATTTGAGCCGAAGATAAAGCCGCCTTCATTGTCTCCGGTCGCTGGCGCAGAGCGAGCCATGCAGCCGGGGCCGACATACGTGACGCTTTGCCCATTGTCGCCGATCACATTGACCTGCTCGCCCTCTTCGAGACAAATTTCGGTCTCTTCGGTGACGACACTGCCGCGCGGGAAGCGCTCAAGCACGCTCGGCGTGCCGCTGCGCACGCGATAGATAGGTGGCGGGACCTGGTTGAGCGCAGCGGATGGTGGAGGAGGGGGCGGTGCAGGACTGGAAGTCACCGGCTCCGGCTCGGCTGTACTGGCGCAGGCTGCGAGCGCCAAAGAGATGACACTAGCCGCAGCAAGACGACCGAGCCCACAGCTCTCATTTGCTTTGCAGGACATGCACTTCACCCTTCTGTATCGACGTCAAACGCGCCTCGATCCCGGCAATCGCGGCATCACCTTCTGCATCAGCCACACATTGCGCCCAAAGCGATTCGGCATTGTCCGCACCGCTTTCAAAGGCTTGAATAGCCGCGTTCCAGCGCTCGGCATATGCCTGTTGTGCAGCAGGCAGGGGCTCCAGCAATTCCACTCCGGTCGATACACCCGCCATCGCGATCCGGCCCAGCTTGCGATAATGAAAACCCGGCGCGGCCTGAGCCAGCGCGCTGGAAATCAGGATGTTGCTGCCGATCTGCTTGTTGGCGGATTCAAGCCGAGCGGCAATGTTCATCGCATCGCCCATTGCGGTGTATTGCATCCGGCTGGTCCCGCCGAAATTGCCGACGATCGCAGGTCCTTTGTGGAGGCCAATACGGGTGCGGCCAAAGGCCTCACCATATTTCTCCCGCGTGCGATCAGCCACTCGCTCTGCCTCCGCCTGCATCGCCAAGGCACACGCGACCGCGCGGGCCGCGTCATCCTCATAGGCAATGGGTGAACCCCAGAATGCGACAATCGCATCGCCGACATATTTGTCGAGCGTGCCGCCATGCGCCAGCACCACTTCGGTCATCGCGTCAAGATAGGTGTTGAGGATGGCGGCTGTCTCGCGCGGCTCGCGTCCATGGCAAAAGGCGGTGTAGCCCTCAAGATCGGTGAACATCATCACCAATTCGCGCTCTTCGCCCCGCAACTGCAAGCGATCGGGATCAGCCAGGATCTGTTGTGCCACGCTTTCAGGGACGTATCGACCCAGCGCTCCTCTCGCGAAGGCACGCTCCTCCGAACGGCGGTCGCGCAAGGTGGAGGCGCAGGCGAAATAGGCGGTGACTGAAGCTGCAATCAAACCGAAGAGCGGCACGCCCAGAATGTCATAGCCCATTGCATCAAGGACAATCGGCAAGATGGCGAGCGCGACCACCTGAGAACCCAACACCGATAGAAGCAGGAACAGCCGCCGCTCAATCACAGCAGATGAGGCGGCGAACACAATCACGAGGACAGCAAGCAGCGCGGTCCCGGCAAGTCCAATCGCGGGCGGAAAATCGCGGTCCATTGCTTGACGCGTCATATGCGCATGAACCGCCACGCCGGGAGAGCGCGGAGCCACGCCGACGCGCGAAATGGGTGTCGCCAGTTGATCTGCATTGAACGTGTCTGAGCCGATCAGGACGATCCGGTTTTCCAACTTGGGAAGGATGTCTCCAGCGAACAGCTCATCCGAAACGAGGTCAATCGGATAGGTCGGGAACATGCCGGTGGCGGCGTCAATATCAGTCCCGGCAGAGGCAAGAGTGTCGCCTGCCAGAACGCGATAGCGGATACCGCCCGTGTAACCGCGCAACGCCTCGGGCGTGTCAGCCAGCGCGTGCGCCATCAGCGGGGCGGACGTTTCAACCGTCTCAGGCCAATTGCGCGCGACCCGCGCAGGACCGACACCGATAGCAGGCGATGCAGGCTGCACCTTGCTGCCCTGCAATGCGTCCCAGAACTTTGTCTGGTCTGCGCGCGCAGAGGCATCGACGACCGGGCTCCAATAAACGGCCCTGTCCCCTTCCGGATCGGCATAGATGGCGAAAAGCGGCACATTGACCCGGCGCAAAGCGGCAACCAGTTGCGCGGTTTCGTCCGTCTCCTGAACAAAGGCCATGTCGAGCCCGATCGCGCGCGGCCTGGCCGAGGCAATCGCCGACACCGCTTTGGCCAGAAGCACGCGATCAACAGGGCTGGTGCGCTGAGCGTTGCGCGCTACCTCATCATCATAGACGACCAACGCTATATCCGGATCATACCCGACCCGCTCTGCGATGATGAAGCGATAGGCATCGTGGATGGTCCGCTCCAGCGAGGCGATAAACCACAGATGTGTCGAGAGAAACGGCAGGATAAAGGCAAAGGCGAGCAGTGCCGGAAAGCGCCACTTCCACCGATCTCTTCGCTTCATCCCAAGCATTGATTACACCCTCATCGGATCGCCGCTCGGCCTTATCCCAGGTGGTTCAGATAGTCATGGATGGAAGCTGTGTCAGCCGCGCCGCAGCACGAAAGCTTCAGGCGCATTGGCCGCACAGCCCTCTGATCTCCAGAACCGGGCGTTCCGCGCGGAAATTCATACGATTGGCGAGGGCGCGCACTGTGCGGCTGACCTCGTCATCATCCACATGAGCGGCCTCTCCGCATTCGTCGCAGACCAAGAAGATGCAATCATGCTCACACCCCGGATGTGTGTTCGCGAGATAAGCATTGGAACTTTCAACCCGCATGGCGAGATTGTTGCCCACGAACAGATCAAGGATGCGATAGATCGAATTGGGCGCAACCCGCTTGCCGCGCGCAGCCGATACATTTTCGGCAATATCATAGGCGGAAACCGGTCGATCATGCTGCGCGAGTTCGGCAAAAACCGCCTCTCGCATACTTGTCCATTGCTCACCCGAGGCAACCAGCGCTGTCCGGGCCGCAGCGATCAATTCATCGCCAGACAAATGCTCATGCGAATGTGCGTTTTGTGCCAGTTCCATGTGCGCACAATACCGCGCAAAGCCTGCGATTGCCAGACAAGCGTGACCACTCAGGCCCCGTCCTGCAGAAATTCATCACGATAATCGCGCGGGAACATCGCTTTGAGAGCGGTCACTTTTGGCTGATCGTAGCGAAGGATGTAGCCGCTATACGGGTTCTTCACCATGTAATCCTGGTGATAGCCCTCTGCCGGGTAGAATTTGCGGTGCTTTTCAATCTTGGTGACGACCGGCTTGTCCCATAGGCCCGATGTATCAAGCTGCTTGAGATACGCTTCAGCGACAGCTCTTTGTTCGCCATTCAGCGGCACCAACGCCGAGCGATAATGCGCGCCTACATCAGGGCCCTGACGGTTGAGCTGGGTGGGATCGGTCACAACCGAGAAGAAGATTCGCAACAGCTCATCATAGCGCACGACATAAGGATCATAGGTGATCATGACGGATTCGGCGTGGCTCGTCGTGCCGGTGATGATGCTGCGATACTTGGCTGTGCCTGCTGCGCCGCCGTGAAAGCCTGAGACCGCGGACTTCACGCCTTTGACGTGGCTGAAAACACCCTCGACGCCCCAGAAACATCCGCCTGCGAAAATCGCTGTCTTGAGGCCGACCCCTTCCTTGGCGATCCGCTTGGGCGCGGGCGCGTTCACAACGCTCTCCGCCTGAACCGGGGCACCAAGACCGCCGAGAGCGAGGAGGGCTGCGCTAAGACCAAGAGCGGAACGAAGGAGAGGGAGACGCAATGCTTGTGTCCTTTCAGGTGATGGGCTCGATGATGAATTCCGGCGCCGGCATCGGCACCTGAGAAACCTCAGCCGCCTGAGCAGGAGGCAAAATCTGATCCGACCAGGCACCGGCATTTACCACGGCCAACGCAGCCGCGCCGATCAGAAAGCCCAAGCCAAACTGGCGATAAAGATCCGTGTTGAAGAGTGTCATTTCAATTCTCTTTGAGGCCTGCTGTGGCCTTCGCTCATGTCCATGAACTGCCCAATCGACTCATGCGAATTGCGCGAAGGTGAACGGGCTCTTCAGGCGACAGTTCGTTACACTGTCGCGAATAGTTACGGACCAATCGGCAAAAAGTTGCCGACCCCATTACCGGGTCATTTACGGGGTGCGGAGTTAACCGCTCAGCGCGGGTCAGTGGCGGAAGTGCCGCATCCCGGTAAAGACCATTGCCAGACCCGCTTCATCAGCGGCGGCAATGACCTCTTCGTCACGGATAGAGCCGCCCGGCTGTATAACAGCCGTCGCGCCCGCCTCTGCCGCTGACATCAGACCATCAGCAAAGGGGAAGAACGCATCCGAAGCGACCGCGCTGCCATGGGTGCGTGGCGCATCCCACTGATAGGTCTCAGCTGCTTCCTTCGCCTTGATCGCCGCGATGCGCGCCGAATCGCGGCGGTTCATCTGGCCCGCTCCGATCCCGGCCGTCGCGCCGTCCTTGGCATAGACGATGGCGTTCGATTTGACGTGCCGCGCCACGGTCCATGCGAACAGGCAGTCTTTGAGCTCCTGCTCGGTCGGTGCGCGCTTGGTGACGGTTTTGAGGTCCGCCCCATTCAATTCTGGGCTCACCGCGCCATTGTCGCGGCTCTGGATCAGCATGCCACCCGCAATCGTCTTCATCGCAAAACCGCCGCGGCGCGGATCGGGCAAAGTCCCGCATTCAAGCAAGCGCAGGTTTTTCTTCTTCGCAAATATCGCACGGGCTTCTGCCGTAATGCTGGGAGCGATCACAACCTCGGTAAAGATGCCAGCAATCGCCTCTGCCGTCGCGCCATCAAGCTCGGTGTTCACCGCGACAATACCGCCGAAGGCCGAAACGCTGTCGCAGGCGAGCGCAGCTTCCCACGCCTCCAGCAGCGAGCCTGATTGCGCCACACCGCAAGGATTGGCGTGCTTGACGATCACAACCGCCGGGTCCTGCCCCTGAAACTCCGCTGCCAGCTCCAGCGCTGCATCAGCATCGTTCAGATTGTTGTAGCTCAGCGCCTTGCCTTGCAATTGCTCGGCCTGCGGGACGCCCGGTGCGCCGGTGACTTGCGGAACATAGATCGCGGCCGATTGGTGCGGGTTCTCGCCATAGCGCAAAGTGTCCTCGCGCTTGAAGGCGAGCGGCATGGTCTCGACAAACGGCGTCGCCTGCAAAGCCTCTGTGCCCAATGGATGGGTAAAGGCATCACCAAAGGCAAACCAATTCGCGATCGCCGCATCATACGCTGCCGTGCGGGCATAGGCCTTGCCCGCCATGCGGATGCGGAACGCCTCAGAGGTTGCGCCCGCATTGATCTCTAGCTCTTCGATCAGAGTCGCATAATCCGAAGGATCAGTGAGGATGGTCACAAACCCGTGATTCTTTGCGGCTGAGCGGACCATGCTGGGGCCGCCAATGTCGATATTCTCGATAATCTCGGCCCGTTCAGCGCCTTTGGCGACGGTGGCTTCGAATGGGTAGAGATTGACCACGACCAGATCGATTGCGCCGATGTCATGCGCGTCCATCGCGGCGACGTGCTCGTCATTATCGCGCAGCGCGAGCAGTCCGCCGTGAACCTTGGGATGGAGCGTCTTGACCCGGCCATCCATCATTTCCGGAAAACCTGTGAGATCCGAGACATCGCGCACATCCAGACCCGCCTCGCGCAGGGTCCGCGCCGTGCCACCTGTGCTGACCAGTTCCACCCCGCGCGCGGCGAGTGCCTGTCCCAGCTCAGCCAAACCGCTCTTGTCGGACACTGAGAGCAGCGCCCGCTTAATCGTCACATCCGCCATACTCTTTCCCTGTCCGGGCCTACCCGCCCATCCTCTTGAACAGCCACGAGAATTGGCCACCGGCACGCGATGTCAGCCCTTCGATGATGAGCTGCTGGGTTGCATGCGGACGGCCTTCGCCATCGACCCATAGACTGTCTTCCACCGCCAGCGCCACTTCGCCCGTGCCCGCACCATCGCCGCCAAGGCGGAACTGCCAGAGCTTGCCATCTGCGGTTAGCAGGCTGGCCCCGCGCTTGTCTTCGGAGAGATGCGCTTCGACGCCGCGCCCAAGATGGAAGCAGATCGCGAAATTGACCTTGCTGCGCTGGCCCTTGCGACTGGCAGGGATCAGCACATCCTCGCCCGCGAGCTGCGTGCCATCCTTGCGCAGCGAAAGAACCCTCTGATGGGTCAGCCCGAAACGCGCGACATAGCCGTCATGGCTAGCCTCGATACGAGTGACGTTCTTGTTGACCGTCCGGCGTACGACTTCGACCTCTTCCGCGCCTTTGCCCAGCTTACCGTGGAGCAGAACTGCGGTTGAATTGGCGTTGTCGAGCACCAGCGTCGAATGCGCAGCCGTTGCGCGCAGGCCCTGCCCGATATGCGCCGGAACCTGCCCTCCGGCGAGCGCCGCTCCCCCGCAATTGACGATGATGCGAGAGGCCCCGTCCGACATCTCAAATGCCAGCGTGGAAGCGCACCCAGTGCGGGCATGGCGCGCGCGGGGCGGAGGGGCAGCATCGAACTGCACCACGGTTTCGCCACCGCGCATGCGCTGAAAGCCCCAATGCTTGGGCTCGTGCAGGGGACGGGTGCGCACACCGCTTGCAGCAAGCAGGCTTGCCACTCGGCCTGCGCCAATCGCGCTTTGCCCCTGCCAGCTTCCCAGCGCACCATCACCATGGCGCAGCGCCAGCAAAGGCGGCACCAGTAATTCGCGCATAACAAACAGAGCCTCGGGCACCTCCTGATCGACAGCTTCATAGCAAGCGATCAGGTCAGTCAGCGTCGCAATCGCCGTCATCTGAGCCGCCGGACAGCGCGCCAACACGCCGCCATCCTCCGCCACAAGATCACCCAGCGAACGGATCAGCGCAGCCTGTCCGTAAATGCGGCGAGGATTGCCTTCGGGCAGCAACAGGCCAGCAGCGGTGACCGCCGCCCAACCAATCATCTGGCCCAGCCCGACACCGCTTTTAAGCGCCTTCCGATCAAGCCACGTAGCCGTTTCTGCAATCGCTTCGAACAGCTGCGTGCGCAGGCCCGATTTGTCGTTCCCGATAATCAGCGGAGCATGGATCAGCCAGGCGAGCAGGCGCTTGGCCGTGTGCTCGATCTCCCAAGCACCTGATTTGGCAGCTTTCTTTGGAGGGGCAGGGTGCGCATCGAGCCAACTTTGCGCAATCCGCTCGGCCACTTCGGTGCAAGCCTCACGCGGCGCGCTGGCGGCGAGATCATACAGCCAGCTGAAGGAATGGACGCTGTGCTCAATCCCCGGAGCCAGCCGCGCCTGTCCGCCAAAATCGATCTGCGCGATGGGCAGCTTGACGCTGTCGACCAGAAAATGACCGGCGCGAAGGGCGGTGCCCGATGTGCGGTCACCCATGACAGGGGTGGTCACTTGCGCCAGAAGTCGCGGGCTGGAGGCACGGCGGAACGGCGCAGCGATGGCGTGGCCCGGCACACCCAGTCGATAGGCCATACGGATCAAGGCTTCACCCGGACCAGTGCGCGGCGCAATGACGTCAGTCAGCGCAAGCGCCCGTGAGGCCTCGGGCGCGGCATTCGCCGGCTTGCCATCACCCCCTTCGCTCAGAGCCTCTTCGCCCGAGCCTAGCGGCAGAGCGCGATCATCCTCGTCAGGTCTGATCAGCGCATCATTGCTCTCATCCCGAAAGAGCGTGTCCATCAGGCGCCTCCCTCTCCCTTGAGCGCAGCGATGTTGCTCGCATAGTGATCCGGCCCGCCCTTGAATGTGGCCGATCCTGCAACCAGCACATCGGCTCCGGCGGCAACGCATTGGCGCGCCGTTTCCGGATTGACCCCGCCATCGACTTCAAGGTGTATGTCCCGTCCGCTCGCATCGATCATCGCGCGGATCGCTTCGATCTTCTTGA